>NZ_CP080572.1:1621873-1946248 GCF_023746595.1 Thermococcus argininiproducens | reverse complement strand
TACCTAATGTTTAAAAAGTTTTCCCGCAAATTTGACTACATTAAGTAGTAAATAGAAAGGTTTAAAAGGGAAAAAGTAAATATATTTAAAAGGTTTTCGATTGGGGTGGGGCTATGAGGCGTTTGGGCAAGGTTTCTCATTATGCGAAACAGGGCTTCTTGATACTTCGCTCAACATTCATACCGGTGTTAAATGATCCGGTAGTAGATAAAAACCTTCAACTTATTGGGGTAGTTAAAGATGTTTTTGGTCCTGTCACTGCTCCATATGTAGCTATAAAACCACGTGTCAAAGATCCAGAAAGGTATATTGGAGAAATTCTTTATATTGATGAAAGAAAAAGGAAGAGATCCTCTTCTGGTTCTAAGAAGTCAAAAAAAGTAAAAAGAGTACGTAAACGTCGCCCTGCCCCCCAAAAGAGGGGGTGAGAGTTTTTGACTCAACTTGGAGGTATTAAAAGATGTCCAATCTGTGGTTCGGAAAATTTGATTTATGATCCAAGCAGGGCGGAAATCGTTTGTTCTCAATGTGGGTATGTGTTGGATGAAGAAATAATGGATCTTGGTCCAGAATGGAGGGCATTTGAACCCGGACAGAGAGAAAAGCGTTCTAGAGTTGGAGCTCCTGAGACTGTAATGCTCCATGATAAGGGTCTTTCAACAGACATAGATTGGAGAAACAAGGATATTCATGGAAATGATATCTCGGGTAGTACTAGGGCCAAGATGTATAGATTGAGAATGTGGCAAAGGAGAATGAGGATAAGTGATGCTATAGATAGGAATCTGGCATTTGCCCTAAGCGAACTTGATAGAATGGGGTCTCAGCTTGGACTGCCTAGGAATATACGAGAGATTGCAGCCGTTCTTTATAGAAAAGCGGTTATTAACAGACTAGTTCGGGGAAGATCTATAGAGGGTATGGTTTCAGCTTGTTTATATGCTGCATGTAGAGTAGCTAATGCTCCTAGAACTCTTGATGAGATAGAGGATGTTTCAAAAGTAGACAAAAAAGAAATTGGCCGTAGCTATAGATACTTAGTTCGGGAGTTAAACCTGAAGCTTAGACCTACCAGTCCGGTGGATTACGTTGTGAGGTTTGGGGATCAGCTTGGAGTTCGTGAAAAGACGAAAAGAAGAGCAATAAAAATAGTTAACATGGCTATTGAAAGGGGCCTTACTAGTGGAAAAGGTCCTACAGGAATAGCTGCAGCTGCAATATACATAGCTAGTCTTCTTGAGGGAGAGAAGATGACTCAAAGGGAAGTCGCGGAAGTTGCTAGAGTTACAGAAGTAACGGTGAGGAATAGATACAAAGAATTAGTGGATAAACTTAATATAAGGATACCTACGTAGGATGTTGGGGAGCAACTGTGAAAGTAGGCATAGTGAGTGACACGCATTATCCGGACAAAACCTCCTATCTGCCCGATTTACTTTTTAATGTTTTTAAAAATGAGAAAGTGGAATTGATTCTGCATGCTGGGGATTTAACAGCCCCAGAACTTCTAGAGCGTTTTGAAGAGATTGCGCCAATTATTGCAGTAAGAGGCAACCTTGACAAGCCTTTTCTACCTGAAGAAAAGATTTTGGAGATTGGAGGACTTAGAATTGGACTCTTACATGGTCATCGGTTTTTAAGTTTAGACGAGCAGACATTAAAATACAAGGCGTTAGAAATGGGAGTAGATATTCTTATTTTTGGCCACACTCATAGGTTCTTTTATAAGAGATATGAATATATGGGAAAAGAAGTGATTCTTCTTAATCCTGGTTCTCCTACTATTCCCAGAATGAGTGATCCAACGTTTCTCGTGGGAGAAATCACACATGAAAGATTCAGTTTTAGAATATTTAAGCCATGGGAGACCCAGTGGAGATATCCATAATTATAATATAAAAGACAAAAGAAAGAAAGGCCATCAAGCTTTGATAGCGAGTTTGATGTCTTCTGCTTTGACTGTCTTTCTGCCAGCGTGTCTAGCAAACTCAACTGACTTCTTAGCAAGCTCAACTGCGTACTCTTCGAGGTATTCGGCAAGTACTTTGGCGGCATCTTCGCTAACTCTCTCAGCACCAGCCTTTCTAATCAACCTATCAATTGGGGCAATTGGCAACTCAGCCATTCATAACACCTCCTGGGGAAATTCTTCATTCTTATTTTTGGAATTAAAGGTATATAAAGCTTTCGATAAACGGGCCTATTTTTGACCTTTTTATCCTTTGTTGCCTTATGGTCTCATAGAAACTGTTGAGTGAAGAAGTCATATTGGCCATATTTGATAACAATTTTCCTATATAAACAATTGACGAAATTTAGCTTCTCCCCTAGGTGAGCCCAGTTATTCTTCTAACTCGCATTCTAGTGTTATTAGTTATGAATTAACTGCTTTATCAATGTTTACTCTATCAATGGAAATCCTTTAGTTTTTGAATATCATATCTCTGGGACTTAAAAACTTCCCTTCTTTAAGGAGGAATTAATCGGGTATTTATCAAACTCTCATCCACAAGAAATATAAAGAGTTAGTACCAAAAAATAACTTAGTCAAGAATGTTTTGGGGTGAAAAACTATGGGGTTGTTTGATAAGATCATCAAAAAAGAAGAACCAAAGAAAGAACTTGGAGCGGGTAGGAAAAGGGATGTTAAACATGAAGTCGAAGTTATTCCCCTGGAAGAAGATCTTATAGCAAAAACGATCACCGAACCAGAGATTAGATACATAAAGAAAATTGTTGTTACTAGTTACAGTGATTTGGAGAAAATTTCTGAGGAAATTCAAGTGGGCAATATTATTATTGCAGATTTAACTCCTCTGGAATCAAAACCTGAAGTACTGGCTAAAGTTGTAGAACAGATAAAGGGTATTACTCAAGCTCTTGGTGGAGAAACCGCAAAGATAGCTAAACATGAAATTAAGATATTAATAACCCCTCCTGATATTAAGATCTACAAAGGCTGACGGGTTCTCTAACCTTTATAAACCCCCTCTTCTTTTTAGTTGTGGTGAGTTAAAAATGAGTGAGATCCATGAAATTAGATTAGGTGATTGTCCCATTTGTGGTGGGAAGAATACTCTAAAGGCTTTGAATCATATTCATGAAATACCTTATTTTGGGAAAGTCATGGAATCCACGATAATCTGTGAGGAATGTGGATATAGGAACGCAGATGTCATGCTTTTGGAGGAAAAAGAACCAAGAGCGTATGTGGTTAAAGTAGAGGAGGAAAAGGATCTCTTTACAAGAGTCGTAAGAAGCAAAAGTGGTACAATTGAGCTTGAGGAAATAGGGATAAAAATAGAGCCAGGTCCTGCAAGTCAAGGTTTTGTTAGTAATGTGGAAGGAGTTCTTGAAAGGGCTAGGGAGACGCTTTTAATGGCTAAGAGATTTAAACAGCAGGAGAACGATGAGGAAAGTGTTAGAAAAATCGAGGAAATCTTGAGTTATATTGCAGAGGTAAAAGAGGGCAAAAAGCCTCTTACAGTAAAAATTATGGATCCATTTGGGAATAGTGCACTAATAGGAGAGAAAGTTAAAAGTAGACTCCTCACCAAAGAGGAACTAGAAAAACTAAGTACCGGACCTTATATAATCTACGATTCAGAAAATGGGGGCTAAATAAAACGTATCTCTCTGACCATAAGATCTTCAAAAAGGGCCTTTACCCAGGGTTGTCGGCTTTTAGTGGAGAGATGAATAATTCCTTCCACCTGTACGCCGTAAAGGTCTTTCATTTTTTCCCTTGTTAGCGGTTCTTGAAATAAAAATGGCTTTTCCACCGTGAATGCGTATCCATATTCTTTAATATAAGCTTTCAGCCACTTTTTGCCCTCTTCCTCCCCATAGACAAATGTAAGGCCACTACTATCTTTTGTGAGTTCCCACAATGTTTCAAAATCTGCTTTGATGACTTCTCCTACTTCAAAACCTCCAACTATGCTCCCTCTCTTGGTTAAAGCCTGATCTTCAGTGAGTCCTAGCTTTTCAAGGGTTCTCCTTAGAATGTTCAAGTTGCCTCTTGCAATATAGAGAAAGATGGTATCACCCTCCTTGAAAATAGGCTTTTTCCTAATTTCATGATATTTTAGGCCCCTAAAGATAAGTTCACCGTAAACTTGATGGAGGGCTATAACGTGTTCCATACTTTCACCGAAATCAAAATCAAGGAAGCCATTATAAAGATTTGCGTTAATTACCAATATCTATAGATCTCTCATTAACCTAAAAAGTGAAGTCTTTTTGTATTCTAATTGCTCGTATAATGTCCCCTACAACTCCTGAAGCAGTTTCTTTTATGCCGGCTCCAGAGCCTTTAATAATTAGTTTCCCAAGCAAGTCTGTTTCTATTATTACAATGTTTGAGGTCCCGTTTACTGCAAGTGGGCTATCTATAGGAATCCTTGTGGGCTTCACTTCTATTTTTCCATCCTCTATGGATGCTAGTAGTCTAAATGGTTTTCTTTTTTTCTTGGCCATTCTAACTTCATCCTCTGAGAGGGAGTCTATTCCCTCTATCTGAACTTTGTCGAAGTCTATTGGGCGAAAGGCCAGGTTATGTAAGATTGCTGCTTTATATGCAGCATCTATTCCTTTTAGATCTCCAGAGGGATCTCTCTCAGCTATTCCTAGTTCTTGTGCTCTTTTAAGAGCTTTCTGAAAGTTCATGCCATTTTCAATGGAGTTTAGTATAAAAGTAGTTGTTCCATTAAGGACTCCAAGGATTTTTATCACCGAATCTGCAGGTATGCCAGTTCTTAAGAGTGTTATTATGGGAGTTCCTGCCATAACCGTAGCTTCAAAGAGATAAGGAATACGTTTTTTGTGAGATATACTGATTAAATCATCGTAATAAAAAACTACAGGGGGTTTGTTTGATGTTACAACGATTTTACCTGCTTTTAGGGCTTTTAAATGCCATTTTCCTGCATTTGGGTCGTTTGTAACGTCTACTACTATGTCACTCTCTATCTCCTCAACGACTTCATTTGGGCTTAAAGAGTATATCTCATATTCTTGTCCCCAAAATTTAAGTGAGCCAAAGCTCCTCTTAACCTCAAGAGCCTCTTCAAGATTTATTCCCTCAGAGTTCCAGAGTGTGGCGCTAGAATCGGAAATACTGACTACTTTTATCTCAGCCCCATATTTTTCTTTAAAATATCTGTTCTTAGCATAAAGAACCTCTGCTACCCCTTTTCCGACATTTCCAAAACCAATAATAGAAAGGGAAATAGAATTCATTTTGCATTCACTATGGCTTTCAGTAAGTCAATATCTCTGATAAGCCCTATTATCTCTCCTTCTCCACGGATTACAGGGAGTTGCTCTATGTGTTCTTGGGTCATTATATTTGCCACTTCATATACGCTCATATGAGGGGTTGCCAATTTCAGCTGGGTTGTCATTATTTCTTCCACAGGCTTCTTGGGAAGCTGAAGCTCAGATTTCTCGAATAAAAGTACAGGATGGCTCTCTAAAATCCACTCTTCCTCGCTAGATGCTGCAAGTTCTGCAGTTTTCATGACTCTAACTACTTCACTATCTTTGAGTAGGTCGGTTTCATCAATAATTCCAATGAGGCTTCCTTCGTCGTCTATTACAGGTAGAGCCATGGAGTTAGAAAGCAGAAGGGCTTTTAAGGCCGCTTTTAATGGAGTTCCTTTCCATACAACACTCACATACTTTTGATAATATGGCTCAATTTCTATGTTTTTCATTTTTTCATTTGTCGATAAATACCTTCTTATTATGTCCCCTACGGTTAGAATTCCTATAACCTTATTTTCTTTGTCTACTATAATAACTCTTCTGTAGCTGTGCTTTAAAATTAGATTTACGGCTTTCTTCAAACTATCATTTGGATGAACTGTGGGAACGTCTCTTTTAACAAGCATCGCAAGTTGATCCTCATCAGGATGTAAGAGGACGCGTTTAATACTAACTATTCCAACAAGTTCCTTTGTACCTCTTTTAACAACCGGAAAAGACCTAACCTTGTGCCTTTTAAAAAGATCTAGTGCATAATTCCTAGTAGCTGGGAGTTCAATTACTACTGGATCTGGGGTCATGAGACTTTTAACTTTCATTTTCATCACCGCTTTTATGTAGGAAGTGTTTTCACTATTTAAGTTTTTCACTTTTGTGGGTGCGTGTCATCTTCTATTCGTTGGTGTCACAAATAGTTTACCCTTCATGATCTTTGGATCTTGTACTCTTACCGCAAAATTTATAAACTCAATACAGGGAGTTGTTAGTGGTACGGCGGTCATAGCGGCGGGGTCACACCCGGACTCGTTTCGACCCCGGAAGTTAAGCCCGCCAGCGATCCCGGCGGTACTGCCCTCCGAGAGGGGGCGGGAAACCGGGGACGCCGCCGGCCACTCAAATGCCCGGGTGGTGTAGCCAGGCCCATCATGCGGGACTGTCACTCCCGCGACTCGGGTTCAAATCCCGACCCGGGCGCCAAGCTTCTTTTAAGTTATCTAAAGCTTCAAATGCGTTCTAATTTTTTCCAACTCAACTTTTGCTGTCATGTCAAGATTTATTGGTGTCACACTAACTTTTCTTTCAACTTTCACTGCATACATATCTGTTCCTGGTTCTAAGATGTCCTTGGGGCATTGGGTTCCTACTATCCAATAATATGGGTTTCCTTTGGGATCTATTCTCTCTTCAACTGATGGCATATACATTCTTTTTGCAAGTCGCGTGAGTTTTATTGGAGTATCTTTGTTTGCACCAAATGGAATATTAACGTTAAGCATATCTACACTTTTGGGCATTCCTTGAGTTAGAACAGCTTTTGCGACTTTTCTTAAGAAAAACTTAGCAATAGAAAAGTCTATTTCTTCACCCTCACCAAATTTATGTTTTTCTCGGTTAACCTCTAAGCTTATTGCAATACTTGGAATATCATGAGTGGCCGCTTCTATAGCAGCACTTGCTGTTCCGGATATCGTTATTTCGGTACTCATGTTTTCTCCAAGGTTTATTCCACTAATTGCAAGGTCAAATTTTCCAAATCTTGCCATAGCAAAGACTACACAGTCGACAGGCATACCATCCAGAGCGTAAGCTATTCTTGCCCCTTCAATGTTTATTCTTTTTGCTCTCAATGGTCTGTGGAGAGTCATGGCCCTTCCACTCGCACTTCGCTGGAACATTGGGGCCACAACGTAAATCTCTCCAAGATCTTGAAGGGCCTCAACGGCTGCTTTTATTCCTTTTGAATAGATCCCGTCATCATTGGTTATTAAGATTCTAACCATCTCTTACCCTCCACGTACCGTCATCTCTTTTTTAATGTTCTCGGGTAGAGAGAGATAAGCTACTATTTCGAGTATTTTCCCGATGATAATCAATAATGCTCCTATTCCAAATACGATCAATAAAATCGCCCCTACAAAATACAGGAGTCCTGTTGTTCTGAATATCCCCACTTCGGTCTCAATGCTTATACTCTCATAACTCTTTTTGAGATAATAGGATCCAAGAACAAAAAGAATCCACGCTAGTATTCCTCCTATTAAGAGACCCTTAATAATTTGTCCAAGGCTCTCCAGATCTTTTCCTGCTAAGTTCCAAAATATTCCTTGTAATACTGTGATCCCTATGACCGAGATAAGTGCAATCAGAAACACAAAAAAGGCTCCTAAGTGGAGTATAAATGCCACTAAATAATCTTTGAATATGTCTTCCCTATTAACCACGAGGGAAATCTCTTTTACAGCCAATAAAATCAATATAAATCCTATTATGCTTATCAAATTCCCAATTCTTGGGATATTCCCGCCAAGAATCGAAAGTATGGCTCCTACACTCCCATAAGTTTTTGCTTGAGTTAACCCCATGATATCACCATAATGCTTTTCCTTATTCTTCTATATGAGCATTTCCATCAAGCTTAAAAAGACCTTTCCTAAGCTTTGCTAGGTGGGAATTAATGACATTTTGGATGAGTGAAGATAACGTTGCTGGGAAAAAAGGAAATGCTCTTTATGTTATCCTTCCGACTATTGGATGTTATCGATATAGAATTGGAGAAGCATGTTATATGTGTTCCTATCCTGCAGAGGCTCCAAAAATACCTTGGAGTCAAGAGAAACTTATTCAATATTTTAAAAAGGCTTTGAAAAAGATCGAAGGTAAAAAAGGCCCTATTTCAGTTAGAATATTCACTTCAGGAAGCTTTCTTGATGATGGAGAAGTTAAACCTGAAACGAGGAGGAAAATCTTCTCTGTGCTGGCAGAGACTGAAAATGTTGAGGAAATTGTTGTAGAAAGCCGTTCAGAATTAGTTAGGTATGAAACGATCAAGGAATTGGTCGAACTGATCGGGGATAAATATTTTGAGGTAGCCATAGGTTTGGAAACTGCAAATGATGATGTAGCTGATGTTGGCATAAATAAGGGGAATACCTTTGAAGAATTTATCAAGGCCAGTAAAATTATTAAAAAAGCAGGAGCTCATGTGAAGACTTATCTGCTCTTTAAACCTATTTTCTTAAGCGAAAGCGAGGCTATTAGGGATCTAAAGGAGAGCATAAGGAAAGCGGCCCCCTATACGGATACGTTTTCTATAAATATAACGAATATTCAAAAAGGCACGACATATGAAAGATTATGGGAGAAGGGGGAGTATAGAACTCCTTGGCTCTGGAGTGTTGTAGATGTTCTTAAGTGGGCCAAGAATACTTTTCCCGAAAAAAGGATTCTAAGCGATCCTGTTGGAGCAGGTTCAAAGAGGGGCCCTCACAACTGTGGTAAATGTGACAAGATGGTTGCAAGGGTTATTAGGGAGTTCTCAAATACTCAAGATTTGAAGTACCTCGAAGAAATCACGCATGAGTGTATGGAAGAATGGGAGTATATAGTGACTGAAGGACTTATGGATTGGCAGCTTCAACTCTTGTGAGCTTTTCTATTTTTACAAATATCAAGATAATATCCTAAAACCTCAACTTAAAATAGGTCATTGGATGCTTGTTTATGTGCAATAAACTGATATGTGTTGGTATTTAGAGTCTTAACAAGCAACTTAGTCTCCATCCATGTACATAGGTGAGAAAATTTTCGAAAACTTTAAATGTTTTACATAAGTAAAAAGAGTTAGCGGATTGTAGGTGATGCTTATGGCAAATGTCGAAGTTAAAAAGGAAGGATATTTGTCTATTGGGAAAACGGAGGCAGTTGAGATAAGCGTGGACACTTTCCTATGCAAGGGGTGTGGTATCTGCCTAGAACTTTGCCCAAGAACGGTTTTTGAATGGAGCAAAGAACTTAGTGAAAAAGGCGTTCATTATCCCCTTCCCGTGAATGCAGAGAAGTGTGTGAAATGTAAACTTTGTGAACTCCTGTGTCCTGACTTTGCTATAGCTGTTAAGTGGTGATAACATGATATTTCGTGGAGATGAGCCCGAACAAATAGGGCTCTTGAAGAAGTTGTATCCGAAAGGTAATTACTTCATGCAGGGAGATGAAGCAATAGCATATGGGGCCCTTTTTGCAGGTTGTAGGTTCTATGCTGGTTATCCGATAACACCGGCGAGTGAGATCGCTGAGACAATGGCAAGAGAACTTCCGAAAGTTAGAGGTTATTATATCCAGATGGAGGATGAGATAGCGAGTATAGCGGCGGTTATAGGGGCCTCTTGGACGGGATTTAAGAGTATGACTGCTACTTCTGGTCCTGGGTTTAGTTTAATGCAAGAAAATCTTGGCTATGCCGTATTCACTGAAACCCCTTTAGTTTTAGTGGATGTCCAAAGAAGTGGCCCATCAACAGGCCAAGCCACTAAGGGGGCCCAGGGCGACTTTTTCCAAGCAAGATGGGGAACTCATGGTGATCATCCAATAATTGCGATTTCCCCAACAAGTGTGGAGGACAGCTTCTGGGAAACAATAAGAGCATTTAACTTGAGTGAGAAGTTTAGAATCCCTGTTGTTCTCCTTGCAGATGGAATAATTGGACATACGAGAGAGCAAATAAGGATCCCAGATCCAGAGGAGGTAGAAATAGTTTATAGGAAGCTTCCAGCTAATGAAGAAGAGTCTAAGTATCCTTTTGGAGATGTTCATGGAGACTTAGTTCCCCCAATGCCCCTCTTTGGAAATGGTTACTTTACTCATGTCACTGGTTCAACGCACAAAGAAAGCGGTCTTAGGGATGTTTATACTCCAGAGGTTCACGATCGCTTAGTACGAAGACTTCACAAGAAGTTGGAGGTTCATGAGACTGAGATTCAGAAGTGGGAGGAGTATTATGTCGAAGATGCAGACATTTTACTTGTGAGCTGGGGAGTTAGCGCAAGACCTTCTCTTGGGGCAGTGATAGAGGCTAGGAAAAAAGGAATGAAGGTGGGTCTGTTTGTTCCGAAGACCGTACATCCTTTCCCTGGAAGAAGAATTAAAGAGCTTTCTAAAAATGTACAGACAATTCTCGTGCCGGAGATGAATCTTGGACAGATGATTCTTGAAGTGCAACGTTTTGTGAGGGAGGAAGTGCCAGTTATAGGCGTGAACAAGATTGGTGGAGTTCCGCTAACAACAGAAGAAATTTTAAAAGAGATAGAAAGCTCAGCCGAGCGTTCTCGTCACCGTTCGGCGGATTAGATATTCATCATCGCTAATTAATGGTGGATGTGGAGATATTTAAAGGTGATGTGTATGGCAAAAGAGATTTATACTAAATATAAAATGGCAAAATACCTCCGAAAGGAAGCTCTTCCTACGGCTCTCTGTCCTGGCTGTGGGGGAGGCACCGTACTAAACGCTTTCGCAAATGCAATTGATCAACTTAGAATTGATCCGCGGGATTTAGTTGTTGTGAGTGGAATAGGATGCTCCGCATGGATAGCTTCTCCCTACTTTCTAGCTGATACATTACATACAACTCACGGAAGAGCAATAGCATATGCAACAGGAGTTAAGGTTGGTTTACCGGATAAAAAAGTGGTTGTTATAAGTGGTGATGGTGATTTGGCAGGTATTGGAGGAAATCACCTTCTTCATGCTGCTAGAAGAAACATTGACATAACAGTGATCTTAGTCAATAATTTTATTTATGGTATGACAGGGGGTCAGGTGGCTCCAACAACACCCTTTGGGGCTGTTACAACTACAACCCCATATAGGAACGTTGAGCATCCATTAAACATAGCAGAAACTGTGGCCTCTGCGGGAGCGTCTTACGTAGCGAGATGGACAACTTTTCATGTCTACCAATTAATTGAGAGTATAAAAAAGGCCCTAACTGTAAAAGGTTTCTCCCTTGTGGAGGCAATTTCACAATGTCCAGTTCAATTTGGAAGAAGAAATAGGATGAAAACACCAGCTGAGATGCTTAGGTGGTTCCAGAAGAATAGTGTTCCAATAAGTAAAGCTAAGACACTTTCTCCAGAGGAACTTAAAGGAAAGATCATAGTGGGAGAACTTGTGAATAGAGAAAAACCTGAGTTTACAGAAGAACTTAACTTCCTTATCGAAGAAGTGGCTAAGCAGTATGGGTTGGGTGATAAAAATGCAGATTAGAATAGCTGGATTCGGTGGACAGGGCGTAATACTAGCAGGGGTTATTCTAGGAGAAGCTGCTGCCATAGAAGGCCTTAATGTTATCCAAACTCAGGATTATGGCTCCCAAAGCAGAGGAGGCCACTCTATAGCAGATCTCATAATCTCAGAAGAGCCCATTTATGATTTAATGGTAACCAAAGCAGATGTTTTACTTGCACTTGCTCAACTTGGTTATAATTCAACAAAAAGCTCACTTAAAGAGGATGGCCTTTTAATAGTTGACACGGAGCTAGTACGTCCTGATAGAGATTATATAGGTGCTCCATTTACTAGGATTGCAGAAGAGCGTACTGGTTTAGCACTAACTGTTAATATGGTGGCATTGGGGTATTTAGTTGCAAAGACAAATGTTGTTAAAAAGGAAAACGTTGAAGAAGCGATAAAAAGGCGGGTTCCAAGAGGAACTGAAGAAATTAACCTAAAAGCTTTTAGGATAGGTTATGAGGAGGGATTAAAATGAGATATCCATTTCCAGTAGGTGCTGCAGACTTTATCCAAGGTGATGAAGCAATATCAAGAGCGGCAATTCTAGCGGGTTGTAGATTTTTTGCTGGTTATCCGATAACGCCAGCTAGTGAAATTTTTGAAGCCATGTCACTTTATATGCCACTTGTTGATGGAGTTAGTATTCAGATGGAGGATGAGATAGCGAGTATAGCGGCGGTTATAGGGGCCTCTTGGGCTGGTGCGAAATCAATGACCGCTACCTCTGGTCCTGGGTTCAGTTTAATGATGGAAAATCTGGGTTATGCTATAATGACTGAGACTCCCTTGGTTTTAGTAAATGTCCAAAGAAGCGGCCCATCAACAGGACAACCCACACTTGCCGCTCAAGGGGATATTATGCAAGCAATATGGGGAACTCATGGGGATCACAGTGTAATAGTGTTAACTCCTGCAACAGTTCAAGAAGCATTTGACATGACAATAAAAGCGTTCAATTTAGCTGAAAAATACAGAACACCAGTGATACTCTTAACTGATGCCGAAGTTGGACATATGAGGGAGAGGGTTTATGCTCCAACTCCTGATGAGCTTGAACTTATTTATAGGAAGCTTCCAGCTAATGAAGAAGAGTCTAAGTATCCTTTTGGAGATATTCATGGAGACTTAGTTCCCCCAATGCCGATTTTTGGGAAGGGACACCGAACATATGTCACTGGACTAACGCATGATGAGAGAGGAAGGCCCAAGACGGTGGAAAGTGAGATTCATGAGAAGTTAATAAAGCGCATAGTTGAGAAAATAGAGAAAAACAAAAAGGACATAATTGATTACAATGTGTACGAACTTGAAGATGCTGAAATTGCTATTGTGAGCTTTGGAATTGTTGCGAGATCTGCAATGAGAGCAGTTAAGGAATTGCGCAAGAGGGGAGTTAAAGCAGGACTTCTTAAATTAAATGTTCTATGGCCGTTTGATTTTGATCTCATAGAAAATATAGCGAAAAAAGTTGAGAAGATCTATGTAGCAGAAATGAACCTTGGCCAGCTTTATCACATGGTTAAGGAAGGTTCCAACGGAAAAGCTCCTGTAGAATTGATTCCTAAGATCGGTGGCGAAATTCATACTCCTCAAGAGATAATAGAGAGAATTGAAGATGATTTGAGGTGAAGAGAATGTATCTAAAGTCAAGTTACGAGATTAGGGATAAGTACCTTAGAAAAGATATGCTTCCAACAATTTTTTGTCCTGGTTGTGGTATAGGGGCTGTTTTGCAGTATACTCTTAGGGCTATCGATGATCTTGGATTGAATCAGGATGAGATTGTGTGGGTAAGTGGAATAGGATGTTCATCAAGAGTTCCAGGTTATGTTAACTTTGATGGTTTGCATACAACTCATGGGAGAGCATTAGCTTTCGCAACAGGAATAAAAATGGCCAACCCCAAGCTTAAGGTAATCGCCTTTATGGGGGATGGAGATGCAGCAGCAATAGGTGGTAACCATCTAATTCACGCTATAAGGAGAAATCTTGATATTACAGTGATTCTAATCAATAACTTTACATACGGTATGACAGGGGGGCAGGTGGCTCCAACAACACCAAAAGGGCTTAGGGGGACTACAGCACCTTATGGAAGCTTTGAGAACCCATTTGACATAGCCGAGCTTGCTGTAGCTGCTGGAGCCAACTATGTTGCAAGGTGGAGTGTCTTTAACTACATCCAGGGTATAAACAGTATAAAGAAAGCCCTTCAGAAAAAAGGCTTTACTTTGGTTGAGTTCCTCTCACAGTGTCCGATAAGCTTTGGACGAAGGAACAGATTGAAGACAGGTACAGAGCTGATAAAATGGTACCAACAAATAACAGTGCCTATCAGTAAAGCAAAGAACATGACTCCAGAAGAACTTGAAGGCAAGGTTGTAATTGGAGAATTTATTGATAGAGATAGACCAAGTCTGGTAGAAGAGTACGAGGCATACAAAAAGAGGGCAAGAAAAATGATGGGGTGGGAAGAATGAGAAAAGAAGTTCTCATAGGTGGCTTTGGTGGTCAGGGGGTTATCTTGGCGAGTGTCATTCTTGGAAGGGCTGCAGCGGTATATGAAGGTCTTTATGCAGTTCAAACTCAGGCATACGGTCCAGAATCTAGAGGAGGGGCAAGCAGAGCGGAAGTGGTTATAAGTGATGAACCTGTAGATTACCCAAAGGCATTAAATCCAGAGTATGCACTCCTTCTCTCCCAACAAGCATATGAAAAGTACCTTCCCGTTGTTAAAGAAGGTGGTATAGTCATAGTGGAGAAAGACCTCGTTCCAAACAGAAATGAAGAACTCGAGAGAAAATTCAAAGTTTATGCGCTTCCCTTAACTGAAATAGCTGAAGAAACTACTGGTCTCAGTTTGACAATGAATATTCTTACTCTCGGGTTTTTGGTGAAATTAACTGGCATAGTGAGTGATGAAGCAATAGAAAAAGCTGTGCTTGACTCAATTCCTAAGGGTACAGAGCACCTTAATCTAAGGGCTTTAAAGAAGGGTTTTGAGCTCGGGGAAAAAGCTCTTAATGGGGAACTTTAATTTTCCTTGTTTTCTTTCTCCGCAAGATTTATTATGAATGTCCTGCTATTTCTTCTAGTATGCTGATAAACAAAACTAAGAACCAAGTATGGAATGGAAGAGTAAAAGTTGCAGATACATTTTTCAAGCGATTTAAGGGGTTAATGCTAACTCCAAATATTGATCATGCCCTTCTTTTTATTCTACCTTCTGAGAACAGGATAAGAGCCTCTATACACATGTTCTTCATGCTTCAGAGCATAGATGTGATATTTCTTGATTCTTCCAGAAGAGTCGTAGATCTCAAGCGAGCAAAGCCTTGGAGAGTGTATGTACCAAAGGAAGGAGCAAAATACATTATTGAAACTCCCGTGGGGGTTATAAACGTATTGAATGCTGAAATAGGAGATGAAATAGACTGGAAAATTGAGGAGGACATGCAAGCCATACCTTCACCAGTAGGAGCGCTTAACAAGATAAACGTAAAAACCTCAAATGGTGTGATCAGCCTTGCGGATCCCAAACCAAAGCTTAAGGAAAAGTGAGGTACTCAATTGCATAAGGAGTAGAATCGAAAAGGACAAGAGACTTAAAGGCGAGATCTATTCCTTAATCATATATGGTTCCTTTGTAAGAGGAGATTTTGTGAAAGAGGTAAGTGATGTTGATTTTTTTGTAGTTATCAGGGATAATGAGGACATTTTGACTGATCTAAGGTCGATTTTAGAGGAATGTATAAAATCCTTAAATCCAGTTGAAGTTGACCTTGCGTGGGAGTTTTTGGGAAATCTACATGATCCGCTTAACAAGGGAGTACCCTTTAAATTTTTAACAATTTATCAAAAAGACTTCCTAGAGAACCACATAGTTGTTTATGGGGATGAGATAGCCCAGCTACTTCCAAAATATAGATTTGAAGAGCTTATTGAGTGGAGAGCAAAAAGACTTCTCAAACTAGCAGAGAGACATAATGAAAACCTAAAGATGCTTCATATAACTGCAGGTGAAGCAGTTAGGCTACTTGCCTTAATCAATGGTGCGGAGAGCTTAAAGAAAGGTGATGTATTAAAGATCCTACAGAGTCTTGGGGATAAGGAAGCACTTTCCATTTATGAGGCGTACATTAATGGCAGGAGCATGCCCTTTAGTGGCCCTTTTCTGAAAGGATTCATCATTTCAAGATGTGAAAAGATGCTAAAAACTATTAGAGCTTCAAATAAAAGGTTTAAAATACTATAAAATCTATTGCGATGTTAAACTGATAAGGTGCATAGGGTCTAATCTTTCTTTGATCTATTGTTTTGACTTCTCTTCCAAGTTCTTTTGCAATCTCTTTTATTTTCTTTTCATGTTCTTTAAAGAGGTTTTTTTCATGAGAAAAGCCATAATAATGAATAACTCCACCGCTTTTGACACTGTTCATGGCTTCTTTTAAGAATTGATGGGCAAATTTGGGGAGATTCATTATTACACGATCTGCTTTTATCTGGCCTGCAACTTTCCTCACATCTCCAAGTATGGGGATAACGTTTTCAACTTTGTTCAGCTTTTTGTTTTCTTCGAGATATTTAATTGCCCATGGGTTGAGATCACATGCAAAAACGAGTTTTGCTTTTTTGGCAAGAAGTATCGAGTACGGCCCAACTCCAGCAAACATATCAAAAACTATTTCTCCATCTTGGGTCTTTTTGAATATCCTCATTCTCTCTGTTGCAAGTCTTGGGGAAAAGTAAACCTTGGCAACATCGAGTTTTAGCCGTATTCCATTTTCTCGGTGTATACTTTCAGTTCTGTTCTCTCCGGCAAGATGGATGAGTTCTCTAACTCTGTATTCTCCTACAATTTTACTACCTTTTGCAAACACGGCTTTTATATGTTTGTGAACCGTTAATATTGCTTCTCCAATGTTTTTTCCATAGGGTATAAGCTCTTCAGGAAGCTCTATTATGGCTATGTCGCCTATTATATCGAATGAAGATGGGAGGAGGGGATAAACTTCTGAAGGTATCTTCACAACTTCTCGGTAGCTGTGTGGTCGTTTCATGGCTTTTTCAAAAGTAATCTCAATTATTTCAAACCCTTCTACTCTCTTCTTTATGGGGAAGATTACAAACTCGTCTTGATGTTTAATTTTAAAGTTATTGTTGAGCACATTAAGCTCTAAAAGATGTTTTCTTATTTTTTCTGCCTCTTTTTTTGGAACTTTTACCCCTAACATTTCTCCTCACTGATACCTATAATCAGTACTTAAAAGGGTTTTGAGCGAAAAGTTTTTAAATGCATCTCGAGGTTAGGATATTGGACGCCCCGGTGGTGTAGCCCGGTCAAACATGCGGGCCTTTCGAGCCCGCGCCCCGGGTTCAAATCCCGGCCGGGGCACCAAAATCCTTCTGTATGGTAATCAAAAACATCTAGTTTTAGAATAAGTTAAGCTTTTAAACTATGATTTGGATAAATAATCCAGTGGGAACATGAAAAAGTTAATACTCCTATTGCTCTCATCTATTGTCTTAATACTCTTGGGAATAGCTGTGGGTTCTGTTAGGATACCCTTTGGAGAAATTCTTTCGTCATTCAGTTTGAAAACTTTGAAAATTGCATTTTCAGATCCAAATTCACTTCAAGGCAATACTTATATCGTGCTTCAAATACGACTGCCAAGGGTTTTATTAGCGTATTTTGTTGGAGTAAGCTTGGCATCTGCTGGTACGGCTTCTCAAGCTCTCTTTAAAAATCCGCTCGCAGATCCATATATTATCGGAATAAGCGGAGGCGCTGCAGTAGGGGCTTCAATAGCGGCCCTTTATTTTCCCCACTATATGAGCTTTTTTGCTTTGCTCGGTGCTCTATTGGCAGTTTTCACGGTCTACAGGATTGCGAAGGTAAATGGACATATCCCAGTTGATACGTTGCTTTTAGCTGGAATCGCACTTGGGTTTTTCACAAGTGCCTTGACCTCTTATCTTCTTTATGTGGGAAGAGAGAGCATCCATAATGTTATTTTCTGGCTTATGGGAACTTTCAATGGAGCGATGTGGAAGGAAGTAAGAGTGGTCATGCTCTCGTCGGTTTTAGGAACATTGTTCCTGTTTCTAAGCTGGAAAGAATTAAATTTGCTTCTTTTGGGAGAAGAGAGTATTTCAATTGGGCTGGATATCAATTTGTATCGAAAACTCATTATAGGGGTTATATCGCTTCTCACTTCTTTTGCTGTAGCAACCAGTGGGATAATAGGTTTCGTGGGTCTAATAAGTCCTCATGCCATGAGATTGGTATTTGGGCCTAACCATAAGAGATTACTTCCAGCATCTGCGCTTTTTGGAGGTAGCTTAATGGTCTTTGCTGACCTCATTGCGAGAAGTTTACTCAGTCCTACTGAAGTGCCAGTAGGAATAATAACTGCCCTTTTTGGTGCTCCCTTTTTTATCTACCTTTTGATGAAGAAGAAGAGGGGTGAGCTCCTTGGTTAAGCTTGAAGTTAAAGTATCTTTTTCCTATGGGGAAAAGGAAGTTCTTAAGAATGTTTTCTTCTCAACTAAAAGGGGAAAACTTCTGGCCATTGTAGGGCCTAATGGGGCTGGAAAATCAACCCTTCTCAAGTGTTTGGTTGGAATTTTAAAGCCTCAAGGCTATGCAAAATTGGATGGTATAGATCTTTTGAGCTTAAAACCGAAAGAGCGAGCTTACTATATCTCTTATGTTCCTCAAACGTCCTATCCAGAATTTGCTTTCACCGTTGAAGAGTTTGTTGAACTTGGAACTTATGCCACCGGAGGAAGTGTGGAAGATGCTCTAAAGCGAGTTGGGATGGGAGATAGGAGCCATGAACTGGTAACAAAGTTGAGTGGTGGAGAATATCAGTTAATTTTGATAGCAAGGGCATTGGCACAAGGAAGCGAAGTTATGCTGCTTGATGAACCCACATCTCATTTGGACCTTAATCATGCCCTTCAGGTAATGAACCTCTTAAAAGAACTGAAAGAGGAGAAAATTGTTATAGCTGTTATGCATGATCTGAATCTTGCCTTGAATTATGCGGATAATCTTTTAATTCTCAATAATGGGAAAGTGCATTGGATGGGCAGCCCATCAGAGCTCATTCCAGAAACTCTGGAAGAGGTTTACCATGTGAAAGCAAGGATAAAAGATGTTGAAGGACTGAGGCTTGTCACTGCATTTTAATGTTTGCTTTCCAAAAACCTAATATAAGACATCATCAATATTCACTGAGGGTGATACTAGGCTATGGAAAAAAGACATCTTAGCCTGATTTTTATTCTGTTAATACTTAGCGTAACTTTCGCTGGATGCATAACTCAAACAAATATTAAAACAGAAACTCTCGTTCTTCCAGAAGGAAACTACACAACTATTTATCTTAACGAGAAAGACACCTCTCAATGTCCAGCTTCCAAAGTGCCTGTGACCTTCACATACATGCCACCGAAGAATGAATCTATAACCTCGGTAAGTCTCAGGGGAAGCTTTAATGACTGGGCGGAATGGCCAATGCAAAAGGAAAATGGAGCATGGAGCATAACAGTCTGCCTTGAACCGGGAAGATATGAATACAAGTTTTTCATCAATGGAGAGTGGGTCAAGGATATGTCTTCTGACAAGTATGGTAATCCAGTGGATCCAGAAGCTGACGAGTACGTAGATGATGGATTTGGCGGGAAGAATGCCGTAAGGATTGTTGAAGGTAGCATGGGGTTTGTCCTAGAACATAATCCTGGGGATCCTGCTTATCTCTGTGTAGCAGATAATAGAACAGTTGTGAGGTTTAAAACTAAACCAGGTCAAGTGCAGTCAGCAGTACTAGTTACAAACTTGGGAGAATACGAGATGTCGCTCCAACTGTGGTGGGGTTCAGGAGAGATGTGGAGGGTAGAACTTCCATTTGTTGAGCCGATTGAGTACTACATCAAGCTCACAACACCTGATAATGAAGAATTTCTTGTACTGAATACTTCAACAGACGCATTTTTCTCTTTTGATGGCAGTAACGACTTCCCCCAAGTAGAGTGGGTAAGTAAAGGAGTAGGGTATCAGATCTTTCCGGACAGATTTAACAATGGAGATCCAAGTAATGATGCATTGGCGTTGCAAACAGACGAATTTTGGTTTAATGAACTAATAGAGGATAGGCCAATTCTTTCCAATTGGAGTGACCCAATAACACCTCTCCACTGTTGCCATCAGTATTTTGGTGGAGATATTAGGGGAATACTTGAGAAGCTTGATTATCTTCAGGAGCTTGGAGTAACTTTCATTTATCTCAATCCGATTTTCCTTGCTGGAAGTGCGCATGGATATGATATTTATGATTACTATCGCATTGATCCACAGTTTGGAACGGAAGAAGAGCTTAAACTTTTCCTTGAAGAGGCTCATAAGCGGGGCATTAGGGTTATTTTTGACTTCGTGCCTAACCACAGTGGAATTGGGCATTGGGCATTTCTCGATGTAGCATCAAGGGGGAAGGAAAGTCCTTACTGGAACTGGTATTTTATTCAAAAATGGCCATTTAAACTCGGTGATGGTAAAGCTTACATAGGCTGGTGGGGCATTGGAAGCCTTCCAAAGCTTAATACAATGAATCCAGAAGTTAAGGAATATCTTATAGGCGCAGCTCTTTATTGGCTTGATTTTGGGTTCGATGGCATCAGAGTTGATGTTCCAAATGAGCTTATAAATGCAGATGAATTCTTTTCAGAGCTCAGGCAAAGGGTTAAGGAAAAACATCCTGATGCATATATTGTGGGAGAGATCTGGCAGCTTTCACCTAAGTGGGTTCAGGGAGATAAGTTTGATTCTCTGATGAACTATGCTCTTGGAAGAGATATTTTGCTCAATTATGCATTGGGCACATGGAATGGGGAAAGAACTCTTGAACTGCTTGGAAGATATTTTGCCAGCTATGGTGAAAATGTTGTAGCTATGGGCTTTAACCTCATTAGTTCCCATGATACGTCAAGACTCTTAACCGATCTAGGTGGAGGAAGATTTGGGGAAAATCCAAAGCCAGAAGCAATAGAAAGACTTAAAATGCTCTCTACATTGCTTTATAGCTTGCCTGGAGCTCCAATAACTTTTCAAGGTGATGAAAGAGGAATTTTGGGTGAAAAAGAGTACTATGATGCTCATAGATATCCTATTCAGTGGGATAAGGTGAACGAAGAAGTTCTTACTCATTATAGAGGACTAGGGATGCTGAGAAAGAGGATTCCAGCATTAACAAGCAGTGCAATAAAGTTTTACACAGCAAAGAATGGTGTGATAGCGTTCTTCAGAGGGCACGAAAATGAAGTTCTAGTTTTAGCAAACAATGGAAAAACTTCAACTTCAATTGTACTTCCCCCTGGGAAGTGGAAACTCGTCTGGCCAACTGAAGAGGGAATCTTCGAGGGAGAAATAGAAGTTCCGCCAGTAATAACTTTAGTCCTTGAAAGAGAATAATGTTTTCAGTTCTTTGACAACTTCATCTTTAATTTTTTCTCTATTTTCAGTGGTAAGCACGTAGAGTCTTCCCATCCCTCTAAAGCGTTCAGTATATCTTCTGTGCACTGTTGCCAAGAGAGGTTTGTCTTTTTTGAGAACTTCATTGATTATCATAGCGAAATCCTTGCTTTTATATTCCATAGCACCTATTTCATCAATGATTATAAGGTCTGCTTCACTTATTGCTCTTCTTATCGCAGATACTCCGACTCTATTTAAGTCTTCAAGATTAACGACGTATTTTCCAACTCGGGGGTATCCTTCTCCAACCCATGCGAGGATTCCTTCTTCTTCAGTGTCTATTGCTTTAATCTTAAATCCTACTCTCTTACCTTTCTCTCTTACTTCTTGTGTTGTGAACCCTCCAATCTTTAGGCCCAAGCCTTGCATTTCTTTTGCAACTTTTAAAACAAGAGTAGTCTTTCCAACTCCCGGTAACCCGGTTACGAAGAGTTTCATATTCTCACCGAAAGAGTATAAAGAAAAGAGGATTTAATAATTTGTCGAAAAATAAATAATGAAGCAGGGATTGTTCAGTTTGTTTTTATCTATTTAACCCTTGTCGTGTCTGTGCTTATTCTTTTCTCTCTCTTTCCATTTTTCTCTTATCATTGCTTTCTCTGTGTGGAACTTTTCTTTTATCATATCTCTCAACTGGTTAATTAACTCTTCCGCTCGTTCGTACTCGCCTTCTTTGAAGGCATTCTTGAGTTCCTCAAGTAGTGTTCTTTCTTCTGTCATGTTAAGTCCTATTTTCTCGAATTTTGTCATGATTCTTTCGAGTTTCTCTATTCTGATTTCGATTCTAAGGGTTTGGTTTGTCTTGAGCATGATTTCTCGTTTTTCACCTGCCATTCTAATCACTGCTTCTGCATGTGCTTTGGCTGCTATTGCCTGGCCATAGGCTTTTCCGTATTTTCCTTCGCCATATGCTTCTTTAGCATTTTCAAGTTCCTTCTCGGCAAGGAGTAGAAGTCTCTCTGCAGCTGGAACTTTCACATTCTCGTTTTCCAATAGCTCCTTAGCAAGTAATGTTTTGTTCTCAGCAATTTCTATGGCCTCCCATGCCATTTCAGCTGTTATGTTGGCTTCCTCTTTGGTTACGTTGACTTTCAGCTCTTTCCTTATTCTTTTTTCCATCATTTCCGTCACATTTTCTGAAAATGGGGTTTTTATTATTACAATATGAGTTACCTTGATCATGGCGAGTATCTGAGTTTGGTTCTCAGTCTTGTTAGTGTCTATATACACAGGAAAAGCCTTTTCGACCTTAATTTTCTTGAAGGCGCCTATGTCTCGGCCGTGAGCAATGATGATCTTAACGTTATCTAGAATCTCTGGATAGTTTTCCAAAACATACTCTAGCACTTTAATATTTGTCTCATATCTGTCATTTCCCCATATTCTTGCCCACTCTATTCCCATATCGTCTAAATCTTCCTCATAGTCCTTGGGCACAGCCGCCGGGCCACCTATGATTAAGACCTTATCTGGGGCAGCGCTCATTATTTCCGCTGTTAGGTTTGGGTCGTACACTCCCCACGATGTTATGAATATTGTGAGGTTCATGCTCTCTCCTAACTTTTGTGCGAGTGTTAGGTCAGCTTCATTATTACTTACGAGTATTACAAGAGTGAGGTCACTTTCTTCAGTTGCGGTAGTGGTGGGTACTATGCTTAGCAAAAGGAAGATTCCAAACAGTCCAGCAAATACTTTTTTCGCCACCATGTTATATCACCTCACTTATTATTAAGTAAAAACATCTATTTAAGCTTTTTTCGTGAAATCGTTTTGTTTAGTTTTTGTTTGTTCAAAAATAATCTATTTTAAAGGAGTTTGAGTACCTCATCGTTAAATACCGTTTTTAAGTGTTTACGAATGTTTAAAGAGGGTTATAAGACCCCTTTATGAGAATCCTACACTTAATCTTTTAGTTTAGACAATGAAACAGTATTGGGGCTAAAAACTTGTTGACTGACCTCCTCCCCGCCCTAAAGGACGAGGCTTTCAAAAGAAAAATGTAAAAGCAAACTTTAAATCATTCAGTGAAGAAAGGATGGTGGTGGTTGGAATGAAAATAAAGTATAAACCTGAGGAATTGACGAGACTTCCTAGAAGCGTGGAATTTAGAGAGGGGAAGGTTCATATAATCGATCAGCTCTTGCTTCCAAAAGAGTTTAAAGTAATATCATTGGAGACTGTTGAAGAGGTGGCTAGAGCAATAAAAACTCTACAGGTTAGGGGCGCTCCGGCTATAGGTGCAACTGCTGCTTATGGACTTGCACTGCTTGCTGAAAAGAGTAAAATGGAAAATAAAGAGAAGTTTTTAGATGAGTTCTACAGAGCTTTTGAAGTTTTAAAGAATACACGGCCAACAGCTGTAAATCTTTTCTGGGCTCTTAATAGAATTAAGGATATTGTGGAAGAACACAGAGAGGAGAGCCTTGATAAAATAAAAAGCCTGATTGTTGAAGAAGCACATAAAATAGCAGATGAGGACGTAGAAGCAAACCTCAGAATGGGCCACTATGGGGCTGAAATTCTTCCTGAAGGAAACATTTTAACTCACTGTAACGCTGGAAGTTTAGCAACAGTGCATCTCGGTACAGTAGGAGCAGCTTTGAGAGTAATGCACAGAGAAGGTAAATTGAGGCTTTTATGGGTGGATGAGACAAGGCCAGTTCTCCAGGGAGCCAGACTTTCAGCTTGGGAGTATCATTATGATGGGATTTCATTGAAACTGATAAGTGACAATATGGCCGGTTTTGTAATGCAACAGGGAAGAGTAGATGCAATAATTGTTGGGGCAGATAGAATTGTGGCAAATGGTGATTTTGCCAATAAGATTGGGACTTACTCTTTAGCAGTACTTGCAAAAGAGCACAACATACCCTTTTTCACGATTGCACCGTTGTCAACAATAGACATGAGTCTTAAGAGTGGTAAAGAAATCCCAATTGAAGAGAGACCAAAGGAGGAAGTCTTAACATGCGGGGGATGTAAAATAGCTCCAGATGTCGATGTTTACAATCCGGCCTTTGACGTAACTCCGCACAAATACCTCACAGCAATAATCACTGACAAAGGGGTGGTCTATCCTCCTTTCGAGAGAAATTTAAAGAAACTCTTTGAATAACGTTTTAATTTTCCATGGTGAGGGGATATGAAGTTCTTTGGCTTAAAAACAAGGATAATAATTGGGGAAGATAGTCTTCGATATGTTCAGAGTATTGCGAGAAATTATGAGAAGGTTATGATACTTTCGAGCAAATCCATGCGAATCCACGGATTCCTTAATGAGGTTATGGACTATGTAGAGGAAGCTGGAGCCGAGGTAGATGCCATAGAAGGATTGCCTGCTGAGCCTGATTATGAAGATGTTGAAGAGTTAATTCCGAGGGTTAGGGCTTTTTCTCCAGATTTGCTCATAGCTCTTGGAGGGGGAAGTGTAATAGATATCACAAAGGCCGTAAAGGTCTTTTATGATGCACCAGAAGTTAGTTTTGAAGAGGTAGCATTTTTTAGTAGGTTTACAAAGCCTGTAAAGGTTATACCAAAACTTAAAACTCCATTAGTGGCAATACCTTCTACAAGTGGGGCTGGAAGCGAAGTTTCTGCCGCGAGTGTGCTAAGAAAAGACGGAGTAAAATACAACCTTGTCTCCTACGAGATTGCTCCAGAATATGCAATTCTTGATCCACGGCTACCAAGAACAATGCCAGAGGAAGTGGCAAGGAATTCAGGTCTGGATGTTTTAGTTCATGGAATTGAGGCATATACTACCAAAGTAGCAACTCCATTCAGTGATGCCATGGCGATAAGAGCCATAAAGACTGTTTTTAAGTGGCTTCCGCTGTCAGTTAAAGGAGATGAAAAAGCTAGAGAAAAGATACATTATGCAGCAACAATGGCTGGAATAGCGTTTTTAAATGCTCGTCTGGGTATATGTCATAGCATGAGTCATAAAGCTGCTTGGATAGCTCCACATGGTTTACTTAATGCGATTTTCCTGCCATATGTAATTGAATTCAACATGAAAAGTGAATATGCAAGGAGAAAGTATACCGAGATAGCTAAAGAGGTTGGATTTAACACAGCTGAAGAGCTTGTTGAAGTCATGAAGGAATTCAATGAAATGCTTGGGGTTCCAAAGCTGAGTGACATAGTGAATGAGGATATATTCCTTCTGAAACTTGCTGAAATGACGGATATGGCCTATGCTGATCCTTTAGTCACTTTTAACCCTGTTGAACCAAGTGTGGATGACATCAAAGAGCTCTACAGAAAGGCGTATTATGCCGAGTAGTTTTTAAACCCTCTTTCACTTTTTTTATCATGCACTTTCTTTTAAAACGAGCAATAAAAGAGAGATTTGGGAAGCTTAATGAACTCCAAATGAATGCTTTTGAAGAAGTTAGCTCTGGAAAGAGTGTTTTAATAGTTGCTCCTACTGGTAGTGGAAAGACCGAGGCTGCAGTATTGCCGGTTTTTAATGCAATCCTTGAAGAAGGTCTGAAACCAATTTCTGTTCTCTATATAGCGCCGTTAAAGGCCCTTAACAGAGATTTACTTGACAGGTTAGTCTGGTGGGGAGAAAAACTCAATTTGGATGTAGAGGTTAGACATGGGGACACTTCTGCCTATAGAAAATCTAAACAAGTTAAAAAGCCTCCTCATATGTTGATAATAACTCCTGAAACTCTTGGAGTTATTCTTACAATGAAGTCTCTTCGTAAAGCTCTATCCAATGTCAAGTTTGTGATTGTTGATGAAATAGTAGAGCTTGTTGATAATAAAAGAGGAATACAACTTAGCCTAGCTCTTGAAAGATTGGCAGAAATAGCTGATTTCCAGAGAATTGGACTTTCTGCGACTGTGGGGAATGAGGAAGAAATCAAAACATGGCTTAAGGCTGATACTGTCGTGAAGCCACTGATAGCTAAGGCGTACAAAGTTAAGGTTTTGTTTCCACAACCAGATGAAAAGGACTTTGAGCTTTCTAAGGAGTTGAGCATCCCATTAGAGGTTGCTACTAGGTTGGGGGTTCTCTGGGAAATAATAGAGAAATATGAAAGAGCCCTGATTTTTACAAACACAAGGCAGTTTGCTGAAATTTTAGCTCATAGACTTAAGGCTTGGGGAAAGCCAGTTGAGGTTCATCATGGGAGTCTCTCAAAAGAGGCTAGAATTCAAGCTGAAAGAGCTCTTAAAGAGGGGAAAGTAAAGGCCCTTGTGTGTACATCCTCAATGGAGCTTGGAATAGATATAGGAGATGTGGATGTTGTAATCCAGTACATGAGTCCAAGACAGGTAAATAGACTTGTCCAACGGATTGGGAGATCAAAACATAGGGTAGGAGAGATAAGCGAAGGTTATATCATCACAACAAATATGGAAGACTATTTAGAGAGTTTGATAATTGCTAAAAGGGCCTTGGAAGGTAAGCTTGAAGCCGTGAGACCATATGAAAATGCTCTAGATGTTCTGGCCCATTTCATAGTTGGGCTTCTAATAGAACACAAAAAACTCCCAAGAGAAGTCCCATTTGAAATAGCTAAAAGGGCGTACTCTTATAGAAACCTAAGCTGGGACGACTATGGTGCAGTTCTAAACATGTTAAATGATGCTAGGTTAGTAGGTTATGATGAGGAGAGCGGACTATTATACCTGAGAAGAGGGGCATATCAGTACTATTATGAGAATCTTTCCACAATCCCAGATGAAATCAGTTACAGGGTTTTTGACGTCAAAACTGGTAAGATTGTCGGTCGTCTGGATGAGAAGTTTGTGATGGATCTTGAAGAAGGGATGGAGTTTATCATGCATGGAAGAAGCTGGATAATTTTGGGGATAGATGAGGAGAGTAGGCTTCTTAAAGTTAGGGAAAGTAAAAGCTTAGAAAGTGCAGTTCCAAGCTGGGAAGGCGAGATGATTCCCGTGCCGTTTGAGGTGGCTATTGAAGTTGGAAAACTTAAAAGAGATCTTCTTTTTGATTTTGCCTCTGCTAAAAGAGTAATATCAAATGTAGATTTTGATGAAAAAGAGCTTGAATTTGTGAGGACACTTCTTGAAAAGCAAAAACCTTTAGGAACGGATAGGGACATTGGGATAGAGTCCATTCCAAAGGCCCTTGTGATTCATGCTGATTTTGGAAACCAGGTTAACGAGAGTATTGGAAGATTTCTCATGGCATTTTTGACAGCAAAGTATGGCAAAGTATTTGCAATGAAAGCTCAAGCTCATGCGATAGTACTTCACACTCCGTTCCAGCTTAACCCCAATGAAGTCAAGAACTACCTCCTCCAAGACCACAGGGTTCTTGAGTTTGTGATAGCTAGAGAATTGAGAGGGAGCACGGCCTATCGGTGGAGAATGCTCAATGTGGCAAAAAGAATGGGGACTCTAAGAAGGGAGGCTAAAATAAGAAAAGTCGAGAGGCTTTTTGAAGGTACAGTTATTGAGAAAGAGACTTTAAATGAACTTTTCCATGATAAATTAGATATTAAACAGGCAGAAACAGTCTTAAGGGCGCTAAAGGAGGGTAAAATTAGAATCAAAGTAAATCTGGGAAGAGAACCATCTCCACTTGCAGCTCTTAACTTAACTGTTGGTGGGGAGTTTCTGGTAAGTGGGGAACTGGAAAAGGATGAAATATTAATTCTCTTTAAAGAGCGTCTCTTAAACACGGAAGTAGCTTTAGTATGCACAAATTGTGGATGGAGGAGCACTACAAGAGTCTCACGTTTAAAAAACCGAGTTAAAGATTTACAGTGTCCCAAATGCTCTTCCCTAATGATAGCTGTAGCCCATCCAATAGATGCTGAACTCTTTATTTCGGCTTTAAAGAAGTTTAAACGTAGGGAAAAACTAGAGAAAGAAGAGGAAAGTGCTTATCGGAGGCTAATAAAAGCAAGCGATCTTGTAAAGGCCTATGGGTTTGATGCCGTTCTAGCTTTGGCGAGCTATGGCGTCGGGGCAGATACAGCAGCAAGAATCTTAAGCCAATATAGAGGGGAAGCATTGCTTGTTGCTCTGTTGGAACGGGAGAGAGAATTTATACGTACAAGACGCTTTTGGGTGGATAAAAGGGAGAACAAAGGGAATTAGGTTTTATGGATGTTTATGGTTAGTCGGTTTAGGGAAAAGAAATTACATCTCCACCGCTCTTCTCATGTAAGGGGATATTCTTCCAGAGCTTCAGGTTTTTTAAGACCCTCAAAGTTCCTTTAATCTATCGGCTTTTTCCCACCCTCCGTCTGCCGTAGAGTATGAGAACCTCCTTTCTTCCCGAGTGGTACAGTTCCTCTAGGAAACGGAACTCCTCTCTTCGTTTTGTAAACATTATCTTCACCAAGATAATCTTTATCAAGATAATTATTAGGCCTTTCGAAGTCCTCTAAATCTAGACCAAAAGGCCCTCTCATCAAGCCCCGCAAGACTATGAAATACAAAAAGAACAAAAGAAAAGTCAGCTCTGACCGTAAATCTCATTAACCTTTTTCAGGAATTCACTGGCACTTACAACGTCTCTAACATCTATACGTTCATGCTTGGTGTGTGAGATATCAAGGTTCCCTGGCCCGAAGACAATAGTTCTTGTACCGTTGTACACAAAGTTTATGGCATCTGTCCAGCTTCTCATCCCTCCAAATTCATCTAGACCCACTGCATCCATGGCCTTTTTAGCTATCTGCACAATCTCTTCATCCTCTTCAAGTTCATATCCATCCCATATCTCAGTGTATTCATATTTGGAAGTGTACTCTTCAAGTATTGGCTCCATGAGGTCTAGAATATCCTCGACCTCTTGCTCTGGTAATAATCTTGCCTCAAACCGTCCCCTACATAAAGCGGGGATTAAATAATATGGGTTCTCACATATCAGTTCTTGAAGGCCAATGTACGCATCGAAGTATTTACCCTTCTGATTAAAGGGTTCAAGAGCTTTAAGTTCTTCGATCATTTTGTAAGCTTGGTCGATTGCATTTATTCCGCTCTCTGGGCAGGCACCATGGGCTTCTTTTCCATCTACTTCGAAATATGCTTCAATGTTACCTGCGTGAGCTACATGTACTTCTAAGTCTGTAGGCTCAAGTACGATAGCCATCTTTGGTTTGTAACGTTCCATGAACAATGCTGAGCCCATTCCGCCTTTTTCTTCATCACTCACAAAGACGACTCCAACGTTTAGTTCGCCATTCTCTTTTTTCAGACTCTCTAGCATGAGAAGTACACTGGCAAGTCCACCTTTTACGTCACTTGCTCCAGTACCATAGACTATGTTTCCTCTCACAAAGGGTTCTGCTCTTATATCTATTGTGTCCATGTGGACTTCAAAGAAGAGCTCAGCTTCGGGATTGACAACTAGATCAATTACTCTTCCGTCACTCTCTATGTGAACTTCATAATCAAGTTTATGAAGAAATTCCATTATGTGTAAAGCAAGGCGATCTTCATGGTCTGAAGGTGAGGGGATCTTTAATAACTCAACTAAAATCTCTTTTGCCCGTTCGGCTTTCATTTTGGTCACCTGAGTGAAAATGCGATTTTCGTACTTATAAACACTTTGGGTTGAGGAAAAGTTTATTTTATCCTCCATCAACTATCCTTGGGCGATGAAGAGATTCATCCCTCCTGACGGGACAAGTCCTCGGATGAGGATGCGGTCCCCCCTTGAGCCTTTTTGAGGTGAACAACATGATTCCTATAGAGATACCCCCTAATACTGTCATGCTCAGAGGAGTGGGATATGATTCAAATATTTACCTCTTTCGTGATGGAGAAGAGGGTCTTATAGTAGATACCGGGACCGGAGTTTACTGGCACAAGTATTTTGAGGTTTTTGAACGTGAAGATTACCTTAGGGGACTTAGACGTGTTATTATCTTAAGCACGCATGAACATTTCGATCATGTGGGGGGTAACAGGAGGTTTAAAGAATTTTTTGAAAAAATGGGGTTAGAAGTGAGTTTTGCAGCTCATGAAGTTGCAGCAGAAATTCTTGAGAAAGGTGATGATTACGTCATACTCTCCTATGCTTATGGAAGAAAGTTTGCTCCCCAAAGGGTGGATCTATTTATTAAAGATAAAGATGTCTTAAGAATTGGGAGGAAAGAATTGATTGTTTTTCATACTCCTGGCCATACAGCAGGTAGCGTTTGTATATATGAACCCAAAGAGAAGCTCCTCTTTACAGGGGATACTCTATTTAAGGGCTCTGTAGGTAGAACTGATCTGCCAACAGGGGATTTTAAGGACCTCGTAACTTCTTTAGAAAAATTAGAGGGGATTGAAGTAGATATTGCCCTGCCTGGGCATGGGAGGCCCATACTTGATTGGAAGAAGAATCTTAAGGATATTCAAAAATACTTGGGGGTTATTGAGTGAGAAAGGGCTTTGTTAAAGAAGTGCTATCCAAGCTTAAATATGATCCTCGTGAAAATGAGGAGGACTACTATATCGTCATAGAACATAGGGGCGCTTATGGAGATATAAAAAAGATTCCTGTCAAACTGATAACTCTTGGACATGGGTATTTTTTCATTGAAGATACACAAATTCCCTACCATAGAATCCTTGCAGTAGTTAGAAAAGATGGGAAAATAATATGGAAAAAACGTGGATTAGGAGATAAATTCAAATTCTGAAATTAGAAGCCCCTTATTCTTTTCTTCAAATGTGTTCAAATCTCCAGAAATTAGCAAAAAGCTTTTACTCACAATTGCATGGTCTTTTAGGTATGTCAGTATTTCAAAGAGTTTCTTGAACCCAATTTTGGCATTAAGGTGTTCAATTCCCTCTATCGCGAGTATGGTGTTTCCTTGCTTCAAAAAGTCTATCATGAACTTCTTGGAGTCTTCAAAGCGCTCTGGTGAAATTGAACCGATTACAGGAACGTTTGTTATCCAGTAAACCTCTATCTCCTTCTTAAAGAGCCCTTTAATAGTTTCTGGGTCATCTCGTGTTATGACCATGCTTTTTCTGTTGTCTAAAATGTTCATAAGGAAGTAACGGGATTTGAATTTGCTTGAGAAAAGGTATCCTCTTGGCGAAGGTTCCTTGAGCTTAACTTCATCTTCAGATAGTGCAAGGAGCAAGTCATAGAGTTCTTTTAATTCCTCATAATGTTGTTGCGCTTTTCTTGACATTTGGGAAAGAATTAACTTCAACTTTTCATCTATGGAAACCCTTGCTAAAATTTCATAAATCTCTTTTTCTAGCAGTTCATTGTTCATGCATACACGGAGAACCTTTAAATACTCAGTAACACTAGTCAAAGTCTTTTGAGGAGGTTTGATCTCAAGAAGCGGTAAGTCAAGTTCTATTGGTTCTTCTTCTGGATAAAGAAGTTTGAATTCGTTATAAAGTTCGTCTCTATGTTTGAGATTTTCTTCAGAAAGCATAGAAAAGAGGGCTTTTGCACTCTCTATTTGGCAGTTTTCAGCAAGTTTTTTGTAATACTCGCTCTCTTTTTCTTTATTGGGTATTAAATAACTCAGAATTTCCTTTGGAGATTTATCTTTAAGATACTTAATGATTTGATCGTTCTGTATTAGATGTGACCAAATCTCCATTCTATCCCCCTCTACTTTTTAGTCAGTTCAAATAGAAAAGCTTTTCTATGATTTAGGCTATGGCGTTAGGAGGGTAAAGGATGATAGATGCTCATGCTCACGTGGAGATGTTTAAGGGAGACGTTTCGCTCATTATAATGGAGAGTAAAGAAGAATTAAAAGCTATAGTGGACTCTATAACTGAGTACAGAAAGTTTCATGTGTGGAAAAGTTGGGAACTTTTGAAACCTTACTTTGACTTTATATTCCCCACTTTAGGATTTGCACCTAATGAAGCTCGAAGAGGTAACTGGGAGAAGGTCAAAAAGGTAGAGGATTTTATTTGGCAACATAAGGATGAGATAGTTGCGGTTGGGGAAATAGGTCTTGATTACTACTATGCCCAGACGGAAAAAGAAAGAGAAAACCAGAGAGCGATATTTGACTATTTTCTTGGTGTTGCGGAGGAATTAAAGCTCCCTGTAGTCATACATGCTAGAGATGCTGAAAGAATAGCTTTTGAAATGGTTCAAAGAAGAGGGTTAAAGGCTTACTTCCACTCATATAGTGGAAACATCGATGTTGCTAAGGAAATTGTTGAAAATGGCCATTTTATTGGCATAAACACAGGTATAGTTTTTATCCCAGAGATCGAGAATGTCACGAGGGCTCTTGAAATTGAGAGCATTCTTGTTGAGACTGATGCTCCATATATGAGTCCGTTTAAAGGTGAAAAGAACAAACCTCAGTACATAAAAGTTGCTATTGAAAGAATATCTGAAATCAAGGAAATTAGCTTTGATGAGGTTGAACAGATAACAGAAAGGAATACGTTAGGATTTTTTAGACTAAATTTGGGGTGAGGAAAATGGAAGAGATTGAAAAGGTTAAACTCTTGTGTGAAAAGCTTGGAGAAGGGAATATGGTAAGGGCGATAGACTCATTTGTAGCTCTTCAAAAAGAACTTTCAAGTAAGAAAGGTGAGGACTTTGTAAATATATCGATTTTGGGTTTTATTGAAGGAATGTTGGTAAGTTTTCAAAGAAAATATCCAGAGAACGAAGATGTTCAAGCTCTTCTAGAAGAAGTGAAGGCAAAGAGAGAAAGGCTTGAAGAGAAGTTCAAAAGAGCAAAGGTGCCACTTTTTGAGGGAAATAATAGCACTTAACTATCAGCCCTGGCTGTATTCATCATAGCCAAAGGGCTCGGGCCGTAGGGAAAGTTCATCACAAGCCCGCCAAAATAACTTCTCCGTTTACTTTTAAATTTTTTCGCTAGTAGAACTCTTTGAATAGCTCACCTTCTTGAAGATAGGTTCGTTTGAGCTTAAGGGCGGTTTTTGCTTTTTCTAGTTCTCTACCTAAATAAAAGGCATGTCTTGGGGAGATTTTGAAGTTTTCGAGGATTGTGTCGATTATTGCATTTGGTTTGTCCCCGACAACGGTTAAAACCTGATCAGTGCCCTTATGGGCTATGACCCAGATTTTATCATCTTTGAGGAATATCCGAAAGTAAATGTCTTCTAACTTAATCTCCCTCTCTCTAGCCTTTATAACAGGTGAGTCTATGGTATACTCCACTTTTTCACTTCTCTTCTCTTTAAGGATGAGAAGATCAAACCCTAGGTCTTTGGGCATGTTGAATAGCATCATATCTAGGGCTCTCTTGAGTTCTTTAACGGTTCCCCTGCATTTTGGACTAACTTCGGTGGTTAAAAGTAAAGAGATATTAAGTTCTTTTGCAATTCCGGCCAAAATAGCGTTTATGCCAACACTATCCGCATCAATCATTTCTACGACGTTACCAACACCAGCCAATAGAACGTCCTCTGGATTTCTCTCACGATAGAATTGAAAAGCACTTAAAGACCGTGTTAGATGAGGGATGTGTTCAAGAATTGGATCCAAGATAATTCTCTTATAACCAAGATCAATTGCTTTTTCTTTGAGTTTCTCTAAAAATTCAACTCTTTCTTTTGGATTTTCTGGGAAATATCCTTTTTTCTGATTAGTTGGGATTAAGACAACTGGTTTTTTTGTAACAAGAGCGTCAACATTGCCTTCGTCCACACTTAAAAGAAGATCCATATAGTTCAACGCGTTCTCAAGTTCTTGTTCATTTAGGGAATCAAAACTTATAGGGGGGTCAAAACCATTTCCTCTTAACATTTCTCTGATTTCTGGGATGTTTTCAATAAATTCAAGATTTTTTTCTCCGCTTATCATCCCCACATCTATGATGTCGGCACCATTCTTTAGGTAATATATAGCCTTTTCTACGATTTTGTTTAGATCAAGTTTGGGTGCATCTACGATTTCTGCGACAATCCTCTGGGGAAAGTCCAACCCAACAGGCAAATTCCCCACCAAAAAATTGTATGGCTTCTTGAGAGCTTTTTCGATGTAATTCTTGTTTTTTGTCTTGTTCTTTATATCATCTATTCTTTTTAGGGCATCAATTTGAAATAGTTCATCGGCAGGGGTCTCTTTGCTTAGTTTGAAACCACTCTTAAGAGCCTTGAGTGTTTGAGGGATGTCGTATGCATATTTGGGTCCTTTGAAAGTTGGGATTCCTAAGGCCTCTTCGATCTCCTGAGTAGAGCCTTTAACTAAGCCTGGAACCATAATTAGGTCGTAGTTCTTTATTTTGGCTTGTTTTAGATAATTGACTATCATTCTTGGAGTCAAAAAAGCTGCAACACTAACTGGACAAACAAAGACATCACATCCCTTTCCATATTGTCTTACTAGGGGTTCTGCAATTTTCCCTGTTACTAAGAGAATTTTCATGGTTTGGTATTGGAGATAAATATATTTAGAGATTTTGCTTAAACATCCTTCCAACGTGAAAGCCTTGCCCTTCATAGCAGAAAGGAGGGAAATGTTTAGAGTATTTACTTTTTGATAATATCATAGAAAAAATGTTCAACATTGAGGGAAAGCTATTAAATATGGTGTGGACTTATTCGGATTTAGGTGTAAACATCATGATTAGGGTTGAGGGGCTCTCTAAAAAGTTTGGGGAGAAGATTGTACTTAATAAAATCAGTTTTAATGTCAATGATGGTGAGATTTATGGGCTATTGGGCCCAAATGGAAGTGGAAAGTCCACAACAATGAAAATTCTTGTTGGGATATTAAAGCCAACTGCAGGAAAAGTGGATATTAATGGAATTGATCCCTCAAAGGACCCAATAAAGGTTAAAGAAGTTTCAGGATATGTTCCAGAAACGCCTGTTCTATATGAGAGCCTAACCCCTGCAGAATTTTTCAACTTCGTTGCTAGTATTAGAGGGATCCCTGAAAATGTCTTGGAGGAAAGGGTCACCTATCTTGTTGAGGCATTTGGAATTGAAGAATACCTTGACCAGTTTATTGGAACTCTCAGTTTTGGGACCCAACAGAAGATTTCATTAATCTCTGCTTTGCTTCATGATCCTCAGGTGCTGATTCTTGATGAGGCTATGAATGGTCTTGACCCTAAGAGTGCCAGGATCTTAAGAGAGCTCTTACTTGAGTTTAAAAGGGAGGGAAAAAGCATAATCTTTTCTACTCATATTTTGCCTTTGGCGGAGATGATATGTGATAGAATCGGGTTGATATATAGAGGAGGGCTTATTGTAGAGGGGACAATAGAGGAGTTGAAGGAAAAGGCCCATGAGGAGAATCTTGAAGACATATTCCTTAAGCTTACGGAGAGTAAGGAGGAGATTTACAATATAGTTCAGGCTTTAAAAGGAGCGTTATAGGTGATTTTCATGATCGGCACTCTTTATCGTGAACTCCATTATCAAATAGCTAAAAGGAATCCTCTCATTGCAAACGATGAAAAGCAGTTTAAAAAGGCTATCAAAAATGCAATGAGTATTAAGCGTGGCGTCGGGATACAAATTTTAGGTTTTTTGCCTTTTGGACTGATAATGGCTTCTACTTTTATTTTCACAAATGATAAGATAGTTCTTGCTTCATTGATGGTCTCTCTATCCCTTCTTCCCTTTATTTTTGCTATGTATGTGACTGCGATTCAAACTTCTTATATTCTCTCAGTTGGAATTTTTGAACCTTTGAAGTATCTTCCAGTAAGACTTGGATCGAAATACCTTAGTGGGCTTTTATTGCTTGAGATTTTCCCGGCTTTGGCCACAGTGCTTCCAAGCGTCTTCGTCTTAATGGCAAAGTATCCATACGCAGGATTACTTGGGATCTTTTGGGTATTTATGGGCCTCTTTTTAGGTCACACATTAGGACTCATTGCGGTAAACTTTTTCTCTCTTAAAATTCAGCATAGGGCCGGGAAGGGGCAGTCCATTAGAAACATTGCAAGGATTGTGCTTTTCTTCCTCTTTATAGGCATGTTCATGGTGATGAACTACCTTCAGTATTATATACGGGATCATTCAGAAGAGGTCGCGAGGATAGTTGGGAAATATTTTATTGCATATCCTTTTTCAGTAGCCTCTATTTTTGATCCATTAAGGAGTCTTGTTCTTCTTGGCACATATTTTTGTGTATTTGGATTCCTCTATTACCTGATTCTTAGAAGTGTATGGGGTAAAATACTAGAGCCTGCTGTAGTTTCGGAAAAACAGATCGTGACTAGATTTAAAGCAAAGACCAGGAATAAAATCCTTGCCGTAGCCTTCAAGGATTTTAAGATATTTTTACGAAAGCCTGCAATGCTCGTTGCCTTTTTGTTTCCAATTTATATCATTTTCCCAACGCTTATCTCTTCCTTCAGAGAGGGACATCTTAGTCTAGTGGAAGTTCTTCCTCTCCTCTTTATGATTGGTCTCTTTTCTGTTCCTGGCGCTGATGCAGTTCTCAAAGTTGAAGGGAAAGCCTTGGACTTTTTAAGAACACTTCCCCTGAAAAAGAGAGAATTTGTGGTTGGAAAAGTTTTATCTATGGCCATTGTGCCAATTTTGTTAGGGATAGCTCTTGTAGGTCTTGGAAGTTATTATGACTACAAGGCAGTAGTTTTATTCCCATATGCAATCTTGCTTCCATTGATAGCGTCTTTTACGACCATGTTGTACTTTTTCCATTATTCCGGAGAGGAGATTGGAATACCAGACCTCAAGTGGATTCATGTTATTTTCATGTTTATCTTAGTGGGGGCTATTTTCGCAATCATAGCTATTCCCCTTGTCTTGAGTCTGGAGAATATTTTTATAAGTCAGTTTATAGGCTTTGTAATTCTATTAATCTTGGTATTTCTTATCTTTTTGGGAGGTCTCCTTCCGAGAGGGAGGGGATGCGAACACTCTAAAAGCAGGCACCGAAAAATTTAAATACTCTTGCTGATAGTAATTAGTAGTTCGACAATTTGAAAAGTAGCCGGCGATTCGCTCGTCAGGGCGATAGTCGGTAGTGGCCGTGTGAACCGGCCGGTGAGAGTGAGGCTACCGGCAAGGGGGATGCCGAATGAACTCTCACGAAGCCCCGTCCATTAAGGCGGGGTAGTTCACACGCAGCTCTAGCAGGTAATATGGAATATCCCAAGAACTCTCTCCTCTTTTTTGAGATCGTTGAATATTTTTATTGCTTCCTTGGTAGGTCTCTCAATAACTCTTTTTCCTTTCATAAGTTCTCTGCTCTCTGGGAGTAGAGAAAGTATGCCGTAAATTCCAGTTCCAACTACAAGTATATCAAAATCTTCTCTCAGATACTCTTTTAACTCGTCAGGGTCTAGCTTATGGCTTGTACCATGTTTGTTTTTGGATATCCACTTCTTTCGCTTTTCAATCCTTCCGGAAGGGTAAATGACAATATCATGAGTATAGTCTACTCCATTCACAGTTATTCTCCCAAATTCCACTCTCTCAATCATTTTTCTCACCTAATAACTTTAAGGCATCGTTTATGATTTCTCTATGATCAAAAGCAAGTTTAAGGCCTTTTAATTCACTAATTCCAAAAACTTTGGCCTCTTTAGCATCGTCTCCGCCCTTTAATGTTCCCTCCCCCTTGGCTAAAAAAGCTGTTGTGACAGTATGCCCCCTTGGATCTCTATTAGGGTCACTGTAAACTCCAATGAGCTTTATAAGTTCTACGTCAAGGCCCGTTTCTTCCTTTGCCTCTCTTATCGCTGCATCTTCCACTTTTTCACCATACTCTACAAATCCACCTGGCAGGGCCCAGTGGCCTTTGTATGGCTCATTACGGCGCTGTATTAGAACTATACCATTTTTATAGAGGATTACTAAGTCTACAGTCAAACCTATACACTGATATGTCTCTACTCTAACCTGAGGATGTTTAGTCTCAACGAGTTTTTTTATCTCCTCTCGAAGGGATGTGATATTATATCCTTTTGGAGTTTTTATAAGCAGGATATACCTTTCCATATTGTGCCACCTTGCTTAATAATAACTCATGTGGGATTCAACAGCTGTTCATTTCTCGTTATTTACTTTTTCAACTTCTACAAATTTAGCATTTTCTAAGACCTCATTAAGTGGAAAATCAAAATTTCTTCTTTCTAAGAACATTGCCGTGAATGCGTTGGCTCTCTTCAGGGCTGGGATAAAGGGTAATGTCTTGTAAAAGTAAGAGAAGGCCGCTAAAAATACATCTCCCGCCCCAGTAGATTCTTTAACGTCTTTTTTTATAGGTTTATAGAGATACTTTTGTCCTTCGTGATATACAATCCCACTTTCAGGGCCGTTAGATATCAACAGGACATCCACTTTTTTTGGATCTATATTATTTAAATGCTTGAATTCATTAACATCTGCATGAAGGATCTTTACTTTGCTTAGGAAGCTTCCATCAATATCTTTCAATCTTATACTCTCGTTTTTTACTTCTCTAATGAACCCTTGGATATCGACGGCCAACCACTCCTCTTCAAAGTTGTGCACCATCTCAGGCGGAATTTCATTTGCCACTGGATTCAGTAAGATTATGTCAAATTTCCCTTCTGGAATTTCTTCCGGAGAAAAGGGCTCTGCTTTTGATAGAAGTCTAAGGGTTCTTCTGTTTTCATTGATATATTTTAGCTCATATGTTGTACTGTTTTTGGAGGGAAGTATTATAACAGAAATTCCATGCTCTTCAAGTTCATTTAGCCATGAAATTGGAAATTTCTCCCCAACTTTAGTTAGAACCACTACCTCACAGAACTTTGAGAGTGCTAAAGAGGAGTAATAAGCGCCACCACCAACTCTCTCGATTCTCTCGCTTCCTTTTACTATTATGTCGTGTGTTATATGTCCAATTACTAAGCACCTCATTTCTTCCACCCGCAAGGTTTAATTAGGTTAAGGTTCTTTTTAAATTGATGCCTATGTTTGAGGGTATTTTTGTTCCTCATGTAACGCCCTTTGATGATAGAGAAGAGATAAATGAGGAGATACTGAGAGAACTCGTTCACTATTTTGCAGATGCAAAGCTTAATGGACTGGTAACTTTGGGAAGTAATGGTGAATTTCCCTATCTTAGCTTTGAAGAGAAATTAAGGATTTTGAAGATTGTCAGAGAGGAGTCTCTTCTTCCTGTTATAGCCGGGGTTGCTGAGAATTCAACGAGGGAGACTATTCAGCTTGCAAAGGAAGCTTGGGATATTGGCGTTGATGCAGTTCTAATTGCCCCGCCCTATTACTTTAAGCCCAATAAACGCGAACTTTTGGCTCATTATTCAAGGATAGCTTATGAGGTAGATATCCCCATTTTGCTTTATAATGTTCCAAAGTTCACTACGATTAATATCGATCTTGATACGATTGAAGAACTTGTGGAGGAACATTCAAATATTGTGGGAATAAAAGACTCCAGTGGATCAATAGGTAGAATAGCCGAACTTATAAGAAGAGTGGGAGACAAAATAAACATTTTGGCTGGAACAGCAGATGTAATGTATCCTTCATGGCTTTTGGGAGCACATGGGGCTGTTGTTGCTGTAGCCAATGTCGCTCCAAGGCTTTGTGTGGAACTGTATAATGCATTTCTTGAGAAAAAGTATGAAAGAGCTAGGAAACTGCAACTTATGGTAAACTATCTCAATGAGGTTATTGTGAAGAAGTATAACCAGATAAGTGCTATAAAAGAAGCTATGAGAATGTGTGGGCTTGAAGTGGGCTATCCCAGAATGCCTGCTCTTCCCTTGGATGAGGAGGCTTTAGAAGATATAGAGCAGGTCCTGTTGGATATTGGTCTCATTTAGTACACAATTCTGTGAACAACTTATGGTTTAAAAAAGAATTAAAAACCAGTTCCCGTACCCATTTTAGGTGAGAGAAAATGTGTTTGGCAATACCTGCTAAGGTTATTGAAATTAAGGATAACGTTGCTATAGTGGATTTTGGAGGAGTTAAAAGAGAAGCGAGAATAGACTTCGTAAAAGATGTCAAAGTGGGAGATTATGTTATAGTCCACACTGGGTTTGCTATTGAAAAGCTTGATGAGAAGACCGCCCTTGAGAGCATTAAAGCTTGGGAAGAAGTTATGAAGGCCATGGAGGAATGAACATGGAGCTCTCAATATTCCAAGATAGGGAATTAGCTCAAAAAATATTGATGGGCATAAAGAAAGAGGCTGAAAAAATAGGAAGAGAAGTAAAACTTATGCACGTTTGTGGAACTCATGAGGATACAGTTACTAGAAATGGAATAAGGTCTCTTCTCCCGGAAAACGTTAAAATAATGAGTGGCCCAGGGTGTCCTGTTTGTATCACACCTGCAGAAGATATAGCTACAATGATGGAGATAGTGCGTAAGGCGAAGGAAGAGGGTGAGGAGATTATCCTGACGACCTTTGGTGACATGTATAAGATCCCGACTGCAATTGGTAGCTTTGCAGATTTAAAAAGTGAAGGTTTTGATGTTAGGGTTGTTTACTCAATATACGATTCTTATAAGATTGCTCTTAAAGAGAGTAATAAACTTGTTGTTCACTTCTCTCCAGGTTTTGAAACCACAACAGCTCCAGCGGCAGGAATATTAAACGAAGTCATTGAAAAGGAGATTGAGAATTTTAAAATATATTCTGTTCACCGACTAACTCCCCCTGCAGTGGAGGCACTAATAAAGCAGGGGACAGTCTTCGACGGATTAGTTGATCCTGGACATGTCTCCACCATCATAGGAGTTAAGGGATGGGAATACATAACAAAGGAATACGGTGTTCCGCAAGTTGTGGCAGGTTTTGAACCGGTAGATTTCCTTATGGGTGTGTTCATGCTTCTAAGGATTATACGGAAAGGGGAAGCTAAGATAGAAAACCAGTATACAAGGGTTGTTAAATATGAGGGAAATGTGAAAGCTCAGAAGACTATAGAAGCTATTTTTGAGACTGTAGATGCAAAATGGAGGGCCCTGGGAGTAATACCCAATAGTGGCTTGGAACTTAAAAAGGAATACAAAGACTACGAAATAAGGAGTCTCTTCAAGATTAGGCCTCCAGAGCTTCCCGATTTAGAAAAAGGCTGTATATGTGGGGCAATACTGAGGGGTCTAGCCTTGCCTACTCAGTGTCCTCTATTTGGAAAAACATGCACTCCGAGGAATCCCGTTGGTCCATGTATGGTATCTTATGAGGGCACATGTCAGATATTTTACAAATATGGTGCACTCTTCTAATTTTAATTTTTATTCTATCACTGGGAATTCCTTCTTTAATATCGCCCATTGGTTTTTATTCCATGCCTCTGGAGAAATTACCAGGAGAACTATTGAATTCGTTAGAACAGCGTAATCTTTAATGCTGGAGAGAAACTTAAAGATCCTCTCAAAGTTGTTCTCAAGAGCGAGGTATTCCAATCCCTCTATCAGTACTACTTTTGGAATATTGTCCTTTTTGAGAAAGTCTACTATCAAATGTCCTAGGTACTCAAGGTTTGTAGGCCATATGCACTGTTCACATTCTACTTTTGTAAGCCACATTATAGGGGTTTCCTTAACTCCAAAAAATGTTTTCACTTTGTCAGGTGAGGTTCGGGAAATAATGAATCCAGGACGCTTTTGTAGGATACTTAGGAAAATTTCCTTCTCTTTTCCGGGAATTACAATATAAGAGCCTGAAGTTAAACTAGCATCTAGGCTGTCTGAGTCTTTTAGAGATCTCTCTTTGATAACCCCTATTGCATACCTACTCACAAGTGCTCCAAAAAGTGATGCAAATGCATAAAGAAACAACAGTTGGAATATTACCCATATGTTGTCTGCAATCCATTCCGACTTTTTTATAAATTCTTCTGTGAAGTAATCTGAAAAATATGCTGGAGCATAGAAGCACTCTGCGATAAACCATACCACCGTGGCAAGAAGCAAAGCATCATAAAACTTTCCTGCACCCATATATCGCTCCTTAAATGGTTTCCTGAACTTGAGAGCTAGGGCTATTGTTATTATATTGATTAGGAGAGTGATACTTTCATTAAACTCTTCACTTGAGAGGATTTCAACAATCCCCATTATATCCACTTTTTCTAAGTGTGCAACGCGTGTTAATAAATTTTTTGATCAAAAGAACAAGAATCGGGTAACTACAAAAGGAATAAAGACAAATATTCGCTGATTTTCTTAAACTTTGAAGTGAATACAAAGGCTCGGAGGGTGTTCACGTCATCATTCTTCAGCATGCTTGCTAATCGTCATTGCCTGAAATAGCTACGTTTTTTCTTTTTTAAAGCTATCTCTCAAATATGAAGAGTAATTCTACAATAAGAAAAATTTTTATGCTCGGAAAACAAATATTTTTGACCTACTTTGGAAGGTGATGGTTATGATAAAGGCATCTAAACGGGCTATGGGCATTGAGTATGCCATTAGAGACGTCGTTCTTCCGGCAAGAGAACTTGAAAAACAAGGTGTTAAAATTATCAAACTGAATATAGGGGACCCAGTAAAGTTTGATTTTCAACCACCAGAGCATATGAAAAAAGCCTATTGTGAGGCCATAATGGAAGGTCACAACTATTATGGGGACAGTGAGGGGGACAAAGACCTTAGAGCAGCCATAGTTGAAAGGGAAAAGAAAAAGAATGGGGTTGATATAACACCAGAGGACGTTCAGGTTACGGCAGCTGTTACTGAAGCTTTGCAATTTATCTTTGGGGCCCTGATAGATGGAGGGGAAGAGATACTTATCCCCGGTCCAAGTTATCCGCCTTACGTGGCTTTGGTACACTTTTATGGTGGAGTCCCAGTGGCCTATAGGACAATTGAGGAAGAGGGGTGGCAGCCGGATATTGATGACATGAGGAAAAAAATAAGCGACAAGACAAGGGCTATAGCAGTCATAAATCCAAACAACCCAACTGGTGCATTATATGAGAAGAAAACTCTTCAGGAAATAATTGATCTCGCTGGAGAATATGACATACCAATAATAAGCGATGAGATCTACGATCTTATGACATACGAAGGAAAACACGTTTCTCCAGCTTCTCTAACTAAAGATGTACCTGTGATAATAATGAATGGCCTTTCAAAGGTTTATTTCGCTACAGGTTGGCGTTTAGGATACATGTGTTTCGTTGATCCAGAAAACAAGCTTGCTGAAGTAAGAGAAGCCATTGGAAAACTGGCGAGGATTAGACTCTGTCCAAACACTCCTGCCCAAAAAGCTGCTATAGCAGGTCTTACAGGCCCAATGGATTATTTGGATGAGTACATGGCAAAGCTTAAGGAGAGGAGAGATTACATATACAAGCGCCTAAATGAAATACCTGGAATAAGCACCCAAAAACCGGAAGGAGCTTTCTATATCTTCCCCAAGATTGAGGATGGCCCATGGAAGAACGACAAGGAATTTGTACTTGATGTTCTCCATAATGCCCATGTGCTATTTGTCCACGGGTCTGGATTTGGAGAAGGAGGAGAAATGCACTTCCGTTCAATATTCCTTGCACCAGTGCCTATTCTGGAAGAGGCTATGGACAACTTGGAGAAGTTCATGAAGGAAAGACTTGGTTAGTTTTTCTTCTTTTTTTGGTAGGAAAGAGTATTGAGTTCTTCAAGGCTTTCTAAGACCTTTTTGTTTCCTCCTCTCAATGATCACAGTGACGGTCATTCTCAGAAGAGATATGTTGTTAGAAGTTGCAATTGAAACCTCTAAGCACGATCTTAATCGACATTTGAGCTTCACCTTCACGGACATGGCAAAGGGTTCTTTATCAGGCTCAATATAGAACAAAAGCTCCCGTTCAAGTTTACAAAGATTGGAAGATGGTGGCACAGGGATGAAAAAAATAGAGTTGTTGCTTTGAACGAGCGAGAGAAAAAAGCTCTGTTCGTCGAGGTCAAGTGGAAAAGTCTTAGTGAGAGAGTATGCGAAGGGTCTTGGAGGTTTTCTTATCCACTCGTAAGTGCTTCTTTTGTGTGAAGTATATTGGAACCACTCATTATCATCCTTCGGTGCTCACTTTTAGAGTGTTTGCATTTCCTCCCCTTTCGGAAGGAATCTTCTCCAAATGATAAAAGGTTAAGTCTCAACCTCCAGAAACGACTGGAATAACTTCAACATAATCCTCATCTTTAACAGGATCATCTTCTAAAGCTACTTTCCCATTCACCTTTGCTATTGCACTTTCTGTGTTGAATCCAACTGCTCTAAGCACATCTTTAACTTTCATACCCTTCTGATACTCTACCTCTCTCTCGATTTTTCTTCCAATGACCTTGACCTTAATCATAAGACCTCACCTGAGGAGCATTTTATTTGACATTTTTAACTTTGTCGAAAATTTCTTTAAATTGATTATTGAGATTCTACTGTCGATGATGGGCGTGGCCCGGCACTGAAAGATGATGAGGGCCATCACACCTGAGACAGAACTCATTTTATTTTTCTTGTATAACAACAAAGAATTCTTCTGGCGGACCGGCCGGGATTCGAACCCGGGACCCTCGGCTTAGGAGGCCGATGCCCTATCCTGGCTAGGCTACCGGTCCACTCCCGTTTCCTATCCGTTCTTTCTCGCTTATAAATTTTGTGTTAAACTATTCTATTTAACAAAAATCCAAGGGTATTTAAAGTATTTTTCAAATTCTCTTTGGTGTAGAGGAATGGTGGATGAGCTCGATAGGAAGATAATCTCGATCCTTCAGAAAGACGCTAGACTTTCTTATAGAGAGATAGCCAAGAAATTGGGAATTGCAGTTGGAACAGTTTATAACAGGCTTAAAAAGCTGGAAGAAGAGAAAGTGATCTTGGGCTTTACCCCAAAACTTGATTACAGTAAGTTGGGTTATGATCTGACAACCATTATTGGAGTTAGGGCCCAAGGGAAGAGGATAATTGAGATCGAACGAGAGATATCTAAAGATCCCCATGTGGCATGTGTATATGACGTAACTGGAGAGTATGACATAATTGTAATTGCAAAATTTAGGGGACGAGAAGATATGAATAAATTTGTGAAGAAACTTCTCAGGATAGATGGGGTGGAAAAAACTTACACACATGTTGCTATGGAAGTGGTGAAGGAGGATTTCACATTAGAGGTTTAGAAAAGTGTCTATGAAGCGTTTGGCGAGACTTTGAACGCTCTCTGCGGGAAGTTTTACCTTTTTTCCGTTTACAGTACCTTCAAATATCAGGGGAGTGGGGTTTAGAGTTTTGATGGCTTCAAATTCTGCATGTTCTTTGAGAGTCTCTTTGAGGACTCTCTTGTACTCTTCCAGTGATACTATTTTTATAATGCCCTGAATCTCTATGGTTTCTCCACATTCTTCAATTGGGCAAATAAATCTAAATTCCTTGTTTAACTCCGTTTCCACCATTATACTTTTACCCATAACGTTGTATATCATGAATCTATCTTCTGTTTGAATATTCTCAACTTCCATTGGGGGGCCTCCAAAAGTAATAAAAATTAAAATTAAAGTTGAATCATAACATCCACAGGGATATTATATTCCTCATTTATTCTTTCAACGACGGTACCAACGCTTATCAGGAAGAACATTCCTACCGGGGTAGCATTGGCCTGTTTACACATTTCTAACAATGCCTTTTGGGTTTCTCCACTTCTTACCACATCATCGACTATGAGCACATTTTCTCCTTTTTTAATAGCCCAGTAGGGCAGATAAAGTGTCATAACACTACCAGAAGAACTTGATACATAATTCACCTCATAGAACTTCTCCACACCAACCTCTCTCTTCTTTTTAGCATAAACTACATCGACACCAAGTTCATTTCCGATGTGGATTGCCAAAGGAATACCATCTGTGGCAGCCGTTAATATCTTGTCTATCTTCACTTCCCTATATTTTGAGGCAATGGTCTCGGCAATGAGGCTCATTAAGTCACTATCACTAAGAATTTTCAAATTGTCAAATAGTCCATGCTTATCAAATATTATTCTCCGCCTAACTTCTTCTTCTAGGTTTAGGTAAGGTGAGAGTACCTCTATTAACTCCTTAGTTCTCTGGGTACTTGGAAGAACTTTCCCTCTCACGTATCTGTTTAGCACTGTGATTGGAAGGCCTGTAATCCTTGATAACTCTTCATAGGTGTAATTCTTCTTCAAAAGCCTTAAAATCCTGATAACTCGAAGTTTTTCCTTGACAGCTTCTATTTGACTCAAGCTCCCACCTCCTGTTGGTAGATAATATTGACAGAAAAATGTATAAATATGTTTCGGTTGGCCTTCAAATTGTAAGATTTTCTGGTTTGTAGTGCGTGTTTAAGATTCCCAGTTTATGCTGGTATTCTCTAATAACGTCTCCAAAGTATCTGAGGGCAAGCTCGAGTGTGATAGGTTCGCCCTCGGGGTGATTAATTCCCTTACAGAAAGAATCTTCTTTGAGGTATACTTCGAGGGCTAGACCATGTCTAACTAAGATAAAAGGATAGAGTTTACATGCAAGTGGTCTATGGGAGTATATCTTGCACTTACCATCTTCCTGAAGGAAAGGGCAAGCGTCGTCAAATGGTCTCTTTTTTAGACCATATCCTAAAAATTTGTTCCCACGATAGAACATTTTCTCATAATCAACGAATTCCCATGCGTTGTATCCAAGATCCTCTATTTTGGCAATGTCCTCATTCCTTAAGGGTATGTCTAACTCAATGCAGCATCTACCACATCCTGGTAAACACTTAAATTTAAAAGAAGGGTCATTTTCAATTCGAAGGCTATCCAGGTGTATTGTGGCTACCCACCTTTTCTCCACCTTTTTATCACCTCAGCTCCCATAGGAGCTTGCTATTAACGTCTCAGTCATCTCTATCTCCCTTATTTTCCTCAAAACTGTGTCATGAAATTCATCGAGGGCCTTGATATTGTCCACTTCAACGCGGAGTATAATATCATATTCTCCATAAACCTTGTATATCTCCTTAACTTGGGATACTCCATTCAGTTTGTCATATACCAGATCTTCATTTCCGGGCTTAACAATAATCAACACAAAGGCCTCTATCATAGACCAAACCCTCCAACATTAAACTTCCTGGCCATCTTGGCCAATTTTCTTTTATCCATACCCTTAAAGAATTTTTTCATTTGATTGTATTGGTTGAGTAGCTCTCTTACGTCTTTTGGTGTTGTACCTGAGCCACGGGCTATTCTCTTTATCCGTGAATAGTTTATTATTTCGGGATTTTCAAGTTCTTCCTCAGTCATTGAGTCCATAATAACTTTGAACTTCTTTAACCTAGCTTCACTGACTTTTATCATTTCATCAGGGATGGAATACCCCATTCCAGGGATCATCTTCAATATTTGCTGAAGGGGCCCCATTTTACTCATGGCTTCGAGTTGGGCGTACATATCCTTGAGGTTGAATTTTCCTCTAAGGAACTTTTCCACATCCTCCTCTTTGAATTCTACTTCCTTGCTCAGTTCTTCGAACTTTTCTAGCAACCCTTGGATATCTCCAAGCCCGAGGAGCCTCGATACAAATCTTTTCGGGTCAAATGATTCAAGATCATCTATTTTCTCTCCTACACCAATGAATTTTATTGGAGCGCCAGTAGCGACTACTGCGGATAAAGCTCCTCCTCCTTTTGCAGAACCATCAAGTTTGGTAACAATAATTGACCCAATGGGGGTTGCCTCTTTGAAGGCTAAAGCCTGGTTATATGCCTGTTGTCCGATGGTACCATCTATTACCAGGATGACTTCATGTGGATTTATTGTATTGCTTATCTGTCTCATTTCTTCAATTAGACCTTTCTCTTCTTTGTGTCTTCCAGCGGAGTCAACTATTATCACGTCTGCTCCTTTCTTCCTGAAATACTCAACACCCTCTTTTGCGAGTTTTATTGCATCTTTTTCCTCTGGATTTCCAAAGACTTCGATACCATGAGGTTCTACAAGCTGTTTAAGCTGGTGATACGCACCAGGACGCCATGTGTCTGAACACACAACTCCAACTTTGTAACCATGTTTTTGAAAATAGCGGGCCAGTTTTGCAACGCTCGTAGTTTTTCCAGAACCTTGGATACCCACTGTTAAAAGTATAGTGGGCTTTGCTTTGATTTCAATTGGCTTAGCCTCTTTTCCTAGAAAGTTTGTAAGTTCTTCATACACTATCTTTATTATATGTTCTTTTTTGGAGACCCCAGCAGGAGGTTTCTCTTCTAGGGCCCTTTTTTCTATTTTTTTGGTTAACTCAAGAACAAGACGAACATTAACATCACTCGTGATTAAAGCTCTCTGAATATCTCTAACAACATCTCTCACAAGGGCTTCATCAACCGTGCTTGCACGTGCAAGCTTTCTTAGGGCATTATTTAATGACTGTCCCAGTTTATCTAGCACCATTTTTTCCACCATACATAAAGGCGTTTGTAGGTTTGTGACCTACCTCGTTCTGAAGGAGGAGGTTTTGTGAGAGTTCACTGGGATTACCCTCACTCTCACTGGCCGGGTCACGCGGCCACTACCGGCTATCCTCCCAACGGAGGAATCGCCGGCTACTTTTGTAATATGTGATCGGGCTAAAGCTTGTCCAAGCCCTCATGGTCTTGTAGTAGCCTGAATATTGTCTAACGGTTGATATTTAACTTTTTCGGTGTCTACCTTTGGGTGTTTGTATCCCCGCCCAAGGCCAAGGTTTTCGAAAGATAAGTCCGCACATGGATGGTTGAAGATTAAAATGGGCTTGGATGAGGTAGAAAGTGGAGTAGGTTTTGAGAGTTTATGAGTATCTGTTTGTGAGGGAGTTGGAAAAAAGAAAAAGAAGCCCCTTAATTGAGGAACTCTCATGTATTAATCTTTTATGCTAATTTTATTCCTTTTGTTTCTTCTCCAAGGATAAAGACGTCAAAAGCGCCTATTATTGATACAATTGCTATTGCCAGCACCGCTACTCCAACTGTGGATGTTTCCATGATTCTTCCTGCTAGTATTGGAGCTAATCCACCACCAATTCTGGCCATTGCACCGGCCCAACCAGCTCCGCTTCCCCTAACTTCTGTGGGATAAAGCTCGGGAGTGTATGCATATATGGCTCCCCATGCTCCTAGGTTGAAGAAACTGAAGAGCACGGCACTAGTGAGGATCATTGATACATTTCCAGAACTTGCATAGTTGTAAAACATTACTCCCGCGAGCCCTGAGAGAAGTAGATATCCTGAAAGGGTTTTTCTTCTTCCAATTTTTTCTAATAGATAAGCGGCGCTCCAATAACCAGGAAGTTGGGCTATAGCAGTTATTATAAAGTATTGGAAGCTTTTAAACACTGTTATTTTAAGAGTAGCCGCTAAGAACTTTGGAAGCCATACAAAAAATCCGTAATAGGCAAAAGCAATGCTAAACCATGCAATTGATAACATTAATGTGATTTTTCCATATCTCTGCCAGAGCTCTAGAACAGTAACTTTTGTTCTTATTTTCTGTGGTTGCTCCAATTTTGCTTTAACTCCAAATATTCTTTCTAGTATTTTTTCAGCATCTCTGGTTTTCCCCTTCAAAGCCAAGAACCTTGGGGATTCTGGAAGCCACAGTACTAAGGGTAATAGTGCCAAGACTGAGCCCCCAAAGAGGAGTATGCTTCTCCAGCTGGCCTTTAAGATTATTGCAACTATTCCTATTATTATTGTACCGATTGCCCAAAAGCTTTCGAGAACTGAAATCATTGCTCCTCTGATTTTTGTAGGCATGAATTCTGCAAAGTACGAGCTCGCTACGGGAAGGGCCCCTCCAAGGCCCAAACCTACGATAAACCTGAGACCAATAAGCTGGTCCAATGTACCTGCAAAGCTGCTTGCAATACTACCAAGGCCAAAAAGGCTAATTGCAAGTCCCAAGGCTTTCTTTCTTCCGAGATAGTCTGATAGTGTTCCAAATGACCATGCCCCAACTAACATTCCCCAGAGTGCCGCAGAACCCATTGCACCAAGCTTGCTTAGACTCGCTTGGAAGGCAGGTTCTTTACTTATAAGAGGGATCACAAAACTCACTGAGAGCGTGTTTATCGCTATAAAAGCCCATACGGTCCCGAGTATGCCTAAAAGTAAATAATGGAACCTTCCGAATTTTGCTTTATCTATGGCCTCCACTTCACTCACCGAACATCTGTTCGGTAAACACTTTTTAAATTTATTTTAAATTTTGAAGTAGGTGAGAGCATGAGAATTCATTATGAATGTTTCATGTGTATTGCTGATCAGTGCCAGAGAATTATTGAAATGTCAACAGACGACTTGGAAAAAAGGAAAAAAGCAGCAGTTTTCGCAGCAAAACTCATGAGTAAACTTAAGGAAGATTCAATCTCAGGAATAGTTGCTAGTGAAATATTTTCTGAGCTCTATAAGTTTCTTGGGGTTGAAGACCCATTTAAGGAATATAAAGAGCGCTCAAATGAGCTTGCGAAAAAAGTTTTAGGTAGTATTGAAAAAAATTTAGACGTTGATCTTAAGACTGCCCTTAAGCTTTCAATAGTTGGAAACATCATTGATTTTGCAGTAGGATATTCTCTAGAAAAGATAGAAGGGGACATTATCCAGCTAATTAATGAAGACCTATATATTGACAATTCAAAGGAGCTTTTTGACAGACTTAAGAATGCAAAGACACTTCTTTACCTCACCGATAATTGTGGAGAGATATATTTCGACAAGCTCTTTTTGAAAAAAATACGTGAAGAATTTCCTGATATTAAGGTATATATTGCTGGAAAAGAGCAACCTGCTATTAACGATGCCACTGTAGAAGACCTAAGAAATGCAGGCCTTCAGGAAGTTGGAGAAATAGTGTCCACAGGTTTTGGAATTGTAGGGGTTCCGTTTGACAGAATTTCTGGGAAATTTAAAGAGATCTTTGAAAGTGCCGACATAATTATAGCAAAAGGCCAGGCGAACTTTGAGACATTAAACGAGCTCGGCGATAATAGAATATTTCATCTGTTGAAGGCAAAGTGTAGGCCGATTGCAAGAGAGTTAGGGGTTCCACAGGGGGCCATCCTATGTATATAGACATTTGACGATATTAATATTGACAAGCATCGATTAGAAAGCCTTTTATACCGTGGAGTTGTATAATATAATGGTGATACCTATGCCAACTATGATTAAAAAGGATTTGAAAAAGTTTATGAAGGAATTAAAACTTCATTATGACGATGTCTGGCGTGTTCCTTCTAGTGAGTACCTTAAGCAACCGGATTTCGTTGTAGTTGACCCCAAGACGGGCAAAAAAATAAAAGTTAGTTTTGTGTCATTAGATGATGGAGAAGTTGTCAGTGTAGTGTATGATGACCTTAGCTAATTTCGTTTTTTGACGTATTTTTTTGCGACACTTATTTTATATACATAAAATTGTGAAAAGCGTTAAATATTCCTTTGTCCAATTTTTCTTGATGATGAGACATGGAAGAGGATATTATCAACACCATTTTTGATCTAGTCGAGATAATTGCAGATCCAAAAGTTAGGGCAATTACTTATGCACGTATTGGCTTGGAACTTTTTAGGATAGAAGATCCTAGGTATGTAACGGCATTTAGAAAATCTTTTGAAGCTGCAGAGCTTGTTGAAGACATGCGTGAGCTGGCTGATCTTCTTATAAACATTGGAATATACATAGGCGAGACAAACAAGAATTCGGCGATTAGGGTTTTTAGACACGTTGTGGAACTTGTTGATAGCTTGCCTTTCCAAGACAGGGACAAAGCATTGGAGAAAATGATAAGGTCGATGTTAAAACTTGGGATCACCGAATATGCACTCCCATATGCACTGCTGATTGAGGACAGTAAAATAAGGAATGAGATGCTTTTCACAATCCTCAAGAAATATCTCTCCGAGGGAGACCTGAAAAATGCTATTCAGGTTTCAAAGGAGCTTCTTGAAGAGCCTTGGAGCTCTAAAGCAAAAGCGGAGATCTTAAAGTTCCATATTGATAAGGGTGAAATTGAAAATGCATTGGAAATTTTCAATACTATCGAAGAGGACAGGGCAAAGCTACTCATAGAGATTGCTGGAGAGCTTATGAAGTACCCTGAGTATCTATCTAAGTTTCTCAACTCATTGGGAGGGGATGAGCTAAAAGAAGTCTCCAAGAATTTGTTGAGTATTTTAATTGATTCTCCAAGAAGGGAATACATAGACCTAGTAGAGGAGATTGCAGGGAAAGTGGCCGATGAGGCCATTAAAGTGAAGACTGTGGCTTTCTTGAATAGAGTCGGGGAGATGGAAAAGGCCTTAAAATATGCGAAAGAGATAAAAGATGACTATCTACGGTCTTTAGCCTTTGGAGAGGTAGCAATAGCCTACCTTAAACAGCAAGACCTAGACAGAGCTATAGAAGTTGTAATGAATGTTAAAGACCCCAGGTGGAACTCGCGGCTTCTGGGAGAGATACTTGTTAGGGTATTCAAATTGGCAGCAGAAGAGAGTTTGGAAGAAGAGCATTAGCTTTAAATTCTCTTCTTTTAACTATCTTTGGTGATGTTCTGATGGTAAGAATAGCCATAATCGGTGGATCAGGAGTATATGACCCAAAACTTCTTGAAAATTTGAGAGAAGAGATTGTGAAGACTCCTTATGGGGATATTAAAGTCAAGATTGGGACGTATAAAGGAGAGGAAGTAGCATTTTTGGCAAGACATGGAGAAAAACACAGTGTCCCTCCCCACAAGATAAACTACCGGGCTAACATATGGGGGTTGCATAAGCTTGGTGTTGAGAGAATACTATCAACTTCGGCAGTGGGTTCATTAAATGAGGCTATGAAACCTGGGGATTTTGTAATACTAGATCAGCTGATAGATTTTACCAAGAATAGGACGTACACGTTCTATGATGGCGAAGATGCACCTCATGGAAGGAAATTTGTGGCTCATGTTGATTTCACAGACCCTTACTGTCCAGAGCTTAGGGACTCTTTAATTAGGGCTGCAAGAGAGCTTGGCTTCAGCTACCATCCAAGGGGAACTTATGCTGCAATGGAAGGCCCAAGGTTTGAAACAAGGGCTGAAATTAGGGCCTTGAGAATATTGGGTGCAGATGTTGTAGGGATGACACAGTCACCTGAAGCTATCTTAGCTAGAGAACTAGAAATGTGCTATGCTAGCGTTGCTATAGTGACTAACTACGCCGCAGGGATAAGCAAAACTAAGCTTACTCATTCAGAAGTTGTTGAACTTATGCAGCAGAAAAGTGAGGAGATTAAGCTTCTTCTCATGAGGGCCGTTGAGTATATTCCAAAGATTAGGAGATGTACGTGCAAAGATGCTTTAAAAGGTGCTACTGGAGAGTGATCTTACTTTCATTCATTTTTATGTTTTAGTGTCACTACCACCAACCTTCAGAGTTTATTCCTTCTCCGAGGACTAAATGTGTAACTGTTTCTCTAATTTCTGGGCAGATCTCTCTAATTTTCTTTAGGAAAGGTGTAATCTCCTCAACATCTCGAAAATATGCTTCGATTATGGCATCTTTTTCTCCAGAGATGATATATATTTTTGAAATATGGGGGTAATTCTGTAATCTCTCAACTATTTTTGAGCTAGCACTATACTCTACCTTCAGTTCTATTAATGTCTTTACTGGATATCCCAACTTTTTGGGGTCCACATCTATAGTGTATTTCCGTATAACTCCTGCATTGCGCAAAGCTTGCACTCGGTTGTAACATGCTACTGGACTTATCCCGAGTTTCTCACTTATTTCTTTGTATGTAATTTTAGAATTCTTGTATAATTCTTTCAAAATTTTCAGTATGAAGGGATCTTCATTAATATCTTTCATCGGAGTTCCCTCCATGAAATTATCTTGAAAATATTATTTAAAAATTTCGAATTTTTGGTGAATATTATTCTAAAAAATGATCAAAAATGGCTTAAGTATGTAGGAATATGCGTGAAAATGAGAAAATATTAATCTAAGTAGGAACTTACTGGGGGTGGCCTCACATGAAATTTTTTGTCGCCGGAGCTGGAATGATGGGCAAAGCAATAGTAGAGGATTTAATCCAGCAAGAGGATGTCTTGGAAATCATTGTGAATGATGTCTCTAAAAGAAATTTAGAAAATATGGTGGCATGGTTAAAAAAATTAGGGGTTTTTGATGAAAAGAAAATAAAACTTCAGATGATCGATGTAACTAAAAAAGAAGAGTTTGTCAGATTTTTGAAAGATGGGGATTTTGACGTGGCTATAAACGCACTTCCTCATGAGTTTAGTGTCCTTGCACTAAAAGCATATATTGAAGCTGGAATCAGTGCAGTCGATCTTGCTTTTGAACCTGACCAAATACCACTTCATGAGTCTGCTAAAGAACGCGGGATATCGATCATACCTGGGTGTGGCGTAGCTCCAGGCCTTAGTAATATGTTAGTAGGGTATGGAGCAGCAAATCTCGATGTCATTCACAAAATCTCTATAAAAGTGGGAGGGCTACCTCAAAAACCGCTCCCTCCACTTGAATATAGAGTGGTCTTTCATCTTAACAGCGTGTGGAACGAATATATGAGACCAGCTAGGGTAATCCGTAATAGAAAATTAGAGAGAGTTCCAGCACTTTCTGGTGTAGAACCAATAGAATTTCCGGGGATCGGTGAACTGGAATGTTTCTACACAGATGGTATTTCAACACTTCCATTGACATTTAAAGATGCTTTGGAAATAGAAGAAAAAACGATTAGGTATCCGGGACATGCTCAAAAGATAAAGGCCTTGATAGAATGTGGCCTTCTTGATACCACTCCTATTGAAATAGAAGGGGTTAAAATTACTCCTAGGAGCTTTTTAACAAAGCTTCTAACTCCAAAACTTATGTTGGGAGACGAAAAAGATCTTACTGTAATGCGTGTTGAAGTCTCTGGACTTAAGGGAGAAAAGGAACTCCAGTACGTGTTTGATTTAATTGACTATTATGACGAAAACAAGAATCTCACATCCATGGCAAGGACAACTGGATACACAGGGGCTATTGTAGCTTACTTGATGGCTAAGGGAGAAATAAAAGAAAGGGGTGTAATTCCTCCTGAAAAATTGGGCATGAATAAGCTTCTTTTCGAAAGAATATTGTCAGAGCTAGAAAAAAGAGAGATACACATCAAGGAGACTTCTATTGTTATTAAAGACATATCATAAGCTTTTGGGATGGATGTTTAGGCCAAATATTCAGGTGAATTACAAATTTGAGAACTCAGAGGAGGTGATAAGGAGAGATTAGGGAATAATGGATGTTTGAAGAATACTTTCCCCATGTATAAAGAGCGAATTAAAGTTGAATCTTGTTTGAGAAGATTTGGATTAATATGGAGGGTGAAAGATGTTTGAAGGTGGATATGGGGCGTTGTCGTTACTTCCTGTGGTGATAGCTCTAGCGTTAGCTTTCTTCACAAAAGATGCGATCTTCTCATTATTTATGGGAGTATTAGTGGGAGTTGTAATGCTTGGGTTCGAGCCAACTTGGCTGGGGCCGGCTAGAGGTCTGTCTTTGTTATTCCAAGAGGCACTAGGAAATGCAAGTTTCATTTGGGTAGCATCTATTGAAGTTTTCATTGGTATACTAATAGCATTCTTCTTGAAGGCGGGAGTTACTAGTGAATTTGCAAGAGTTGTTTCTACTAAAATTAAAACTCGACGTCAAGCTCAGGTAATGGGATGGCTCTTAGGCATCTTCATATTCTTCAGTGACTATTTCAGCCCACTCTTTACTGGAACTGTTATGAGACCGATAACCGACAAAGTAAAGGTCTCTAGAGAGAAGTTAGCGTATATCCTCGACTCAGGTAGTGCCCCAGTAATTGTGCTAGTGCCATTTACTGGATGGGCAGTATACATCTCTGGACTATTAGCCAAGCAAGGAGGACCAATTACAACTAGTGAAGAGGCCATTCAGGCGTTTGTCCACTCAATCCCCTACAACTTCTATGCAATAGTTACAGTAATCATGGTAGGCCTTATAGCTAGCGGGATCATACCAGACTTTGGTCCAATGAAGAAAGCTGAGGAGAGAGCGATGAAGACAGGAAAAGTTCTGAGGGATGGTGCCATTCCATTGGTAGGTCAAGAATTAGAGAGAATTAAACCCAAAGAAGGCAAAAAGGCCAACATATTTTTGCATTTAGTAATTCCAGTGATGATAGTAATTGGAATAGGACTTGGTTCGTTTATTGTCCTTAAAAGTGCAAAAACGTTGGAAGCATTTATTACTGCAGTATTGTACCTTATAGTAGTGTTGTATGCGCAAGGATTCTTTGATAACATAAGAGACTTGGTGAGCACAGCTATAGATGGTATAAAAGGAGTTTTACCTGCAATTTTGATATTGGCCCTTGCCTATTCCATCAACACCGTCACAAAATCATTAGGGGCCCAAGACTATATTATTTCAGTAACTCAAAGTTGGATGACGCCCTCATTATTAGTCCTGTTAACGTTTATAGTGGCGGCGTTGATCTCATTCTTCACAGGAACTTCTTGGGGGACTTATGCTATAATGATCCCATTCGTCATCCCACTTGCGTACAATCTTACAAATAACACTCTCGGCCCATTGGTTTATGCAACAATAGCGGCCGTAGCTGGAGGAGGTGTCTTTGGAGACCATTGTTCTCCAGTTTCTGATACAACGGTTCTTTCATCCTTCGGTGCTGCTTGTGATCACATGGATCACGTAACCACTCAATTGCCCTATGCAGTGACAGCGGCAACAGTAGCAGCGGTTCTGTATATTATTGTAGGTGTGTTCATTGTTTGATTTTTCTATTTACTTTTCTGATATCAGCGGATGAGGAAAAGTGGTAAGAGTTTTTTCTTGATTAGGGGATAATTGTATAATTAGCGGTTCTTCATTGAGTGTCTAAGTGGATAACTTCTCATTCTTTTACTGTTTTAGTAACTATGAATACCTGGATTAGTTTGACCCCAGGAGTAAGAGAGATCTTGTTTACAATGCTTCCCAGTTCAGTAGTACTTTCCACTATAACCTCTAAGAACAGTTCGAATTCTCCAGTAACTTCGTATATACGGGTTATTTGGGAAATTCTGGCTAAGGTCTCACCTAACTCAAAAACACGTTTCATAGGCTCGATTCTTAAAAATATCAATGCCTTTAAGGGCTCATTCATGTTCCTCTTCCCCAAATAATTTTTCCAAATTACAAGAATGTTCTTTCATTATTATCATAGTAGAAGTTTTGTTAATCCCACCTATTTTGGTTAATGTGGTCAATAGGGTATCTCTCAGCTCACTTACGTTTTTAACAACTACTTTGGCCATTATGTCATATTCTCCACTCACTTCATAGAGTTCAATCACATTTTTTATTTTTTTGAGCTCTGTTATCACGTGTTCACGCATTTGAGGTTCTATTGCCATTTTTATAAATGCTAAAACACCATAACCTAGTTTATCGAAATTTACTTTTATTGTACTCTGCTTTATTATTCCTCTATCTTTTAGTTTCGCTAACCTTTTCTTTGTAGCAGTAACACTTATGCCCAAAACCTTTGAAATATCCACAAGTGAGATGGAACTATCCTTTACCAAGAGTGAAAGAATTATCCTATCTTTGTAATCTAAGTTCTTCTTTATATTGCTCCCCTCCTTTTTAGAGTTATAATCCAACGAGTTTTCCATTTTCCACAAGAACGAACTTTGAGTCCACTTTTAAACTAGCATTTTTTATACTGAGGTCAACATGAGCAGGAGCTTTGGTTTTACCTCCTAAATGCCCTGCATTGTCTCCTAGTCCTATTATAATCACGCCTCTAGCACTTTCGTCTTCAGTGGCATTTCCACGTATTTTCATTAGGGGGTGTACTCCCACTCCAATTTCGGCTATCTTGTACATATCACTGTTATCGTATGAATCTAGTAGTTTTTCTAATTTTTTAGCGTCATCTCCTCCAGAAATATCTATTATTTCTCCATTCTCTATTTTGAGGTGAATTTCTGAGTTTATGATACCTAAATGACTGATGCTTCCGTTAACTATAACTTCCCCATTTGTGGTCCCTTCAATAGGGGCAATACCAATTATACCTCCCGGTATTATTGTGAATTTTCCTGGAGTATTGGCCAGTCCATCAACATAAACGGCAGCTCTACCAGTTATAGAAGTGGTAAGAATTTTTCCGTACTTTGAAATTAGTTCCAAACTTGAAGCATTGCTAAGGATTGATGCAATTCTCTGTGTTTCGTTTGCTAATGTTTTTGGGTCTATAGAGAGGGCCCGAGAGAACATATCTTCATCGATCCTAGGACATGAGGCTATTCTTTTTCCTTTATTCAAGAGATCTTCAAGTGGCCTAGAGAAGCTTAAGGAGGTATTTGAAATAAGTATTATTGCGTTTGCAAGTTCTAATAAGGGGAACGCCTCTCTAGGGATGTCTTCATTTTCTAATGTTACATTAAATGAGAAAACATAAGGTATTGCTCCGTTAGTTAGAATCTTTGAGACTATTTCGTGAATCAGGTTCCATTTGTTAGAGAAATCAGATATTAATAGCACATTTTCGTTTTCTTTTATTCTCAAAACTTCTTGAATCAACGTTTGGGCAGCCCGATCAAGAGTGGAAGTAGATTTCATATAGTTTTGCCTCCTAATAAATGCTTAATGCAAGTTATTAAGTTTATCTTTTTTTTTAAAAATTGGGTTAAATTTTTAAACTATATTTTGGACTTCTACGTAAAAATCCGATTATAAAAACTGTTTCAAAATGCTTAATTTTAATTTTTAAACGTCAAGCTTATATAGAAAACTATGTAAAAGATTTTGGTGTTTCCTATGGACAAACAAGAGATTCAAAGTCTTTTTCCAATACTCTCAGAAAAAAACATCTCTTATTTCGCTTCTTGTTCGTATGGTCCTCTAAGCAAGCCAGTGAAAGAGGTTTTATTGAATTACATAGAAGACTGGGAAAAGAAAGGCATGAACTGGGACTTTTGGATGGAGAAATATGAAGAACTTAGAAAAGAAGCAGCAAAGCTTATCGGAGCCCATGTAGATGAAATCGCTCTTACACCAAACGTGAGCAGTGGATTAGCATCAATAGCGACCGCTCTGGAATACAAAGGTAAAAATGTGGTGCTTAGTGACTTGAACTTTCCTACCGTAGGGCATGTTTGGCTTGCTCAAAGAAAACATGGTGCTAAAGTAAAATTTGTAAGTAGTAAAGAATGGAAAATTGAACTTGAGGAAATAGAGAAGGCTATAGATGACAACACCTTAGTGCTTTCAGAACCGCATGTTTGTTATCAGAGTGGATTCAAATATGAGAGTATTCTTGCTCTTTCAGACATAGCACATGAGCACGGAGCGCTGTTGGTTATTGACGATGCTCAATCAACAGGAGTTGTTGACATAGATGTTAAGAAAGAGCAGATAGATGTATTAGTTACCACAACTCTCAAGTATCTTCTAGGAGGTGCTGGTTTAGGAATAATGTACGTTAGACAAGAGCTAATAGAGGAGCTTGAACCTACAATAACAGGGTGGTTTGGACAACAAAATCCTTTCTCTTTTGATATCTACAATCTAGACTATTCAAACAGTGCCCGAAGATTTGAGAGTGGTTCCCCTGCAGTTCCCACAATATTGACTTCACTTGAAGCTATTAGACTCATAAGGAAAATTGGTCCGAAACGCATTGAGTCTCATGTATCTTCCTTAGTTTCATATGCAACGGAATTAGGAGAGGAGCATCATTTGGACATTCTGTCACCGAAAAATCAAGAAAACATGGGGCCAATGTTTGTTTTTAAAACAGAAAACCCCCACAGAATTGCGAAGAGTCTCTTACAGAACAAAATTATTGTATCCCCAAGAGGACCTGCGGTTAGGGTGGCAATGCACATTTTCAATTCTAAAGAGGATATTGATAAGTTGTTTGATTATTTGGCAGTTTTGGAGAGGTGATTAACGTGCCGGAAATTAGTGGAAAGGGTAGAGAAACTTGGGCGACTAAAACAGGGGCGATTTTGGCCCTTATAGGTGTTGCAGTAGGGCTTGGGAATGTATGGAGATTCCCATACATGTTAGGAAAATTCGGTGGAGCAGCATTTTTAGCCGTCTATCTTTTTTTAATAGTTACAATAGGAATACCTGCTCTTTGGGCGGAATTTACAGTTGCTAGATACACAAAAAGCGGGCCTGCAACAGCATTCATAAAAGCAGGACTTCCAGGCGGAAAATATGTCGGATGGCTACTTGTAATGGTGGCCATCATGGCGGTCTCTTACTATTTAGTGGTAATAGGATGGGTTCTTTGGTATTTCTTAGGATCCCTTGGAGGGATGTACACTAATGTGGACGCTGGAACCTTCTTTGAGAACACATTGGGCAGCATGTCAATACAAGCAGCAATGGACTTGATAGTCTTGGTGTTCATTGGCATGATATTGCTAGGAGGAATTAGAAAAGGAATAGAGCGTGCAAGTAAAATATTCATGCCATTTTTCTATCTGTCATTTATAGTACTTATACTTCGTGTATTCACATTGCCAGGAGCTATGGACGGATTGGCATACTATTTAAAGCCTAATTGGTCTGCAATAACTCCAATGACAATACTCGCGTCAATGGGCCAAGTATTTTTCAGTCTTGGCTTAGGAGCGACATGGATATTTATCTATGGCTCACACCTCTCTGATGACCAAGATTTGGTCTCTTCAGGTGTGTGGACAGCATTTGGTGATACTGCAGCGGCATTTCTTGCAGGTCTTGTGGTACTCCCGGCAGTTTTTGCATTTGGAATAGATCCCGCATCAGGACCACCACTAATCTTTATAACCCTCCCAGAAGTCTTTAAACAAATCCCAGGAGGCCTAATATTCGCTGCATTGTTCTTCCTTGCGCTATTCTTAGTTGCAGTTCTCTCAGCAATACCTGGATTTGAGATTGTTATTGATGCATTTGAAGAAAAATTTGGCTGGGACAGAAAGAAGACTACTATTTTCATGATTGTAATTGAATTTATCCTAGGACTTCCTACGATGTACAATCTAAACTTCCTACTCTACAACGATCTCTTTTGGGGATCTACAATGCTTCCAATAGGATCTTTAATAGCCATAATAACCTTTACATGGATTCTAGGAAGGTCTAAGGCTTTTGAGGAACTGAGAAAAGGCTCTAAAACAAAGTTTAAAGGAACACTTGAGACAGTCTTGTTCTATTGGATAAAGTTTGTCTTGCCAATATTCATAATATTGACACTCTTGTGGGGATGGTATTCCTTCTTTACTTCATGACCTTTTATTTTTTCTTTAAAGCAAACATGGTTGGTGGAGGTGGATGCAATGAGTGTAAATGGAATAAACCTGAAAGAGGTTAGAAATAACTTTCCAATGTTAAAGCATTGGGTTTTCTTTAATGCAGCAGATCAGATGATTCCTGGAAGATACTGGATGGATGCCATGCGTGAGTGTATTACTCTTTATGAGGCTGGGAGAATTGAAGATGATGCTCCGTATGGTCCAGCAACTCACCCATTTCTCACTACAGTTTTTTTTGAAACTATTAGAAAGTCAGCAAAACTTATACATGCAAAAGAGGAGGAAGTAACAAACCTCTACAGAGTGATGACTGGGGCAAACTTGATAATAAATGACTTAATAAAATGGCAAAAAGGAGATAATGTAGTCTTTACTGATATGGATTATCCATCAATCCCGTACATACTCCTTAATTTGAGAAGGAAAGGTATTGAACTAAGAAGGATCAAGAATGTCAATGGAGAAATCTTGATGTCGGATCTGGAAAAAGCTATCGATGACAATACAAAACTAGTGGTTGTAAATCACACCATGGCTTGGAGTGGATTTACATATGATGTCAAAGAGGTCTCTAAATTGGCCCATGAGCATGGAGCATACGTGCTTGACGATGCTATTCAAGCAGTAGGGGCAATAGATGTTAACGTGCATAAAGATGATGTGGATTTCCTTCTTACCGGGAGTTATAAGTGGCAGAGTGGCCCAGAGGGTGCAGGGATATTTTACATACGAGAAGACCTCATAGAAGAGTTTGACCCAGATTTTCGAAACTACATATGGGCGGATGTTCCAGGAGGAATACCTTTCGGAAGTCCAGAGCATGATAACGTGAAGCATTGGGACTACCCACTAGTGAAGACTGCAAACAGATTTGAAATGGGATTGTGTGTAACACCGGTTCTTTTTGGATGGAATGCTACCTTGGACTTTCTCTTAGATATTGGGTCAGAGAAAATTGAAAAAAGAGTGCGTAGTTTAGGGGATTACTTGGTTGACAGGCTTTATGAAATAGGTTGCACCCTTGTGACACCTGAAGATAAAAAGAAACGTCATGGTCTCATAGTTTATAGCACAGGAGATCATCAATTGGATCAAAAGACATACGAATACTTTAGTGCTCCAGCACCCCACGAAAAGCCAATAAAAGTTTCTCTAAGATTTGTTGGTGGAGTAGGGGGGATAAGAGTAAGCACTCACTTTTTCAATACAAAGGAAGAAATAGATTATCTAATTGAGGTGCAACAGAGGTTTTTAAAGAAATAAATCTCTGGAGGTGGAGGAAAATGAAAGAAATAATATTTACAGAAAAGGCCCCCAAACCTATTGGTCCATATAGTCAAGCCATAAAAATCGGGAATTTTCTTTTTATTTCTGGCCAGATTCCAGTAGATCCTGAGAGTGGGAAGTTAGTAGAGGGGGGTATTAGGGCCCAAACACATCAAGTTTTAAAAAACATCAAAGCCATAGTAGAAGCGGCAGGAGGAACATTGAACAATGTGGTAAAAGTTACAGTGTATCTAGATGATATGGATGATTTTGCAGAAATGAATGAGGTGTATTCTCAGTATTTCAGTGAATCAAAACCTGCTAGGGCTGCAATAGAAGTTTCCAGACTCCCAAAGAATGTGAAAATTGAGATAGAGGCTATTGCATATATTTAGTCTATTTGGTTTTCTTTTTAATTTATCTAAGGGCCTCATTAAAAAGCCCAGAGGTGATGTTATGATCCCAAAAATTAATTTGGAGAATAAACTCAAAGAACTTGACAAGCCATGGTCCCCAATCGAAATAGCAAGAGTTAACGAGTATGTGATCAGAATGGCCCTTTTCGAGGGAGAATATCACTGGCACAAACACACAAATGAAGACGAGCTTTTCTATGTTTATAGGGGAAGCATAGTGATCCAGTTAAGGGATCAGCCTGACATAATTTTACATGAAGGTGAAATGGCAGTGGTGCCAAAGGGCATTGAACACTGTCCTAGGGCCTTGGAATCATCCTATGTGCTAATGTTTGAACCTGCAGTGTTGAAAAGTAAAGGGGATTAGATTGTCCACACAAGAGTTGAGGACAGACAGAATTTTTTGAGTTCTAGTCGGCTTGACATTCCCTGTTCCTGACCTCTACCTATCTTGAAGGGCAATGCTTTCAGATAGCAGTAAGATCTTTAGGAAGGTCTCTAAGGTTCTATTCTTTCTTTAAATGTCACGTATAAAACTTCTAACTCAAACGTTCTAACTTATAAGTAAAATGTTAGAACTTCAAATGCTGGCCTCCATAAAATAAAGCTGAAAAAGAGAGTCAAAGGTTTTTATATACAAGTAACAGGCCTATTAACAGTATTTCTTCCATTACTGGAAAGTATTTTTGGTGGAAATAGGCCATTATATTGTAACTTCTAGGCCGTCAATTTTGTTATTTATTGACTTTACAACACTAAATGAAAGCTTCCTTCCTTTCTTTCTGATTTTAATTACTGTAGTTACAACCTCCTCAAACAGTGGGAGGGTGTGTGGGGTACCTGTTTTCAGGAGACTAATATTGGCAAAATAAAATGCTATTCTCTTTGTCCCAGTGAAGGAGAGGACAGTATTTATGGTGGCCAAACTATCTTGCTTGGATTCAGCTAGCAATAAAAGCTTTTCAAAGCCTAAAACCGGATTAATCACCTTGTCGCCTATTGATACAGAGTCAAGGATTTTCTTATATTCGCTCTCTCTAATAACTGGCTCGTTAATTGCAATACGGTCAAGAACTTGGCCAACTTCAAACCTACCTCCGGCCTTTATCACTTTAATATCATTTAAAATGCTCGTATCAAAGCCGGCCAACTCTAAATGGGTTTTGTACAAGTAAAGAGTGTCCAGAACATCATCAATAAGAATATCATAATCTTTTCTTTTACTCCAGGTTAATAAATGATAAAATCCTGCTACTGGACTCGTTAGTGAATCATGTTCTATTAGCACACTCTCTCCCCATTTTATTGAATCCCAAATCTTACTGATGATCTGCTCCATATGACTCACCATTATGACTTTATTTAATAATTAATTCCTTAAATATTTTATGAATATCTACTGCTGGATATTGTAAAATCTCTAATATTTATGTAAAAACATGAGAAAAACTACAAAAAATCCGAAAATTTTTGAAAATTTGTAAGTTATTGAGGAATAAAGCCTCATGCTTTTGAATGTTATTATGCCATAAAAAGCCTCGCATGTCAGAGCAGGGAAAAGGTCAGTAATTATTGGGCTCCAGAGAAACAACCATAAGTATTGTAGCAAGGGTAACTGCACCATTAACCAATATTTTGCTTTTAATGTCTAAAAGAAGAATAGTAAAAGGATTCAAGATAAGTTAGATTACAATTTCTTGGCCGTCAAGCTCAGGATTAAGTGCTTTGGTAATACAAAGTCTTATCCTCCCCCTCTCTTTTTCGAGCTCTATTATTGTTGTAGCAAGCTCCTCAAGCATAGTTAATGGATTTGGAATAATACCCTCCAATATGTCCTTATTTACAAAATAAAATGCTATTCTGCGAGTGTCTCCCACAAAAGCTCCAAGAATACTGACAAGTTTGATTGCATCATTTCTTCTTAAAATAACGTACCTCTCAACCCCCAACAAGAACGCAACAGTAAACTTTTCACTTACTAGCTTCTCGTAGACTTTCTTGTATTCTGAAAGTAATGCTGGCAATTCCCTATCTCCGTTGATGAACTTCACCACATTTACCTCGGGAGGTTCACGATAACCAATCTCAACAACCTTTGCTTTCTCCAGCGCCTTACATTCACTTTTCCCAATTTTCATGTACCTTAAGCACAATTCGAGTCTATTAAGAAGATCCGTAATCAGGATTTGGTATCCTCTGGCATTAGCCCACTTTATTATTTCTGCAAAAACGGGTAACGGGTTTACTTTGGAGGAATACTCAACTAAAACCACTTCTCCGGGATTTAACTTAGTAAATACCTCCCACATAACCATCCCTCAGTATTTTTGCAAAAAATAACTATTTAAACCTTCTCTTATTTCCGAATTAACCATAAGTTCCCTTTCTAATCCAAAAATATTGACTTTTTACCAGCATAAAGCTTAAAAATTCCCACTTGTGTACATTCCATGAACTGTTTCCATTTAGCCACTGCCAAGGGCCTCCCGGCCCATCCTATACTTGTGAGAAGTAGATGTTTTTCACAATTCTTTTCTTAACTCGCAGGCTTTCTAGACAAAATATTTAGCTTATTTTTCTGCTTCATTATTATTTTGACAGTTTTTACTACAATTATTTGTCATGTTGGTAATCGCTACCAGAGTAAGCTATATGTACCTGAGATTCAGTTATAAGTATTTGGAGGTATGTCATGGCAAGGAGAGGCCGTAAAAAGAAAAACAATCAAAAAAACACACATACAGGCCGTCAAGTTGTTTATTTAGATACTGAAATGATATGTGGGTATCTCTTAGATAAGGAGGAATCCGACACCTATATAACTGCCAAAAATAATATCAAAGCCCTTACTAATTATTCCGAAACATATATTGTTAAAATTTCTCAAGTTGTTGTTGGAGAATTCTCTTCTATATTATACCGAAAGAACGAGAACGAACTTAAAGGATGGGAAAGTCGGAATAAAGGTATATTAACTTCTAACCTTTCTTTAGACGAGAAAAGAGAGATAATTCTAGGACAATTTTATACTTTAATTAAAAACCTGAATGCAGAATTACCTCCAGTACCTCCGGAGGCTTATAGAATTGCTAGAATTCTCATGTGTTTAAACAATCCATATGTTAAAAACAAAGAGATATGTTTTGAAAAAATAGACGAAGTAGATGATATATCCTATAACTTTCACGATGGTACTTACCTAACCTCAACGGATGTATTAATTTTGGCTCATGCCATTGCTGATGAAGCCGATTATCTTCTCACAACAGACACGATTATGGTGGGAAATCCAACTGTCCAAAGACTCTGTGAAAAAATTGGAAGAAAACCTCTCAAAGTTATTGATAGCATTATCCAACAATCTTAACCTTCTCAATCTCTCTAATCGCTTCTAATATTTTGTCTTTAGTAAAGTATGGTTTGATATCCTGAATGGTTTTTACCACCAAATCCTCTCTTTCTTCTTCAGGTAAAGAGTTAAGGAAGGGCTTGTGTCTTCCTAACACCATTAGAAGTGTTGCTATTAATTCAAGTTCTTCTGTGTCTTTGTCTTTCACGAATTCTATGAAAGTATCTACTTTCTCCTCTGTAATAAACTCGTCTAAAATTTCTGGAATCTCACCATCATAGTCCCGTTCTATCTTGTAGTAATCATCTGCAAGTTCTGATGAATAAGGCCCTCTAATGTAAAGAGTGAAGTTATATTCCAAATCAATGCCAAAGTGCTTAGCGAGATAAACAAGTTTTTGGAGTCTCATCCTATCTTCAAAAGTCTCAATAGTAAATTTATATCCTGTCTTCTTTTCAAGAGCCTTTAAAAAAGCGACAAGCCTCTTAAATCTAGCCTCCTCCATTACTCTCTCCCATCAGTGGATATACATTAATCATATAAGAAACTTTCGCTACACTGCTGGAAATGCAGACAACAAAATCGTTTTATACACAGACGCCAAAATTCATCTGAAGTTATGTATCTACTAGAGGCAATATTTATATTAACTTTAAACTCCAAAATAATATTAGGGGTGATAAATATGAAAATCGAAATCAAGCTTAATTTCTTGCCATGGAATGAATTTAGATTTGAGTATAAGTTTTCCGAGAAAACTCCAAAAAGCAAACCAAAATCCATTAACGAGCCGAGAGTGTGTTTAAATCCCCCAATTGAGGTATCTCTTGAGCCCACAACCCAAGTTGTTATCCACCAATAATTTTTATAACTTAATCCACTTGACTTCTATTCTTTTAAGGTCAACATCTACTACAGGGGCTTGTCTGTTTAGCTCTTGAATTACTTGTTGTTGGATTCTTGCAACTAAGTTTTGATACAATTCATTAATAATATCTCTCAAGTCCGGATTTGTTTCTATAATTTCAGCAATATTCGGTGGCAACACCAGAGGAATGTTAAGTGAAATTGATGGGGGCATTTGTCTTATTGACTGGACCAAAACCTTAGCAATGTTCACATAGCTTATTGTAGAGCTCTCTAACAATCCACATACATTCTCATCTTCTACTTCTTGAAAATTGTTAGTCCTTAAGAGTTTTAACGGTTCAAATGGCTCATTTAATGCCATTTCTCTACTGTATTCCTTTAGTAATTCCCACATAACTTTTTCTAATTCTGGATCGGCATCTATAATATTTAAGCCAATTTCTTTTGCTTCTTCTTTTTTAATAGCATGACCATGAAAATATGTTTCCTCCACAAGCTTTTTGACAATATTTTCACAAGTGGCATCATCTGGAGAGTTCTTATTTAACTTCAATAATTTCATTGCGACCATTCTTATATAGTTATGCTGTCTATATACTTCTCCAATTGCCAGAGGATTTGCAACATTAGATAGCAACTCAAAAGCCTTTTGAGGCTGTTTTTGTGACTCATATTCAGAAGCAAAGTCAAGGTAAGCTCTTACAGCCTCAACACTTATTGGTATAGGATTGCCCCGAGGGTCTCTTGGGTTAAACGGAGTAGTTAAGGACGGATCAATTGGGCCAAGCTCCGCTGCTGGCCCGCATACAATTTCATCCGCACCTAATGCAATCATAGTTGCAGCACTATGTGCTCTGAACGGAATTAAGACGCCAAAATGGTCACAATATTCTCTTATCAGAGATACTATCTTCCAAGGGACTTCTGTAGCTCCACCCCGACTATACAGAAACAAATCAATTCTTTTGGTCCATCCAATTTCATCAAGAATCTCCTTAAATAATGGTAAGACATCATCTGAAATCTGGCTTAATGGAGGGTAATTTTTTCTATCTCCAGTAACATAGACAATCACTCTCGAATTTCTTAATTTCTCAATTTTCTCAATCAGTTTAACTCTATTTTCTCGAGACATTATTCAGCCTCCTTGAATAGCATTTATATCACCACTTGAAATACGAATTTATTATTTAAATAATTTATGTATGTAATTATTATTGGGGTAGAAACTTTTCCTATATCAACATAATAGAACTCTTTTACAAAATCTGAATCGACACAGAAATGTTAAAAGAAATTAAAGTGAAAAAATCTTACTGTGAGAATACCTCACATGAGAGAGTGCCAAACGAACGAGATGTTCATACATACGTAACCTATTTAAGGGAGTTAATCAAAAAGCATATCGTATCTTAGGTGTCGCAATTATTGTTAACATTTACAGGTGAGGCAAATGCCTTATGAGAGTTTAGTTGAAAAAATAAAATTTAGATCTGGAAAGTTTGATAAAGAACTTTTTGAGAGGATTGTTAAGTATCTCATTGAAAAGGAATTAATTACTCCAGAGAATATAGGAGTATATCGGAGTGGTATTGAAGTTAGAATAAAAACAATAGCAGAAATGGATCTAGTTAAGGAGTTCGGTATTGATATTGTACAAGCAGTCGATTATTTGAGTATTGCTTCTTTCTTAATCTCGGTGGTTCTTCTCTCAAAAATAGAAGGAGAAGAACCCTCTAGTGAATTGGAGCAATATATTGTCGAAAAATTGTACACTCCAGAGACAAAAAAGAAGTTTCTTACAAGGAAATTCATGACAAATCCTATCCTGGAAGAGTTTGAAATATTAAAGTTTGTCAAAGATACCCCTGAAGGTCCTCTTGAAAGTTATGGGGTTAGAATATCAATAGATAACTCAGGAGATATGGATTTTGAAGAGTTCTTCTTTGAAACTACAAAAGAGACCTTACAAAAAATTATTAAAGAAATAAACTCGGTGATCAATAATGATGCCAACGAAGGAAATAAAAAAGAGGAGTAGAGGATTCTATTTTCCCTTTGAAAAAAGATTTTCTCGTGATCTCTCTTATCATGTGCCCATAGAATTAATTAGGGAAGAACAAGCAGAAGCTGAACTAGATTACATTTTGAATGAACTTAAAGCTTACTATGAAAAATCACTTCACGAATCTATATATCAATTAGAGATTCCGAATCGTGAACAGAAACTTAGAGCCATTGTAAAAGGAATTTTGAAGACTCTAAAAGAAATACCAAATATTAAAAGGACAATCCCTAAGATACGAGTAGTTATAGCTCCAGATGAGGAGTATAATGCTAATTTCTTCTATGTAGTAGCTTACCTAAACCGAAAGAAAATAGATGAGGCAGTGAGGGCATTCGAGAAATTAGAAGACAACATTCTCTCAAAGTATCCTGATAAAGATATTCATATATTGTATAGTTTCTAAACAATGCTATTGAAAGGAGAGAGCTTAAATGGGGCCAGAGAAATTCAAAGAGCTCTCACAGCACTTAGAACAAATTATCTCCCAAAAATCTCAACAAACTTTAGAGGAAGCCCTGATTAGGACAACAATTAGCAAATATTACTACTATATTTTTCTGAAACTCCGTGAGGAAATCCTTGATGCAGTTAAAGATGTTATAAATGCACTCAATAACCAAGAATCTGAAGAGATTATTAAATATAAACAAGACCTTCTTTTGTTAGAGAAACTTTTAACACCTTCACTTCCAAATCAACCAAAGAAACATAAAGATAACGTGCACCAAGTAATACAGAGATTTATAGGGGAGTTCGCTGGAAAAACAGTTCGAGAAGCCCTCTTCAGGCTAAGATGGTATCGTAACCTTGCAGATTACCACTTAGATACGCCAATTACAGTTGAACTTCAAAAAGGGGCCCCCATAACCGTAGAGTTTAAACCCGAAGAAATATTATTAGTCAAAAGAGACTTAAAAACAATAGAACGCTGGTTCACAGAGATCAAATCCACACATAGGTATCCAATCCATAAAATGTTGAAATCCAAAGAAGCTCCCAAGAAAATAGAACGAGTAATCTGAGACTTTCTAGTGAAATTTCCAAAGCCAAAACTAACAAACTGGTTTTTATATAATTACCGCTGTTTTTGGAACTTCATAGCAGGAAAAAATTCCGCAAACCCTATATACCATTGATATAACACAATCTGTATAAAAGTTGTATAAAAGTACGTATTCAAATAATTACACGTGAACCCGGAGGGTGGTCGGGCTTGACAACAAAAAACACAGAGTCACAAGTCATCGAGCCACTAGCGAAGTTTCACGCTGAAGTCGACAAATATGGTAGGTTTACTTTGCCTAAAATCACGAGGAAACGATATAGTATAGAGCAAAGCGATTTTGTAGAACTAATAGTTCGTATTATTAGAGACAATGTTGTTTTAAGCCGGGTACATGTATTTGTTCGTGTGGCAAAAGATGGAAAAATCTATCTTCCCCAAAAAATTGTCAAGAAATTCAACATAATCCAAGATGATATTCTCGAAGTATTGTTAATCAGGTACTTTAAAATTGACGACCTCCTCACCGAAGAGGCCCGTAATATTAAGCACTTGTTGAAAAATAAATATGAAATTCTAACGGCTACACAGGAGGCAGAGATCCTCTCTACAAATGTTCAAATAACCTCATCTACTAAACGTGAAAATTAAACATTGTTCAATTTTTTTGGATCTGATATCCGGTCAACAAATTTCTCATGAAGACTTGTTGACCCCATATGTATAAAGGCGAAGTTTAGAAAAAATATCAATAAGAAATTTTTCTATAAACGTGTATAACAACCTCCTCAACTGGCAATTCCAACTCCATGTCGACTTGTCGATCAGGCGAGCGATCAAGAGAGACCACTAGTTTTCTATTATCCTCAACATAAAATAGCAAAGGATCAAGTTCAATGTAGTCTTTTGGCATATGAACTGTTCCAGAATATCCCCTCTCAGACGCGCAAACCACCTCTATGTAAAACCCATATATAGGATGATCATCTTCGTCTTTGAAGTCCTTGTCTTTCGAAACTCTTGCCCTAAGATATAAAACCCGTGACGATTCCTTGAAGGCTTTCTTAACAAAGTTGTCTAAAGCGTCAATTATATCCTTATCAGCTCCCTCCCACAAGGACACAACAAACCTATCACCACTGAATTCAAACCCTACCATCCCAAATCACCTCCTCACCTTATACCTTCCCGGCTTAACTTGATTAGTTAAAATCCTCTTTCCATATCCTCGAGCAAGTTTAAATAATCTCTTACTTGAAAAAATATTAAACTTTTGCCACTCAAAAGCGCCCAATGTCGAACAATTTTTCGTAAGGCATATATATTATATAGATTATAACAGAATTTGGTTATATGCCACTAGGAGGCATCAAGGCATGAGTAGGCAAGAAGAAATAATAGACAAATTTGTCCAGTTTTTCAAAGAATACTTGGATGAAAACGAGAACCTAATTTACCTTAATCAACTGACAAAGATCTTGACTACTTCTCCAAAACATTCAATGGAAATAAATTGGGAACATTTAAATGCATTTAATCCAGAGCTCGCTGAAGAACTTCTTGAAAATCCAGAGGATGTTATTTTGGCTGCTGAAGATGCCATTCAAATAGTCATCCAAGAAGAATTCTTTAAGAAAAACTCTCCAAAAATTCATGCCCGCTTTTATGAGCTACTCAAAACATATTCCGTCAAAGAACTTGGGATTAAACATAGAAATAAATTCGTCCAAGTTGAGGGAATCGTTGCAAAAACAGGAAGAATAGATATATTCGCTCCAAGAATAGCCTTTGTGTGCAAAGACTGTGGCAACATAATGATTAGAATTCAAAAACCGTTTGGCAATGCAATAAAACCAAAGAAATGTGAAGCTTGTGGGGGTAAAGAAATCGAAATTGACACTAATGAAAGCCAATTTTTAGACATCCAACAAATTTGGATACGTGATCCCTCAGATAAGAGAACAAAAATAAAAGCGATTCTGTTGGACGATTTAGTAGATACAGTATCCACCGAGGATAAGATAATAGTAACCGGAATCCTACGTCTAGTATCAAAAGAAAAAAGATCTCCAATCACCTTTGAAAAACTCCTAGAAGTCAACCACGTAACCAAACAAACCAAAACGGAGGGACAAAAATGACAAAAGAACAAGATGTCATTGAGCCTATAGTAAAATTTCATAACAAGTATAAACGTTAAGGGCCAATTAGTCGTCCCTGCTAAGAATCGGGAAATATTCAACTTGAAAAAGGAGACTTGCTTGAAGTTATTGTAGGATCATTTGAAGTCGTCGACAATAAAATAAACACACTAAAAAGACCTATATTGTAGTGAAACTTAGTTCTAAGGGTTTAATTACAATCCCTGGAGAAGTTAGAAACGAGTCAGAGTTATCTTCAGGTGATATTGTTGAATTGATTGTTGTTCAAGTTTACAAACTTAGAGACATACTTGGAGAGCGTACAAAAGTTTATGAATATTTAATAACCAAAGGTTATAAAGTCACCACACCGGAAGAAGAATTGGTCGGTGTTATGAACGAGATGGGCATTAACAAGTCACAATTCTGTTGAAGAATTGCGAGATGGGTCTTCTTGGGTGAGGAAGTTCCACAAATCATCGTGAAATTAGAATGGTGCGGTGGCCGGGATTTGAACCCGGGCCCGCGGCGTGGCAGGCCGCTGTCCTAGGCCAGGCTAGACTACCACCGCACAAGCTCGGTAAATAATCAATTGTAGACGCTTTATAAATCTTTCGCCGAAATGTTATTAAATACCTCCGCTCTCCCTTATCTTTCTTCTAATGTTGGGGTCTCTATCGGCTATTCTCTTCAAGGCCTCTTCAAAGCTCATCCACTCGGGCACCTCTTCATTGAGATAAATTCCTGTTCTTCCTATCGAGTCCCTTCTCGTGAGTATCTTTACTCTCTCCTGAACAAGCTCAATGCTCACCCCAAGACTCTTTGCAACTTCGCTTTCTCTCCCTACAACCTCCTTCTCTATGTGCCCTTTATCTGTAGGGAGTATTAGAATCAGCTTCTTATTAACTCCAGGAACTCTTAGATCTGTCTTAACTCCCCAAATATCGACCATTCCTCCCCATTTATAAAATTCAAATTCTCTGTCAGTAGGATTGATAAGAGGGAAGGTTACCGTTGTCTCTTCATCAATCTCAATATGGCCCTTTATTAAATGCCATGGAGTGGCCATCACAATCCTTCTGTTGTGAAAGGGGATACCTTCTAGACTGAGTTCAATCAAAAAACTTGAGACCTTATAGGGGATGATTATATCTATATCGCTGTCTTTTCTCACGTCCCCTCTGGCAACGCTTCCATAAACATGGGGATCAAACTGTTCTAGCCTTTCCATTATTTTTAATGCCTTTTCCCTTTTCTCTCTTAAAATTGCCCATTTTTTAGGAGAATAAACCACTTCTCTCTCGTCCCACACTCTCACAACTTTTTCTCTTGGCATGCTTAATGATTCGTGTAATTCTTTTTAAGTATCACCGATACTTTTTAATAACTCCACAGTAATTGTTGAAAGGAGGTGGAAAAATGCCAGTACTTGGTATTAATATTACTAAAGTAGAAATGGAAAAGCAGGGAGGAATTGCAAGTAAAGTGGAGATTAACCTTTCACCAAAAATTGAAGAGGTAAGATTGGGAGAGATAAAGACTCCCTCAGGTAAGGTAAACGGTATCGAAGTCCTTTTCACGTATCAAATAGGTTATAGGCCAGATATAGCCCGTGCTTTGATAAGTGGCATGGTATTTTACCTTCCACCACAAAAAGAGAAAATTGATGAGATACTTGACAACTGGGAAAGAGATAAGAAAGTTCCACCAGAGATGTTTGCAGAGATTGTGAATTTCATCACAAACGAGGTAACACCGATGATAATGCTCATCTCAAAGGAAATGCGCATTCCATATCCAATTCCAGTGCCTAGGGTATCTATAAAGCAGCCTTGATTTTTTCTTTTTGCCTCTTTCAAAACACTTATAAAGGCAATGTGTTACCATTCTTCGGTGGTTGTGATGAGGGGGGATTTACTTTGCTTTACCCAAGTCAGCTCTTCAGGTCTTTAATGCCTTAGAGGATAAGCCAATATCTTCTAAAGAGCTAGCAAGAAGAACCAACCTTTCTGAAAGGACCGTTCGATATGCATTGAAAATTCTGAAAGAAAATGGGCTTGTTGAGGAGATATTTTTCTTAAGGGATGCCCGGAGAAGAGGATATAAACGGAAGAAACTCACTCCGGGCTGAGGCCTTCTACTTTCTGAAGGCCTTTTTTAATTTCTGGATACCTGGTCTCAAAAACAAGTTCTGCTATTTCAATTGCTTGGGCATAGGCTTCTCGTTTTGCGTAGAACTCCATCTGCTCCACAAACTCTAGGTAGTTTTTACTTTTCTCTTTAGCTGCCAGATAGAGCATTAAGGCTCGCCTTATGTGGTACTTGTGTTCCAATGTTGTTTCAGCTTCTACCATAAGGCTCTTGTATGCTTTAAGACCATCTAGGAGTTTATCAATTCCAAATAGGGCCTCAGAAAGCATTAACAAGCCTTCACCAAGTTCATCCCTGAACCTAGCTCTTCTATACTCTTCCACAAGTTGGTAGAACATTTTGGTTGCATTTAGTCCTGCAAGCTTTACCCGGTGGGTGTTGCCAGCCAATAAATACGAATACTCTGCATTTAGGAGCATTCTTGCAGTGGAGTAAAGATCCCCCTTTGCATACCAGTTTTTGCTGGCTCTTTCATAGTTTCGCCCAGCGTCTTCCATTAGCTCCATGAAATGAGAATCATATCCAAAAACATCTTTCACAATAAATCCAAGCCTGAAGAATGTGTCACCGGCTTTCTGGTACTCTTTTTTGTTTACGAATATTTCTGCCCCCTTTCCAAAAAGGTCAAGAAGGATGCTTACTGTGTCCTCTATTCCTTCTCTATGGTGAATTATTTTGTAGTATCTGCGGGCAGTTTCATAGGATTGGATGGCTAGCTGAATATTTCCATTTTTGAGTTCAGTATCTCCCAAGTTTTGATACATAGCTCCGAATTCTTTGGCATACTTTTCAAATTTCTCCTTTTCACCTAGGATCTCAAATATTCTTAGAATATTAGAACAGAACTCATCGAGGAGTTCTAAGTTTGGGGTCTCGGCCTCAATCTCTCGTTCTAAAATATCTAGATAATAATAAGCGCTTTTGAGAAGGAAGGGCCGAGCATCTTTTATTCCCTGGGGATTAACATTGAGGATTAAATCTCCTATGTATCTATACATACGAGCAGCATCTAAGAATCGTTTTTGTAATTCATACTCTTTCGCAGATTTTATCAGGAGGTTTATTCCTTTTTTAAACTCTCCTTTAGTTATCATGGTTTTTCCAGCTAGTTCCAGCTCTCCAGGACTAGATCTTATTATACCTGTGATCAAAGGGGCACCCCCGATAGTTTCTGATTTAGCATATGTTTTTCTACTTCAAAATATTTAACAATTTCTCCCATGTACAATTGGATACTTTAATAATTGTAAAATTTTCGAAGAATTAGACTTTTATGATTCTGTAGCCGGCAGCTTTTTTAAGCCTATTCATCACGGCCAGGCCTAATCCGCGTTCTGCTATTCCTTCTGCCAATATTATCTTCACTCCACTTTTATCAAGCTCTCTAAGGGCTTTGAATAAATTGCGAGCTATTTCCTCTTCACTCTCGCCTATGTTGAAATATGCATCTGCCTCATAGAAATCTCCTGTTGCCATAACGCCTACTTTTATTCCTTGCTTTTTATATTCATCAATAAGATCTTTGATCTTCTTAATAACTCGTTCACGTTCGCCATCGATTATTATTACTTGCGCCTCTGGAGCGTAGTGTTTGTATTTCATTCCTGGAGCTTTTGCAAGCTCTACGGCCTTTCCTTTGACTGCAGGATGTATTTTAACTTCGCCGATGATGCTTTTTATTCTTTCTAGAGGGAGGCCTCCTGGCCTTAGGAGCATTGGGGGGTCGGTTGTGAGGTCTATCACGGTAGATTCAACGCCGATTTTAGTTTCTCCTCCGTCTATTATGCACTCTATTTTCCCATAGAAGTCATCGGCTACGTGTTCTGCTAGAGTAGGGCTAGGTTTTCCACTAATGTTTGCAGAAGGTGCGGCAATTGGTCGGCCACTTGATTTTATCAATGCAAGGGCAATTTCATGAGCAGGCATTCGTATTGCAACGGTGTCTAGGCCTCCTGTGGTAACGTATGGAACTTCCTCTTTTTTGGGCAATACTATTGTTAATGGGCCGGGCCAGAAGTTTTCGGCTAAAATTTTGGCTCTCTCGGGGACGTCTCTTGCCAGTTCATAGATCTGATTAAAATCTGCTATGTGTATTATAAGAGGGTTATCGGGGGGCCTGCCCTTGGCTTTGAATATCTTTTTCACAGCGTTATCATTAAGAGCGTCTGCTCCAAGCCCATACACGGTTTCAGTAGGAAATGCAACTAACTTAGCTTCTTTAATAAATCTCGCAGCTATCCTAATTTTCTCCCAGTCCACCCCTTCTCGCATGTTTATTATTATCGTCATATCTCTCACCGACAAGCTCTCTATATCTCTCTTCAACGGCCTCCCCAATTTTCTTCCAATTGTATCTTCCACTGATAGTGTTCCCTATTTTTCCCATTTTTAAAGCTTTTTTATTTGGCAATAAAGAATCAACTTTTTTCACAAGCTCCTCAAAAGTCTCAAAGGTATAACCATTTTTGCCCTCTCGAATAAGTTCTCTTATGCCACCTACAGCCCTACCAATAACGGGTACTTCAAGGGAATTGGCTTCGAGAACAACTAACCCAAACCCTTCTCTCGCAGAAGGAAGAATTAAAAGTTTGGTTTTTGAGAGAATTTCCCCAATGTCTTCTCTATATCCTAGGAATTTTACATTTTTAGGCGCCTGTTTTTCAAGCTCCTTCCTTAGTGGCCCGTCTCCAACAACTAGAAACTTCTCATTTGGAAAATGTCGAGCAAGTTTTATGAATGTGGCAGGGTCTTTATACAGGGTCAAGCTGCCAATAAAAGTGATATATTCTCTTTTCAGATTTTTTCTTTTTAGGTTTTTTATCGCATTGGGGATTACTTTTACTTTGTTTGCTCCCAGTGCTAAAGCCCGCTTTTTAAGATAGTGACTTACCGTTATTGTTAGGTCGCTCTTTGTCAAACTTTCCTTAACAAAATATCTTCCAAGAGGGAGCTTAGACATAAAATCAAGATCACTCCCGTGAGCTGTGATAATAAGCGGAATTTTTAATCTGTTTTTTGCAAGTACCCCTGCATAACTTGTGGTTCCAACATAATGGGCATGAATAATATCAAAATTGAATTTTTTATGAAGTTTGATGGCCTTAACAGCAGCAAGAAAAGTGAACAGAATGCCTCTCAAACCAAAAACTTTTGGAACAGTTACTTGGTGGACGAATTCTTTCTCAAACTCTCTAGGAGTTATTGGTCCATAGGTTATTATGTGAACTTCATGTTTCTTTCTTAATTCCTTCACTAGACTCTCAGTATGAGTGGCAATGCCGCCCTTGTGGGGAGGATAATGGCCGATTATCAAAATCTTCATGAATAAAAAATATGGAAGAAAAGTAAAAAGCCTTTCTATGGCCTACCCCTACCTCTTCCAACTGGTAGGTTTATTTCTTTCATCTTCCCTCTTCCTTGCATGAAAGCATCTCTGAGCATGTTTTTGGCTTGTTCAATGAGTTCTCTTGCACCCTCATAATCTCCTGCTTGTATTGCATTTTTGGCTGCTTCTATTTTTTCGCTTATTTCAGTTACGTCGATTCCAGCTTTTGTAAGAACCTTGAGTTTAATCTCAAGCTTGTAGACTTCCCTTTCGAGTTGTATGTCTACTTTAGCATGCATGACGTTTCTCCATTCTTTTCCTGCCAGTCTGATAACTGCTTCAGCGTGGGCTTTGGCTGCTATTGCCTGGCCATATGCTTTTCCATAGTTACCTTCGTTGTAACTCTCTTTTGCTATTTGTATCTCTTTTTCGGCGAGCTCCAAAAGCTTTGTAGCACTTGGGATTGTTAAGTTATCTAGTATCTCTTTTGCAGTCTCTGTTCTGTTAATTGCTATTTCTATGGCCTCCCATGCCATCTCAGGAGTTATTCCAATATCCTCCTCAGTTATATTTCCATTCTGAACCCTTTCTCTCACGCGCTCTCTTATCATTTCAGCAGTTTCATTGTCCATTAATGGGCTCTTGATTATTATAACAGTCTTTGTTTTGAGTAATGTTCCGATTATTTCAGTTTGGTTGGTTAGATTCTTATCTACATAAATAACAAATTTCTTTCCTTGGATACCTTTTACCTGTTTAATAGCTCCAAGATCCCTTCCATGAGCGATGACAATCTTAATATTGACGAATAGTTCTGGGTACTCTTCTAGTGCATATTTAATGACCTCAAGATTGGTCTCATATCGGTCTTTACCATACCATCTTACATAGGGTATTCCCAACTCACTTAAGTCTGTCTCATACTCTTTTGGAACTGCGTCGGGTCCTCCAATAATTATCACTTTGTCTGGTGCATAGCTCATTATCTCTGCAGTTACGTTTGTATCGTAAACTCCCCATGTAGTCACGACTATTGTTGCATTTAAAATGCTGGCGAGATCTTCCGCAAGTGCTGAATCTGCTTCGTTGTCACTTACAAGTATAACTATTGAGAGTGTTGCCTGTGCTTGTGAGAGGGGTATCATACTTGCTAAAAGCAATATCCCAAACAGCCAAGCAAATCCTTTTTTCACCATCATGGTCTTTCACCTCAATTATAATTAGTGAAAACCTACTATTTAAGCTTTTTTCATGAAATCGTCTTGTTTGGTTTTCGTTTGTTCACTTTACTTTTATGAGAAGGGTTTTTACTGGTGAGAAGGTTAAAAAAGGTTTAAAATTGTTTATCTTTGTTCAAATACCTCATTAAAGACCGTTTCTGCAAACTTGGAAAGTTTGAGCCCTTCTTTTTTGGCAATCTTCTCTAAGAGTTTTTGAGCATTGGTTCCGTATTGGCAGGCCTTTTTCTCTCTATATGCCACTTCTTTGGGCAGTCCTAGTTCAAGGGCCACTTCTCTTAGGATGGCTTTTCTTGTTCCATTGTGGATCTTATATTTCAGAGGTACTCTAAGTGCACTTTTGACCATATTAATGTCTAAAAATGGGAATCTTCCTTCTACGCTGTTAAGCATGGCAATCTTATCATCCCTTGCGAGGTTTTTCTCCCCCATTTCAGTTAGGTCCTTTTCCATAATCCTTGGATTGGTGAGATATTTTGCGTATCCACCAAAAAGCTCGTCTGCACCTTGTCCACTTAAGAGTATTTTTGTTCCGTCTTCGCTTGCGAGCTTTGTTGCGAAGTAAAGAGGGATACCTATTGCAAGATTCATGGCATTCGGCTCCTCTATGGCGAACATAACCAAAGGCACGGCATCTCTCACATCATCGAGGTCAAAAACGTATTCTTTTAACTTTAGACCTAATTCCTCACTTACCTTCCTTGACCACTCTAAGTCTGGACTCCCCTCAGCTCCTGCTGTGTAAAGAGTAACTTCCTTTGAATACTTGGATGCGAGAATGGCTATTAATGAACTGTCTAAGCCCCCTGAAAAGAGAACTCCTACCTTCCTACTACCTCTTAAGCGAATTGAGTAGTCCAAACTTCTGGTTATGCTCATTTTACTGGTGCTGTAGTCAAAGAAGCTTCCCTTCATATCCAAAACATTGAAAAGCTTGAACTGCTCAATTTTTCCGTTGGAAATTCTTACTAATTCTCCTGGTTTTACTGGAATGGCATTTTCTCCTATACTCCATAGTACTTTCTTTTCTGAGGCAAAAAACCCATTAGGAGAATAATACAATGGCCTGACCCCTATAGGATCTCTGAAGAGGTAAATATCTTTTTTATCTGAGAAGGCCACTGCGTAATCTCCATTTAAACTCCTCATTAGCTTCTTTACAGCTTGTGGTATTGGAGTATTTTTTTCAATTAGGAACTCTAGAAGGCGGAGGATAACCTCAGTATCCACATCGCTTTCAAATTCAACCTCTCTGTTTTCCAAAAACGCCCTTATTTGGTGGTAATTGTAAATCTCGCCATTGTGGACTAGGATGAATTCATTATAAAAAGGTTGAGTGAAGCTTTTTGATCCAGTCATCGCAAGACGACATTGTAAGAGGCCAATTTTACCATCTGGAATCTCATTAATTTGAGAGAAGTCTTCACTTTTTAATACTCCTTCATTAGTCCATATTCCAAAAGAATCTCTCCCTCTATGTTTTCCAGAATTTATCATGGTTGTTAATTTGATCTTGAGGTTTTTTCCCATCCCACCAGCTATCAAGCACATTATTCTCACCAGCCTTTCTAAGAGAGAAGAAGCTAAAAACTTTCCCTGTTTCTTTCTGAAAAGGGGTTCATTTTTCTAGGGTAATAAATGAACAAAAACTTGTCTGCGATGTAATTTGATGAATCTCAGGTCAAGTCCCCGCAGGTGCAATAATGCTCATAAGCTACAGTTTCGAGGTCTTCAAACCCATCTCTCCTTTTTGCTGAGAGGTATAGGACTCTAACAGGAGGAGATACTTCAGATAAAATCTTACACAATTTGTATGCTAAAAGTGATTGCATGGACGTTTCAAGGTTTAGACGAGTCGAGAGATACTCAACATCTTCTAGATACTTTTTAATTTCTGTTAAATTCTCAAGGAGATCCACTTTGTTAAGCCCTGGGATTGTTGTGGTGCCAAGTCGGAGATCTATCATCAAGGTGAAGAATTTAACAAAACAGTAGTCGTGAGGTTTCTGGAGTATTGTTGGGTCGAAAAGATAAATGACAAGGGGATAAGGCATGTTTTCCATTAACTTAACCCCAAATTCGTGAAATAAGAATGTTTCCATCTGTCCGGGGGTGTCTATCAACACATAATCGTTTTCTTTCTCGAGTTCCAGTATTCTAGAGAGGTAGTAGCTTACATGGGCCATCAGTCTATCGTAGCTTTCTACTATGGCTCCGTTGGGCCCATATCCTTCTTTCATAAGTTCTTCAACGGTAATGTGTTCTCTGACATCAATGTCTGCTTTGTATGGAATCCTCTTTACGCCTGTGTCCAGATTAACATAGGCAACTTTCTTCCCATTCTCCACTAAGTACCTTCCAAATTCTGCCGTTAAAGTGGTTTTTCCACTTCCTGCTGTTCCCACAAAAGTCAATATCACTTCCTCCACCGTTATAATTCTTCTTCCGTTTTTATGAGATTCCTTGCAGTTTCAATTATTGCTCGGCTAGCCTTTGTATCTGGGTCATAAACTAGCACTGGCATTCCACTAAGGGCCGCCTCTCTAACTTTTGGGTCCTCAGGGATAATTCCTAGGAGGGGGAATTCCATTATTTCTTCAGCTATCTCGGGTGAGATCCCATTTTTATGAGGTTCATAACGATTAAAAATGAATCCTAGAACATTTTTTCCAGCCTTTTTCAAAATTATTCCAACTTTCATAGTGTCGCTTATACTGGCTATCTCAGGGTTTGTGATTAATAATACTTCTTCTCCACTTAACATCGCGCTCATAGCATCCATCTGTAATCCTGCAGGGCAGTCTAAGAGCACGTAATCAAATTCATCCTTTATTTTTGGAATAACTTCAGGTAAATCTCTTGGATCTGCCTTAGCAACATGTTCCCAGTCAAATGCCCCTGGAATCAGATATACAAATTCATATCTGGTTGTGTGAATTGCCTGTTTAATGTCTATTTCTCCCATTAGAACATCGTGAATAGTTTTGGTTGTATCCTCCAGTCCAAAGTGTAGAGTTAGATTTGCCATTGTTAAGTCCGCGTCTACGGCACAAACTTTTTTTCCCAGCAAGCCCAATGCCATGGAGAGATTGGCTATCATTGTTGTTTTTCCGGTTCCACCTTTTCCAGAGGCTACTGCGATAATTCTTCCCATAATCTTTCCCCCAATAAAATTCCTACTAAACCTTTATGAACTTTTACCAAAAGGTTATAAACAGAGAGGTCAAGTTGAGGCGCCGTGAGGGGTGAGGAAAATGAAAGTATTTGTTGTTGATACGAGTGTTATAGTGGATGGGAGACTAACCCAATACTTAGAGAGAATTAATGAGAAAGTTAAGGTAGTTATTCCCGAAGCTGTTGTTGCTGAGATAGAACATCAAGCTAATGAAGGTAAGGCTATTGGTCATACTGGATTGGAGGAACTTAAGAAGCTTAGAAGCCTGGCTGAGAGAGATAAAATTCTATTGGAGTTCTATGGCGAGAGACCTGATCTCTGGCAGATAAGGAGAGCTAAGGCGGGAGAAGTTGATCACATGATAAGGGAAGTCGCTAGAGAGCTGAATGCGACCCTTATAACTGGTGACCAAGTACAGAGAGACATTGCCATAGCGAAGGGAATTGAAGTAATCTATTTAGAGGCCAGAAAGGAAGTAAAGCACCGTCTCGAGGATTTCTTTGACGAACATACCATGAGTGTTCACCTAAAAGCAGGTGTAAGACCTTTGGCCAAAAAGGGTAAACCTGGCCAGTGGAGGTTAGTTCCTATAAAAGATGAAGAACTAACTGATGTAGAGCTTGAGGAAATAGCGGATGATATAGTTGAGAGAGCTAAAAGGGATCCAGAGTCATTTATAGAGCTCGATGAGCTTGGTGCAACAGTTGTGCAGCTTAGGAATTATCGTATAGTAATAGCAAAGCCACCATTTGCTGACAGGATAGAAATAACGGCAGTAAGGCCCATAATCAAGTTAAGCATTGAAGATTATGATATTCCAGAAAAGCTTTTAGAGCGTTTAACAGACAAGGCTGAAGGTATTCTGATTGCTGGTGCTCCAGGCGAAGGAAAAACCACTTTTGCGCAGGCTTTAGCGGAGTATTATGCATCCATGGGTAAGATTGTGAAAACAATGGAAAAGCCTAGGGATCTTCAAGTTAGTGAGGAGATAACTCAATACACTGCCCTTGCAGGGAAAATGGAAAAAACAGGAGACGTCCTTCTTTTAGTTAGGCCTGATTACACGATATTTGATGAGATGAGAAAAACAAGTGACTTCCAGATTTATGCGGACTTACGACTTGCTGGTGTTGGAATGGTTGGTGTTGTTCATGCTACAAAGCCTATAGACGCTATCCAGAGATTCATTGGAAGGGTAGAACTTGGAATGATTCCACAAATAGTGGATACTGTAATATTCATCAAAGCTGGAGGCGTTAGCAAAGTTCTAACTCTCGAGTACAAGGTTAAAGTTCCCAGCGGAATGACAGAAGAGGATCTAGCCAGACCTGTAATTGAGGTTAGGGACTTCGTAACTGGTGAGTTAGAGTACGAGATATACACCTACGGCGAGGAGATAAGTGTTGTACCTGTGAAGAAAAAGGAGAAGCCGCCTGCAATGAAATTGGCAGAAAAAAGACTTAAACAAGAAATTAAAAAGTTCTTACCAGATGTTTATACAGAGGTTGAGCTTGCAAGTCCCCATAAGGCCATAATATATGCAGATGAATTTGATATACCCACTATTATAGGCAAAAAGGGCAAAAGAATCACAGAAATCGAGAAAAAGCTTGGAATAAGCATAGATGTCAGAAGTTTTGAGGAGAAGATGGCAGAAATGCCAACCGAGAAAATAACAGTTGAGGTTGAAGAAAAGAAAAAGCAAATAGTTCTCAGAGTTTCACCGGATTTTGCAAAGAAGCCTCTCAAGTTCTTTGCAGGCGATGAATACATCTTCACTGCAACTCCATCGAGAAAAGGTCTGATTAAGGTTAATAAGAACACTCCAATAGGGAGAGAACTGAGGAGAGTTTTAGAAGCAGGAATAGAGCTTTGGGCATCTCCTTAATTTATTTTTGGCTCAGATGCGAGGGTACTCATCATTTTTCAGCTAGCGAAATTGTCTTCATCGCCCGAAATTCTTATATTCCTAATTCTTTAAGTGCCTTTTGATGAGATTGATACTTGCATCTCAAAGTCCTCGAAGAAGAGAAATACTTAGAAAGTTTTTTGATAGTTTTGATATTGTCCCTAGCGCGGTTAGTGAAGAGTCTACTGCTGAAAATCCTGTGGAACATGCTATTGAAGTTGCAAAAAGAAAGGCTTTGGATGTTTATACGAGATATGGTGGGGTAGTTATTGGGGCAGATACAATAGTCGTTCTGGATAATATGATCTTAGGTAAACCTAGAAACAAGAAGGAAGCTAAAGAAATGCTTAGAAGTCTGAGTGGAAAGATTCACAAAGTGATTACTGGATACTGCATAGTCAGGGAAGGAGAAGAAATTACAGGGTATGAAATCACTGAGGTAAAATTTAGAGAACTTAAAGATGAAGAAATAGAGTGGTATGTTTCCACGGGAGAGCCACTTGACAAAGCCGGGGCTTATGGTATCCAAGGGAAGGGTGGTATTCTGATTGAATGGATAAAGGGAGATTATTACAATGTCGTTGGATTTCCGATAAAAATAATTCTTGAGCTTATAGATCTTGGCTTTAAGCTTTCATAAAAGTTCTGAGAAAAGCAAATCCTCTTTTTTACCACCTGCTTTCTGAAAAGCCTTTAGACTCCAGCTAATATTTCCCACGTCCCTGACTTGATGGGCATCACTTCCAAAGGTTAGCTTCACTCCTTTCTCGATACAGAGTTTTATAAAATCCAGTTCTGGTGCTCTATAACGGCTGCTTATTTCAAAGGCCTTTCCATATTCCTCGGCAAGTGCGACAATTTCTCTGTATTCTTCTATAGAGGGATATCCAATGTAGGGAAAGACATTTCCAAAATGACCGATTATATCAATGTTCTCATCTTGGATTGCCAGCTTTACTAAGTTTAGGTACTCTTCGTGCCCTCCTAGGGTAAAGTACATGTGCACTGAGGCAATGGCATAATCAAGTTTTTTTCTGATTTCAGAGGTTATATCCACTCCATTGGGAAGGATGTTTGCTTCTATTCCTGCTAGAACGACTATCTCGCTTTCTTTTTTCAGTTGTTTTATAATGGAAACATAAGAATTTAGCACGTGGTTTGAAAAGAAATGCAGATGGTCGCTTATTCCAATAATGTGTAGTTTCTTCTTTTCTGCCTCGGCAATATTGTCTTGAATGTCTCCTATCCCGTCTGAAAATCTTGTATGGGTGTGAATATCGATCATTTCAATCCTCTCTCTTTTAATTTTAAACATTTAAAAGTATTGCAGTACTTGGATAAAATATCCAATGTAAACCCTGAACTTTAGGTTTGACAATGTTTAAATACTATTCTACTCTAATGAAGGTCGGTGGTGATTATGGTAGAGCGCTCAAAAGTTAGAGTTCTAATAGCTAAACCGGGATTGGATGGTCACGACAGAGGAGCAAAGGTCATAGCGAGAGCTCTTAGAGACGCCGGCTTTGAAGTTATTTATACTGGGATAAGACAAACTCCAGAACAAATTGTGGAGTCTGTTATTCAAGAGGATATAGATGTTTTGGGCCTTAGTATCCTTTCTGGAGCCCACATGGTCCTTATACCAAAAATTCTAAGGCTTTTAGAGGAGAAAGATATAATCCCAAATGAAGATATTCTTCTGCTTGCTGGGGGGATAATACCTCCAGATGATGCTCAAGAACTTGAAAAGATGGGTGTTGGCAGAGTTTTTGGTCCAGGAAGCCCGATTGAGGAGATTATCAGGTTTATCGAGGAGAACGTTCCCAAACTTAAGAAATTTAGGACCGAAAGCTAAAGGTTTATATTTTCTTTTTTGGATAATTAATCCAAGTGATAAACATGATAGATGAATTAATTGAAAGAATGCTTAAAGGCGACAAAAGAGCAACGGCTAGGTTGATCACATTTGTAGAGAATAATGAGGAAAAAGCGAGGGAAATAGTTAAAAAAATTTATCCTTATACTGGAAGGGCTTATATAATTGGGATAACTGGTCCTCCTGGGTCTGGAAAATCAACCTTGGTTGATAAGCTCATTAAAAAGGCTAGAGAGGAAGAGAAAGTAGTAGGAGTTATTGCAATAGATCCGACTTCTCCCTTTACAGGAGGGGCTCTTCTTGGAGATAGGATCAGGATGCAACGACATTCAACAGATCCGGGAGTTTTTATAAGGAGCATGGCCACGAGGGGCTCTCTTGGAGGTTTAGCCAAGGCAACAAATGATGCTATAAAAATACTTGATGCATATGGGTGTGACGTTATTTTTGTAGAAACTGTAGGTGTCGGGCAAATAGAAGTGGATATAGTAAAAACGGCTGATACAGTGGTTTTAGTTACAGTCCCTGGATTGGGGGATGATATTCAAGCAATAAAGGCCGGTTTAATGGAGATAGCAGATATCTTTGTGGTCAATAAAGCAGATAAAGAGGGTGCAGAGGCCACAATGTTTGAGCTCGAACTTATGCTTGATCTAGAAAAGGAGAAATGGAGTAAAAAAGGCTGGAAACCACCAATCGTTTCTACTATTGCTTTTACTAACAAGGGGATTGAGCAACTGTGGGGTGCTATTAATAAGCACAGGGAGTTCCTCCTAAGTAGTGGAGAGATCGAAAAGAAAAGAAAGTTTAGGGTAGAAGAAGAAATTAAAGCTATTGTCTCAAGTACGATTGCAAGAAAGATCGGTGAAAAGATGGGAGAGGATGATATAGCGATACTTATAGAAAAGATAGCTAAAAGAGAAATCGACCCATATTCTGCTGCTGATCTTGTGCTGGAAAAGGCTTTGGGGGTGAAAGCATGATAAAAAAGGTTGACCATATTGGAATTGCTGTTAAGAATCTTGAAGAGGCCATAAAGATTTGGGAAGGTCTTGGGTTAAAGGTTGAAGAGATTGAAGAGGTTGCAGAGCAAAAAGTTAGAACAGCCATATTCCACGCTGGTGAAACGAGAATTGAACTCTTAGAAGCAACTTCAGAAGACTCACCAATAGCAAAGTTCATTGCAAAAAGAGGAGAGGGAATTCACCACATTGCGTTGGGTGTTGATAACATTGAAGAGCATCTCAAAAAACTGAAAGAAGATGGCTTTAGGTTAATCGATGAAACACCTAGAATAGGTGTTGGTGGGGCAAAGATAGCATTTGTACACCCAAAGAGTGTTGGTGGGGTTCTTTTAGAACTATGTGAAAGGAAAGAATGAACCCTTCTTTTTAAATTTCTGAGCTTTTTTCTCATCGAGGACTAGAATACATGGTTTTGGACGAGAGATAATGGAAAATTTCATTGTTGAAGAATTTTAAGAAGAGTATTTTTGAGTGGCCGGCGGCGTCCCCGGTTTCCCGCCCCCTCTCGGAGGGCAGTACCGCCGGGATCGCTGGCGGGCTTAACTTCCGGGGTCGAAACGAGTCCGGGTGTGACCCCGCCGCTATGACCGCCGTACCGATAGTAACTCTCAGCACAGGCTTTATAAAGTTTACGGTAGATGAGGAGAATGATGGAAAAGGAGATAATGGAACTGCTAAGACTAGAGCGAATAAGAGAGCCACTTAGTCCAAGTAAGAGAGTTAAGGACTTTCAAGTTACAATCCAACGAACCAAAAATGGGGAAGAGATCGAGTTGGCTGGTTTTCTACTGGCAAGAAAGCCTCCATATGCCCCTAACGATGCGGCTTATTACTTGTTATCACCATTAACCCCCTCAGAGTTGGCATCACTTAGTAAGGATGATTTCAGGAGTTATTTGGTAATTAGAATGACAGAAATGACAGAAGTACGGGGTAATGTAAGGCCAGGAAGTCATGTTCGTGTAAAAGGGGTCATGGATGCTTACCCTTGGGGCAACCTTCGGACTGTTCACACGTTATTAATAGAAGGTAGGGAATATCCGGAGTACTGGAAAGACTATCAAGAGTTCGCGCTTAGCAGAAGAGAGGTAATTAATCTATTCGAGAGAACGGTTTACATGCCTGATGAGATGAGGATGGCACTCATTTATTCGCTTTATGGTGTTCCTTATGTGCTTGGAATGGAGCAATCTCGAAATTGGGGTGAAGGCTTTGACTTCACGGTTTACAAATACAGGGAAAATTTAGGGCTTCTAGCTCTGTGGAAAGCTCTGAAATACCTCTATGATAGTCTCCCTTGGGAAGTTCGTGTTACCAAAAAAACCATGCTTGAGATAGAAGATCCTTTTTTGGGAATAGATTTTCGAGTTAGAAACCCCAATGGAACAGATATGAAATATTACACCCCTCTGAAGAAGATAAGCATGAATAAGCTTCCAAAGTGGGTAAAAGATCAGATAACGAATAAGAAGGCGATAGGATTACTTCCAGAAAACAAAGAACCTAACCCAACAGATCTACTAGCAAGAATTTCAGAAACTCCTTTTGTTTTAACTCCTTGGGAAGAGAAGCCATACTTTGAGAAGAACAGGGAATTCCAACAACTTATGCCTAATTTGCTCGTTACGGTCTTCCTCCAACGCGAACAACACATGGCGATGAACACCAAGGACTTAGAACCATTCAGAAAGGAATTCCTAAAGTGGATAGAATATGGTAGACAAGAGTATCCGGATATGTTCAATCCTCTTAGCAGTAGTCCAAAAGGCCTTTTTCACATAAATCTTAGATATCTCTTAGATGTTAGGGTCTTTGGAGCAGCAACTAGGTTCTCTGGAAAAGTTACAAAGAAAACAATAGGAGACATAAGACAAATTAAAGAAGCTATCCTTAATGACTGGGCAGTTGTTGTCAAAGATCATCCTGAAATTCTTATGGAACTTAGGAAAGACTATGAACGCTATGTTCCAAGAGACGTCAGGGCACAAAGGGCTCTTCAAGTATTCTACGACTTGTCATCCACCAGTATTACAGGAGACGTGGATAAGGAAGAGTTCTTAAATGAGCTGTTGCAGCAGGGCTTCAATCAGAAAGATGCCTTAGAACTCATTGAAAGGTTTATATCCTCTGGGTATGTGTACGAACCATTTCCAGGAAAGCTCCGGTTAATAAGGTGATATCATGTCCAAGAGGTATATTCGTCAAAGAGAAAAGAGGGAGAAGAAAAAGATAGCACTTGAGAGGATAGAAATACTCTTTACTCTGGCTGAGAGGGTTTTCCCCTATGATAAGGAACTCGCAAATAGGTATGTTGAAATAGCTTTAGCAGTACAACGAAAAGCAAAAGTCAGAATCCCAAGAAAGTGGAAGAGGAGGTATTGTAAAAAGTGCCACTCATTTCTTGTTCCAGGAGCTAATGCACGAGTTAGGCTCAGAGAGAAAAGAATGCCTCACGTTGTTATAAAATGTCTTGAATGTGGCCACATCATGCGTTACCCTTATTTAAGGGAGAAGAAAGAAAGAAGACGAGCCCATAAAGGTTAAACTTAACCCTGACAGCATTTATCTTTTTTATCAAGGGGCAAAATTTCTTGGAATCCTGTATAGGGCCATAATACTTTGGGGATTTTTACAGTTCCATCTTCTTCTTGGAAGTTCTCTATTATTGCCACTATTGCTCTCGAAGTTGCTATTGCTGTTGAATTTAGTGTATGAACAAAGCGGGGCTTTTCGTTTGGTTTATCTCTGAATCTGATGTTTAGTCTTCTTGCTTGCCAATCAGTACAGTTTGAGCAACTTACTACTTCTCTGAATTTACCTTGGGCACTCATCCACGCTTCAATATCGTATTTCTTTGCTGCTACATATCCCAAATCGCCGGTACAGATGTTCACGATTCTGTATGGAATCTCTAATGCCTGGAATATCTCTTCAGCATTTTGTATGAGTTTCTCATGCCATTCCCAGCTTTCTTCTGGCTTGACATAAACAAATTGTTCTACCTTATGGAACTGATGAACTCTGAAGATACCCTTTGTGTCTTTTCCGGCAGTTCCAGCCTCTTTTCTGAAGCATGGGCTCACTCCTGCATAAAGGATAGGTAAATCATTCCCATCTAGTATTTCGTTTGCATGCATTCCTGCTAGAGCATGCTCTGATGTAGGAATTAGGTAGAGGTCTTCACCTTCAATCTTGTATATAACATCTTCAAAGTCTCCAAAACTAGTGACACCTTCCTCAACATATCTTCTTACCATATATGGGGGTATTACTGGAATAAAGCCTTTCTCTATGAGCTTATCTAATGCAAATCTTATTAGTGCTAGATCTAGTATTACTAACTCATTGAGAAGATAGAAGAATCTTGAACCACTAACCTTTGCAGCCCTCTCAAGATCAGCCCCACCAAGTTTTGGTAGCAAATCGGCATGAAGCTGGGGTTTCCATTTGATAACTTCATACTCCATTTTCCCTTGGCTTTGTTCTAAAAAAGTCTCTAAATGCCCTTCCCAGACTTTAGCTTTTCCCCAAAACCTGATTGGGACATTTTCAGTATCATCTTTTCCGATAGGGACACTTTCGTGGGTTATATTTGGGAGACGCCAGAGATAGTAATCGATCTTTTCTTTGATCTTATTATTTTCCTTTTCAATTTCTTCTATTTGCTTTGCTATTTCGTTGCTCCTTGTTAGCAGATCCTCAATTCCTTCACCAGCTTTTTTTCTCTTACCTATCTCAATAGCAAGCTTGTTTCGTTCTCTTCTAAGTACATTGATCTCTTTTAGGTTTTCTCTCCATTTCTTATCGAGCTCAAGGATCTCGTCAATCCATTGGAGTTTCTCAAGCTCCCCACGCTTTATAAGATCGCCTTTTACAATGTCAGGATTTTCTCTGATGAGCTTTATATCAAGCATATCTTTCACCTACCGTAATAACGAAGAGTTTATTTAAAAGTTTATCCAGATGATGTGAGAAGACAATGAGAATGAAATAATGCTTAAAATTTGAATAAAACTACTCTAACTTCTTCCCCTTCTTCCAGTATTTCAACATTCTCTGGAACTTCTACAAAGCCATCAGCTTCTATAAAACTCGTTACTGCTCCACTTCCTTTTAGAATTGGTTGTGCTACCTCGTCATTGATTCTTACTGGTAAGAACTGTCTCCTCCCTTTAACAGAGAATACCTTGTGGGCGAGCTTTTTCTTGGCGTACTCTATTTTGAAGTCCATTCCAAGGAGTTTTCTAATTAGTGGGGCAACTAGAAGAGTGAAGTTTGTCAGACAACTGGTGGGATAACCTGGTAGACCAAAAATAGGCTTTCCCTCTATAAGGCCTATTATCGTTGGCTTCCCTGGTTGGATTGCTATTCCGTGGATTTTTACCTCTCCAAGTTCCTCAATTATTGAAGCTGTAAGATCTCTTGTACCTCCACTGGCACCGCCGCTAAGAATTATAATATCATATTTGAGAGCTTCTATTATTTTCTCTTTTAGACTCTCTCGATCATCGTTTGCTATTCCTATAAAGTGGGGTTCCCCTCCAAGTTCTTTAACTGCATCACTAACCGCTCGTCCATTTATATCGTATATCTTTCCTGGTCTTAGTTCGTCTCCAGGTAAAATAATCTCGTTCCCAGTGCTTATTATTGCGACTTTTGGTTTTGAGAATACCTTTACTTTTTCAAAACCAACTGCGGAAAGCAAGGCCGTTTCTTTAAATCCAAGTTTTGTACCTATTTTTAGAAGAAGCTTACCTTTTGAGATATCAGTCCCTGCTTTCATGACGCCCGCTTGGGGATAAACGGGTTTGTAGATAATAACTTTATCCTCTTCTCTTTCGACTACTTCAAATTCAATAACTGCGTCTGCCCCCTTAGGGAGCACTGCTCCTGTGGAAATGTAAACTGTTTCTCCAGGGCTTACCTCAACTTTAGGCTCCTCTCCTGCATGAACCTCCCCAATAACTTTTAATACTACTGGATTGCTTTCGCTTGCATTCCATGTATCTTGACTTTTTAAAGCATACCCATCAACGCTTGCTCTGTCAAAGGGTGGGACGTCTATTGGGGAAATAACGTCCTCCGCTAGAATCCTTCCATATGCTTCTTCAATTTCTATCTCTTCGATCGTTGGTTTTAATGGGAAGGAGTTTATGATCTCTAGAGCTTTTTCGAGGGATACCACTTTTAAAAATGCCATTTTATCACCCATTTGAAAAAATGAGGAAAAGTTAATAAATCTGTTGGAAACGCGTGGGCTTATGACTGGGAGAATAGGGAGGATTCACCATTCATCTTCGTCTTCCCAATCCTCCTCTTCCCATTCATCTTCTTCCCACTCTTCCTCCCACTCTTCTTCCTCCCAATCCTCATCAAATTCTTCCTCTTCCCATTCTTCCTCAAAGAGTTCTTCTTCGAGCTCTTCAACTTTCTTTTTCTTTGGAGGCTGCATATTTCTCACCCCGGCCCACTTCTGGGGCATTTTTATCTCCGTGGCAAGGGTTTATAAAGTTTATTTGAGAAGACTTCTTCCGAAAGGGAGGGGGCGAAAACACTCTAAAAAGTGAGCGCCGAAAGTTTTTAAATACTCTTGCTAGTAGTAATTAGTAGTTCGACAATTTGAAAGTAGCCGGCGATTCCCTCGTTGGAGGAATAGTCGGTAGTGGCCGTGTGAACCGGCCGGTGGGAGTGAGGCTACCGGTAACGGGACGCCGAATGAACTCTCACAAAGTCCCCTCATAAGGGGGCAGTTCACATGAGGATTGGAGTGTTTTTAATCCACTTTGAGTTTTTGAAATCTTCTCTTTTTTCCTTAATCTTTTTAATAGTTCCTTCGAATCATCACACATGAGAGTGGCGATCATCACAGAAAATGCAAGAATTTATTACATGGCCGCAAAAGTTTTGCAAGAGTATAGGATACCTTTTTATAGCCTTAGACCTGGCGATAAGATCCCTTTTGATGTGGAAGTAGTTTTAACAAGTAAAGAAGAATACGCTAAAATTAATTTTCCAGCTAAAATAATGATTGTAAATGAGAATTTTATAGATGATCTCTTGGCAAAACTTGAGGGGAGGGAGAAATTTAAGACTATATACATTGCTATAGATCCTGGGGAAAGACCTGGAATAGCAGTTGTCGCGGATAACAGGGTTATTGAAGTTCATCACTTAAAAACTCCAAAGGATGTTGATGTTATCTTGAGTTTATTAGAAAAATATCCAAAGGCCAAAATTAAAATAGGGCATGGGGCAAAAAGGTATAGGATTTTAATGCTTAAAAGTTTGGCAAATGTCTTAGGAGATGATTTTCCAATTATTTTAGTAAATGAACGAGGTACCACTCCAAAAGTTGGTGGGATTGAGGCATCACAAGTTCAGGATATTGTAGCTTCAATCAATATAGCTTTAAGGGATGGTAGAGAGGCTACTCTTGGGGAACTGATGCATGTGGGTGAACCCAGTAGGGGTGAGATTGAATATATAAAAACAAGAAGTAGAGAATTAAGTAATGGTATGATTACTATATCATCAAAGCTTGCGAGAGAAGTTGCAAAGGGTAATTTGACTTTAGAAGAAGCTATTGAAATCCACAAAAAGAAAAAAGGTGATAAAAAATGATATTTGGTAAGGAAGAGGTTAAGGAGGAAATAAAGTTACGAGTTGCTGAGGCCCTTAAGCGAGATGTTGGGAGAGGTGTGGTTAGGTTTGATAGGAGATATCAAAAGCAATTGGGAGTAGGGCCTGGTGATATAGTGGAATTAGAAGGAGAAAGGAAAACAGCTGCCATAGTTGAGAATGCTCATCCAGATGATAGAGGTCTTGACATAATACGAATGGATGGCTACATCAGAAGAAATGCTGGAGTTAGTATAGGAGACTACATTACTCTGAGAAAAGCTGAGGTTCAAGAGGCCAGAAAAGTTGTGTTGGCCCCAGCTCAGAGAGGGGTCTACCTCCAAATTCCAGGAGAACTTGTTAAAAGGAACCTCCTTGGGAGACCAGTTGTTAAGGGTGACCTAATAGTGGCTAGTGGAAGAGAGACGGAAATTTATACTGGTTCTCCATTTGATGAACTTTTCAGAGGATTCTTTGAGAGTTTGCCATTAGGATTTGGTGAGTTAAAGTTCATTGTAGTGAACACGGCTCCAAAGGGTATAGTTCAGATAACGTACAATACCGAGATAGAGGTTCTTCCCCAGGCAGTAGAGGTTAAAGAAGAAAAGGTTCCTGAAGTTACTTATGAGGACATTGGTGGTCTTAGAGATGCTGTTCAAAAAATTAGAGAAATGGTAGAGCTCCCCTTAAAGCACCCAGAGCTCTTCGAGAGGCTTGGAATTGAACCGCCGAAGGGTGTTTTGTTGTATGGTCCTCCGGGTACTGGTAAGACTCTTTTGGCTAAGGCTGTTGCTAATGAGGCTAATGCTCACTTCATAGCCATCAACGGCCCAGAAATCATGAGCAAATATTATGGAGAAAGCGAAGAGAGATTGAGGGAAATCTTTAAAGAGGCTGAAGAAAGTGCTCCGAGCATAATTTTCATTGATGAGATTGATGCAATAGCTCCAAAAAGAGAAGAAGTCACAGGAGAGGTTGAGAAGAGAGTTGTTTCACAACTGCTTACTTTGATGGATGGATTGCAAAGTAGGGGAAAAGTTATCGTAATCGCTGCTACTAATAGACCGGACGCGTTAGACCCTGCTTTAAGAAGGCCTGGTAGGTTTGATAGGGAGATTGAGGTTGGTGTTCCTGACAAGCAGGGAAGAAAAGAAATCCTTCAAATTCACACCAGAGGTATGCCGCTTGAGCCAGATTATGATAAGAGGAATGTTCTTAGAGTCCTAAAAGAACTTAGAAAGAGAGAAACATTTGATAAAGACAAACTAGACTTCATCATGGAAAAAGTTGAGAATGTTAGAGATGAGAGTGAAATTAAAGCGATACTAAAGGAGGAAAGTGATATATACAAGGAGGTTAGGGTAAGACTCATTGATCTCATGCTTGAAGAGTTAGCTGAAAGGACTCATGGATTTGTAGGCGCTGATTTGGCAGCATTGGCAAGAGAAGCCGCAATGGTTGTCTTAAGAAGGCTCATTACCGAAGGCAAGATTAATCCTGAGGAGGAAAAGATACCTCGGGAGGTTCTTCAAGAGCTTAAGGTTACGAAAAATGATTTCTATGAAGCATTGAAGATGATAGAGCCATCTGCACTTAGAGAGGTTCTGATTGAAGTTCCTAATGTTAGGTGGAACGATATAGGAGGTCTTGAAAGCGTGAAGCAGGAATTAAAAGAAGCAGTGGAGTGGCCATTAAAATACCCCAAAGCATTCCAAAGATTGGGGATAACTCCTCCCAAGGGTATTCTGCTCTACGGTCCTCCGGGTACTGGTAAGACTCTTTTGGCTAAGGCTGTTGCTAACGAAAGTGAGGCCAACTTTATTGGAATTAGGGGTCCAGAGGTTTTGAGCAAGTGGGTTGGTGAAAGTGAGAAGAGAGTTCGGGAGATCTTTAGAAAAGCGAGACAAGCTGCCCCAACCGTGATCTTCATTGATGAAATTGACTCTATAGCTCCAATGAGGGGAGGTGAAGCTGATAGGGTTACAGATAGGCTTATTAATCAATTGTTAACTGAGATGGATGGTATTGAAGAGAATAGTGGTGTTGTCGTGATAGCCGCTACTAATAGGCCTGACATTCTTGACCCTGCACTACTAAGACCTGGTAGGTTTGATAGATTACTTCTCGTTCCAGCACCAGACGAAAAAGCAAGGCTTGAGATACTCAAAGTTCACACACGGAGAGTACCACTTGCAAGTGATGTAAGTTTGGAAGAGCTTGCAAAAAGAACTGAAGGATATAGTGGGGCCGATCTGGCCGCACTTGTTAGAGAGGCCGCATTTGTGGCACTTAGAAGATCGGTTTCAAAAACACCAAGAGAACTTGTGGAAGAGCAAGCTGAGGAGTTCTTGGAGAAGCTTAAAGTTTCAAAAAGGGATTTTGATGAAGCTATGAAGAAAGTCAAACCCAGCATAACGAAATACATGCTTGACTATTATCGCCAGTTTGAAGAAAGTAGAAAGGGAGCTAGGGGAGAGGAGCGTAGGGAAGTAGATTATTTCACTCTTTGATTTTTCAATTTTAGAAAAGATTTTATAGAAAAAAGTCGATTTTCACTATAGGCAAAAGCTGGGGGGTATAAAATGGTAAAGGTCAGAGCATCAAAACTTAGGGATATGGAGATTATAACTGATACCGGAATAAGACTTGGATGGCTCTACGATTTAAGCTTTGATGAAGAGACAGGAGAAATTTTAGTTATAGTAGCTGAACCAGATGAGGACTTGGACACAAGTGAGTTTGTTACCGATCATGAAGGTCTTCTTTTGATACCCATGAAAGCTGTTAAGAGCATTGGAGAGTTTATAGTCGTAGATCACAACAAACTTGCAGTCAAATCAAAGCTTAGGAGAATTTCACTTATTAAAGAAAAACTCCAAGGGTCTTAGATTCTCTTACTATATCTTCTCTTGTACAGTTTTTAGTTCTGGTTATTTTTACTTTTTGAAAGCCTTGTCTTTTAGGGGGATGTGGTGAACTGTCCAAGGAAAACCTTTAAACTACCGAAACTTTTTTAAACTTATCAACGTAATAAGGTCTTGGAGAGGCCCCTTAAGAACAACTCCATGAGGAGTTTCATCGTGTCCCTCCAAGTCTGGAGGGAAGACGCCGTAAGGCGTCCTTTATAATACCACCGCTGAGGTGGTTGAAACTCTTGGAGTGGTCTTTGGAACGATAGCCCCGAACCGCTTTGCGGTAGGGGTAACGGGCCGAAGACCCGGCCCTCGGGCTGAACTGAAAGGGGCAACCCGAGTAGGTGATGGGCCCGTAAACCTTCCCGCCACTGGCGAGGGGTTAATTCGCTGGAACCCTCGCCCTTCAGACGGGGAGGAGGTCAGAAAGTTAAGGATATTAGACCACAAGCTTTATATAGATGTAAAGTTTATTTTACGTAAAGTAAACTTTACATGATGAGTACTATAGAGGTGATTATGCAATGAAAGTAAGGTATGAACACTTGCTTGCAATTCTCATCACAGGTATGATAATTGCTTTGGCATATTCAACTAAGTCAGGTAAGGCACTTTTAGCAGTGGGGATCTTTGTGGTGGGTTTTTTGCTTACCTACATACTTACTTGGTATTACAATTCTCGGGTTCAAAAGGTTGAGGACGAGAGAACCGAGATAATACATGCCAAAAGTGCCCGTAACGGCTATGCTGTGATGAGCTTTCTGCTCTTTCTTGAATATCTGTGGGAATATACTAGTGGAAACAGTGAAATGGCAACAAAGCTCATAATTCCTTTGGCGATAGGGGCCTTGATGCTCTTAGTTTCCCACTACTACTATGAACAGGTGATGTGATTATAGGATAAAAGCTTGTGAGGGTTTTGACATGAAAAACCGGAAAGTTTGGTATATCTCATTTATGATCATGATATTTTTTGTCTTACTTGCAATATACTTCATAAAGCTAAGGAGTCCCTACGGAGCAGTAATTGCGGTAACACTGTCTATGATTGCCATGTATACTGGAATGGAGCTCGCTGGAATCGAGAAAAGTATAAAAGAGCTCAGGATAACATCAGCAACTCTGGAAGCATATATTTTTCTTGCTTTATTATGGTTCGCATGGAAGGCTGGAACGCTCTATGGGACTCAGCAGTTTAAAGAATTCGTAACAACTTCTAGAAACATAATTACCCTTGCGATATCAATCCATCTTGGAATTAGAGTTTACTACTGGCTTAAAGGTGAAACAAAATGAAGAATCGCCTCCGTGAACTTCGAGAATGGAAGGGGTTAACTCAAGAAGACCTAGCCAAAGCACTTGGAGTAACAAGACAAACAATAATAGCGATTGAAAAAGGTAAGTATAATCCCTCTCTTGAACTGGCTTTTAAAATAGCGAAGTTTTTTAAAGTTAAAATTGAGGACATATTTATTTACGAGGAAAAGATAGGGGGGCCTTAAATGGTTGCTGTCAAAGTAGAAAATCTTGAGAAGGATTATGGAAAAGTTAAAGCCCTCAAGGGGATAAGTTTTGAAATTAGAAAAGGTGAGATATTTGGCCTTATAGGTCCAAATGGTGCTGGAAAAAGTACGACTCTAAAAATCTTGGCGACTTTATTAACTCCTACTGGCGGAAAAGCAGAAATTTTTGGTCATGATGTAGTTGAAGAGGCAGAAGAGGTTAGGAAGCTTATAAGCTACCTCCCAGAGGAGGCGGGAGCATATAAAAATCTTAAGGGAATCGAGTATCTCCAGTTCATGGCGAAGCTATATGCTAAAACAGGTAAAAGCTATGATGAAATGCTTGAAATGGGGATAAAACTTAGTGGTCTTGGAGAAAGATTAAACGATAAGATTTCCACTTACTCAAAGGGTATGACACGGAAATTACTATTGGCTCGGGCTTTAATGGTCAAGCCAAAATTAGGAATTCTTGATGAACCTGCAAGCGGTCTTGATGTGGTTAATGCTTACTCCATAAGGCAAACTATACGAAGATTTGCGAGGGAGAAGGGCATTACATTTCTTGTTTCAAGTCATAACATGCTTGAAGTTGAGTTCCTCTGTGATAGAGTTGCCCTTATCAATAAAGGAGTTATAGTAGACGTTGGGAGTCCAAAAGAGTTGAAAGAGAAATACAATGCAGAGAATCTTGAAGAGGTCTTCATGAGTATAGTAGGAGAAGGCAAAGGAGCTATGGAGGTGTTTGGATGAGTGATTTTTGGGTAATAGTTATGAAAGAGCTTAAGGATCTCTTGAGAGATAAGGCATTGATATTTGGTATAATCATAGTTCCTCTTATTATTTATCCTGCGTTAGGGCAGATGATGCAGGTAGGGTTTGAACAAGCACAAAAAGAAACTAAAGTTGTTTTAGTAAACTTTGATGATGGAGAATATGGTTCTCTGCTTATAAAAGCCTTAGAAGCTGCCCCAAACGTAACAGTAACGAAGATAGAGGCGTTAACCCTTGATGAAGCTCTTAAAAAGGCCCAAGAAGGAGAGCATAATATGATTGTAATAATTCCTAGAAACTTTTCGATAGCTATAGAAAACAACCAAAAAGCCCAAGTAGAAGTTTATGGTATTATAAAGGGTATAAGTGGAGGTATAAGGGAAGCAGTGAGTGAGGGAAGAATTAATGCCATCCTAATAGTTTTAAATGAATATTTGGCAAAGTTAAAAATAGAGCAAAATATAGAAGGGAATCCCGAGGCGATTTTAAAACCAATAGATGCTAGGAGTTATACTGTTATTAAAGGCCAGGTGGTTCCAGTTCCGCCATCTTTGGTTTCCAACATTATAACGTCTCAATCATTTTCGATGCCTATCGTAATATTCATTATGATAATATTAGTAGCTCAAATGTCAGCTGGAACAATGGCAATGGAAAAGGAAAACAAAACTCTTGAGACTCTGTTAACGCTTCCTGTGAAAAGGATAACCATTGTAGCCGGTAAGATGATGGGGACAGCAGTAGTTGGAATAATTGCAGCTATAGCGTACATGATAGGGATGAGAAACTATCTAGGAAGCTTGACTTCTGCATCTGGTGAAATTGGAATTCCCCTTGAGGAACTCGGTTTGAAAGTAACACCATTAGGAGTCATGTTATTTGTTCTTATAATGTTCTTGGCAATGGTATTTGCTTTAAGTTTTGCAATGCTACTAGCGGTTTTTGCAGAAGATACAAAAAGTGCAAATGCTGTTGTAAGTGCTGGAATAATGCCTTTGGCATTTCCAACTTTTATTCTAATGTTTGCAGACATAGAAACACTTCCAGTTGCTCTCAAATATCTCATATTAGCAATACCCTTCAGCCACCCAGTGTTGGCTTCAAAGGCGATGCTCATGGGAGAATACTCTACCATGTATACTAGCGTGATTTATCTTTCTGTAATAGCAGCAATAACATTATCTGTGACAGCGAAGTTTTTCACAACAGAAAAGATTCTTACAGCAAAGTTTAGGTTTGGAAGAAAGAAGTGATCTTTTTTCTTTTAGAGCAACCCAACAAACTGAAATACCTTAAACATAGCAAGGGAGATCACGATCGCAGTGGTTGGTGTAGCTATCCATCCAACGGCTATTTCCCTCACAACTTCTTTTTCTATTCCTCTCCCACTAGCAAGACCTACTCCTATTACTCCTCCTACAATGGCTTGGCTTGAACTTACAGGAAGCCCAAACATATTAGCTAAGCTAACTGCTATGGCAGAACTAAATTGGGCGGAAAAAGCAGATATTGGACCTAAGGAGGTTATTTTTCTGCCTACAGTATACATGACAGCATAACTAAAGGTTAATGCTCCTAAAGCTAGGCTTAGTGCCCCAAACATCCCAGCGGTTTTAGGATCAAAGAATCCAGCTCCTACCAAGGGGCCAGTTGCATTTGCAACTTCATTAGCGCCAAAATTAAAAGCCATATAAGAGCCTCCAAGAACTGCAAGCCACTTATAGAGAAACTCTATCCTTTTTAGACTCTTGATTCTATTGACAATTCTCCCATAAAACTTGAAAAGGATCAAGCCGAAAATCGCAGCCAATATTGGGGAAATGATCCATGCAGCACCAATTTTAATAAGTGTTTCCCATTTTATAGGGGCACTTATAGCGATTCCAACCCCTACAACTCCCCCTACAATTGCTTGAGTAGTGGAAACTGGAAGGCCTTTTATGGTAGCTATGGTCACCCAAACTCCTGCTGCTAATAAAGCTATTATTGCAAGTTCAAGTGATAGATACTCTGGGGGGACGATGCCTTTTCCAATAGTCTTCATGACCTTGGATCCTTTCAAATAAGCTCCAAGCATTACAAATACTGTGATTGTAAGAGTTGCCTGTCTGAAGCTTAACAAACCTGCACCTATGGCAGTCCCCATTGCATTTGCACTGTCATTGGCCCCAATATTCCAGGCAATGTAGAACCCTATTGCGACCGCAGCTAACATAACTGCCTCCATTTCTGTCCCCTCATATCTATATAGACTATATAGTAGTTTTAAGTTTAAAAATCTACTCGTTGCCCTTTTTCTGGTTTGGTAACAGGAAGTCTTTTAGAGAGACATTCTTTTTACAAATGTAAAGGGAAATTTTGTGTCTGTTGGTGTATTATATTATTCATTGAACATAGAATCTGTCCACTTTTACTCAAAGACACATGCCGAAAGAGGTTTCTTGCCATACCGAAAACTAAATAAATGCGCTGACTGAAAATGATACTGACAAAACTTGGGAGGAAGAGACGATGATAGAGATTCGTTTTCACGGTAGGGGTGGACAAGGTGCAGTTACAGCTGCAAACATCTTAGCCGAAGGAGCTTTCTTAGAAGGCAAGTATGTCCAAGCGTTCCCGTTTTTTGGTGTTGAAAGAAGAGGTGCTCCAGTTACAGCATTTACAAGAATAGACGAAAGACCTATTAGAATCAAAACTCAGATTTATGAACCTGATGTGGTAGTTGTTCTTGATCCCTCACTTTTGGACACAGTAGACGTCACAGCAGGTCTTAAAGAGGGTGGGATGGTAATTATAAACACTGAAAAATCAAAGGAAGAAGTTCTTGAGAAGCTCAAGAAGAAACCAGCCAAGCTAGCTCTTGTTGATGCTACGACAATAGCTTTAGAAATTCTTGGGTTGCCAATTACAAATACATCAATTCTCGGTGCAGTGGCAAAAGCCACAGGTGTGGTTAAAATTGAAAGTGTTGAGGAAGCTATTAAGGACACTTTCTCAGGAGAACTTGGAGAGAAGAATGCTAAGGCAGCAAGAGAAGCATTTGGAAAGACCACTGTTTATGAACTTTGATTTTTCCTTCCTTTAAAATTCATTATAAGGGGTGAATTGTCTTGAATACTTTATTCGGGGAGAAGAAGGCAAATGCAGGAAAAAGGGTATTTAAATCTGTTGAAGAATATCCGGAGGTTCCAATAACTCTTGGAACGACACTCTCGAACTTTACTGGGGATTGGAGGACGTTTATACCAGTTGTTGACGAAAGCAAATGTATAAAGTGCTATATTTGTTGGAAGTTCTGTCCAGAGCCTTCAATATACATAAAAGAAGATGGCTATGTCGCGGTGGACTATGACTATTGTAAGGGTTGTGGAATTTGTGCAAATGAATGTCCAACTAAGGCAATAAGCATGGTAAGAGAGGAGAAGTGAGGTGATAAAATGCCAAAGAAAGTTGTAAGTGGAAATTACGCGGCTGCTTATGCGGCGAAACATGCGAGAGTTGAGGTTGTAGCCGCTTACCCTATAACACCTCAGACGTCAATTATTGAAAAAATAGCTGAGTTTATAGCTAATGGAGAGGTCGAAAATCTTCAATATGTCTCAGTTGAGAGTGAGCACTCAGCAATGGCTGCTTGTATAGGTGCCTCAGCGACGGGAGCAAGGACTTTCACGGCAACATCTGCTCAAGGTCTTGCTTTAATGCATGAGATGCTTCACTGGGCTGCTGGAGCAAGACTCCCAGTAGTGATGGTGGATGTTAACAGAGCAATGGCTCCACCGTGGAGTGTTTGGGATGATCAAACAGATTCACTTGCCCAAAGAGACACTGGATGGCTTCAATTTTATGCTGAAAACAACCAAGAGGTCTATGACGGTGTACTAATGGCATTTAAAATTGGCGAGCATGAGAAAGTTAACCTCCCAGTGATGGTTATTGAAAGTGCATTTATTCTAAGTCACACTTATGATGTAGTTGACATGCCAAGCCAAGAAGAGATAGATGATTTCCTTCCACCAAGGAAGCCTCTCTATACATTAACGGACTTTGAAAACCCATTCTCAGTTGGTGCGCTAGGTACTCCAGCTGATTACTATGAATTTAGATATAGGATTGAAAAGGCTATGGAAAACGCTAGAAAGATCATTAAAGAAGTTGGTAAGGAATTTGGAGAAAGATTTGGAAGAGACTACAGTCGGATGATAGAGCTATACAGGACAGAGGATGCAGAGATTGTTTTCATGGGTATGGGTTCTTTAATGGGTACTGTTAAAGAGGCCATTGATGTTCTTAGAAATGAAGGATACAAGGTAGGAGCTGCAAAGGTTCGCTGGTTCAGACCCTTCCCCAAGGAAGAACTTTATGAGTTGGCCAAAAACGTGGAAGGGATAGCAGTCCTTGATAGAAACTTCTCATTTGGACAAGAGGGAATTCTCTTCAATGAAGCTAAGGGTGTTCTTTACAACACTGATGCAAACCCAGTAATGAAGAACTACATTGTTGGACTTGGCGGAAGGGACTTAACAGTGAATGACGTGAGAGTAATTGCCAAAAATATGAAAGAAATAATTGAAAAGAAGGAACTTGATAGGGAAATCGAATGGTACCACTTAAAGAGGTGAGAAGAATGGAACTTCCTGCTGAGGTGAAAAAGAAATTAACACTCCCTGCTGAGGAACACTTTTACGCTGGACACACGGCTTGCCAGGGTTGTGGAGCCTCTTTAGGGTTGAGGTATGTTTTAAAAGCTTATGGGAATAAGACAATATTCACAATACCTGCATGTTGTTCGACAATTATAGCAGGTCCGTGGCCTTATTCAGCTTTGAATGCTCCTCTGTTCCATACAGCTTTTGAGACTACTGGTGCGGTTATAAGTGGTATTGAGGCAGCTTTGAAAGCAAAAGGCTACAAAGTTAAGGGCGAAGATGGAATAATGGTAGTCGGCTGGGCAGGAGATGGTGGTACAGCAGATATTGGTCTCCAAGCATTGAGTGGTTTCCTTGAAAGGGGGCATGATGGATTATACATAATGTATGATAATGAGGCTTACATGAATACGGGTATCCAGAGGTCTTCATCCACTCCTTACGGAGCATGGACAACTAACACCCCGGGTGGAAAGAAACACTTCGTTGAGAGAAGACCAAAGAAGAAGGTCATTGATATCGTGATAGCTCACAAGCCCGCGTATGCTGCTACAGCTAGCGTTGCTTATCCAGAAGACTTCATGAGAAAACTAAAGAAGGCCAAGAATATTAAAGGTCCATCATTCATACAACTCTTTGCCCCGTGTCCAACAGGATGGAGGGCACCAACTGACAAGACCATTGAACTTGCCCGCTTAGCAGTCCAAACAGCATATTTCCCACTTTTTGAATATGAAAACGGCAAGTATAAGATAAACATGCCTTCACCAAACAAGGAACCCAAGCCCCTTGAGGACTTCATAAAACTACAAGGAAGATTTAAGTACATGACCAAAGAAGATATTCAAGTACTCCAAGAATGGGTACTAAAAGAATGGGAAGAACTCAAAAAGAAGGCCGAGGTTTTCGGCTGATATTTTTATTTTTACGAAAAATTTAAAGAAAAAATGATATAATTCGCTTGGGGTGGTATGCATGGCTGAAAGTCCATTCAAAGCTGATATTGAGAGAGTCCAAAAAGAGTATAGTGAAAAGATGACACCTGGAGCAGTAGTCTACATTCCTGGAAGCAGCGTTGTCAACAAGACCGGTGGATGGAGAGTTTTTATGCCACAGTTTGACAAAGATAAGTGTGTTAGATGCTTCCTATGTTACACTCTATGTCCAGAACCAGCCATATATCTAGATGAAGAGAGCTATCCTGTTTTTGACTATGATTATTGTAAGGGTTGTGGAATTTGTGCAAATGAATGCCCAACAAAAGCAATTGAAATGGTTAGAGAAAGCAAATGAGGTGGTATGAATGCCAATGAGAAAGGTTATGAAGGGTAATGAAGCTGCTGCGTGGGCTGCTAAACTTGCAAAGCCAAAAGTTGTTGCTGCATTTCCGATCACACCATCAACACTCGTTCCAGAGAAAATTAGTGAATTCGTAGCTGATGGAGAAATGGATGCTGAGTTCATAAAAGTTGAAAGTGAGCACTCTGCAATTTCTGCATGTGTTGGAGCAAGTGCTGCAGGTGTGAGAGCTTTTACGGCAACTGCTTCCCAAGGTCTTGCCCTGATGCACGAGATTCTTTTCATTGCAGCTGGAATGAGACTTCCAATAGTTATGGCGATTGGTAACAGGTCATTGAGTGCTCCAATTAACATTTGGAATGACTGGCAAGACACAATAAGTGAGAGAGACACTGGTTGGATGCAATTCTATGCTGAAAACAACCAAGAAGCACTGGATCTAATCCTTATAGCATTTAAAGTTGCTGAGGACGAGAGAGTTCTTCTCCCAGCAATGGTTGGCTTTGATGCCTTCATATTGACACATACAGTTGAACCAGTAGAAATACCAGATCAAGAAGTAGTTGACGAGTTCCTTGGAGAATACGTACCAAAACACGCTTATCTCGATCCAGCTAGACCAATCACTCAAGGTGCCCTTGGATTCCCAGCTCACTACATGGAAGCCAGATACACAGTTTGGCAAGCAATGGAAAACGCGAGAAAAGTCATTAAAGAGGTCTTTGATGAATTCGAGAAGAAGTTTGGAAGAAGATATCATATGATCGAGGAATACAAGACTGAGGATGCTGAAGTAATTCTTCTCACAATGGGCTCATTAGCTGGAACTCTCAAGGAGTTCATTGACAAGAAGAGGGAAGAGGGCGTAAAAATTGGGGCGGCTAAGATGACAGTTTACAGACCATTCCCAATTGAGGAGATAAGGGCTCTCGCAAAGAAAACAAAGGTTCTTGCTATTCTTGAAAAAGACATAAGCTTTGGAATTAGTGGTGCTGTTTACACAGATGTCGGTAGAGCACTTATAAACGAGAAAGAGAAGCCAATAATCCTTGACTTCATACTTGGACTTGGTGGAAGGGATGTTACCTTTGAACAACTTGAAGAAGTCGTTGAGATATCAAAGAAGGCCCTTGAAGGAGAGAAGGTTGAAGAAGTTAACTGGATAGGATTGAGGAAGGAGATTTTGTGAGGTGGTTATGATGGCAGTTAGAAAGCCTCCTATCACAACTCGCGAATACTGGGCACCTGGTCATGCCGCATGTGCTGGATGCGGTCCTGCAATAGTCATGAGACTTGCTACAAAAGCATTTAGCGAGGCTATGGAAGCAAAATATGGCGATCCGAATGCATTTGCCATTGCTCATGCCACAGGATGTATGGAAGTTGTTTCTGGTGTTTTCCCATATACTGCATGGAAAGCTCCTTGGATACATGTAGCTTTTGAAAACGCTGGTGCAGTCGCAAGTGGTGTCGACGCTGCTTGGAAGAAGCTTGGAAGAAAAGGAAAAATCCTTGCCATTGGTGGAGATGGTGGTACAGCAGATATTGGTCTCCAAGCCCTTTCTGGAATGCTTGAAAGAAGACACAATGTGGTTTACCTCATGTATGATAATGAGGCTTACATGAATACGGGTATCCAGAGATCTTCATCCACTCCTTACGGAGCATGGACAACCACTTCACCGCCTGGAAAGTACTCAATTGGTGAGGACAAACCAAAGAAATGGGTAGCTCTAATAGCTGCAGCTCATCAAATTCCCTATGTGGCTACAGCAAGCATTGGAGATCCATATGACTTCTACAGGAAGATGAAAAAGGCCGCAAGTGTCGATGGACCAGCATTTGTTCAAGTTTTAGCTCCATGTGTTCCAGGATGGAGAACTCCACCAGAGAAAACTGTGGAAATCGCAAAATTAGCGATTGAGACAGGTCTATGGCCTCTCTTCGAAATTGAAAACGGTGACTTCCATAACATTAAGTTCCAAAGATTCCCCAAAGATGGAAAGTTCAAAAAGCCAATTGAGGACTATCTTAGGCTCCAAGGAAGATTCAAACACCTCTTCAAGAAGCCAGAGGCAATTGAAGAACTCAAGAGACAGATCAAAGAAGTCTGGAGAATCCTTGGTAAGGAAGTTGAGCTTCTCTAGATTTCTTCTTTTTGTTACTCATTTTTGTGTACTGTTGTGTAATTTATGGGCAAAGCTTATAAGATTAAGCTTCTTTTCTTAGATTAGCCTAAAAAATTTGAGGTGATGAAAATGACGATAAAAACTCCCCCCACTTTTAATGTTCCAGGTCTGGGCGCCGACCCTCTCACGCAAAGAATTAAAGAGAAAGAGAAACAGTGGAGATTTAGAATAGCAGTTTTAAGTGGCAAAGGCGGTGTCGGTAAATCAACAGTAGCCGTGAATTTAGCAGCAGCCCTCGCAAAGCAGGGATATTTTGTGGGAGTTCTTGATGCCGATGTACATGGGCCAAATATTGCCAAAATGCTTGGAGTTGAAAAAGCTGAAATTCTAGCTGAAAAGTTTGAAGATGGGCATTTTGAGATGATACCCCCAATGAATGACTTTTTTGGACAAACAACACCAATTAAAGTAATGAGTATGGGTTTTATGGTGCCTGACGATCAACCTATTATCTGGAGAGGAGCTCTGGTTACAAAGGCCATTAAACAACTTCTTGGTGATGTTAAGTGGGGAACTTTAGATTTCATGATAGTGGATTTTCCACCCGGAACTGGAGATCAAATTTTAACAGTTACTCAAACATTAAGTCTAGATGCTGCCATAATAGTTACCACTCCTCAAGAAGTGGCGTTACTTGACACTGGAAAAGCCGTGAATATGATGAAGCAGATGGAAGTTCCTTATGTGGCTGTTGTTGAGAACATGAGTTACTTAATATGCCCCCATTGTGGAAATAAGATTGATCTCTTTGGAGAAGGTGGTGGAGAAAAGCTTGCAGAAAAAGAAGGGGTAGACTTTCTCGGGAAGGTTCCTATTGATCTTAAGGCAAGAGAGGCAAGTGACAATGGCATACCCATAGTGCTTTTTGAAGAGACACCAGCAGCAAAAGCATTTATGGAGATTGCCCAAAAACTGGCTAGGAGGTTGGAGAAAAAAGAGGATGGAGATTAGTCTCTTACCCTTTTTGATAATTGACCGTGTCTCATGTAGGAACGATGAGGCTTTCAGGAGAGAAAAGTAAAATTTAAATTCATTATTTTTTATTACTCATCAAGGTATCATTTATAGGGTATAATTTTATCTGGTGGCGCCGATGAAAAAGATCCTGTCGATATTACTCGTAATATTGATACTTCCTCTAGTTTCTGCAGCAGAATTAAGTTTCTATCCAGATGAAAAGGCGTTTGAGGAGTTTCTTAATGATGAAAGGGGATATTATGTGGTTTCAGGGGAGAGTGAGTATTCTCAAGCCTGGGCAACATATTTAGATGCAAAACTCTCACGATTTAAAGAAAGGGGTCAAGAAGTTATCGTTCTTGTTGGAAACGTTTATGAAAACCCAAAAATGAAGGAGTTGTGGGAGTTAACAGGTCTTCCTTATGAGGCTTCATTGAACCCCTCAGTGATAGTCCTTGATAATGCAGTATTTTTTACTGGGAATGAGGAGAATATCTACTTAATCGAGGAACCATTTTCTCAAAAACATGCCTTTGAAATTAAAGAAATATATGGTGCTCTTTTAATTGTCTCCTTCTTGGTATTTTTATTTACATTTTTGTTTTCGAAGCATGGAAAGTACACCCATTTCTTCTATATTCTGGTGATAGCTCTCCTTGCATTATGGTTTTCTAACTCGGGTTTATTTACAATAAGTGAAACATTCTTGAAGTCAATTTTCCAAAATGCCCTCATTGGTCAGGAAAAAGGTTCTCTTCTAACATTATTCTTTAATCTTTATTTTAGGCTGTATTCTCCAACTGAAGAGGCAGTTTTAATTCTTCATTTATTCTTGATATTCTTGATAGCGACTTTACTCTTTTTCATTGCTCCAAAACCATATAGAGAGCTTGGGTTTGTTGTGTTTGGGTTAACTTTTGCTTCACCTACATTTAGGCATTCTTTGGAAACTTTTAATGGCTCAATATTTGAGATACTCTTTCTTGTTACTGTGCTGGCTATAGTATTGAATACAAAATTCATTGAAGAGGACTCTAAGTTAATAAAACAGATAATGATTTTATCAGTTATTACTGGATTTGGCGCATTAATTTGGCCTTATCTCTTATTAATCCCAGTTTTTATGTTTCTTGCACTTCCAACAAAATCAATGAAAAATTATCTATATTTGGGTCTTACTACGGCAATATTCCTTGCAGGTAGGAGTTATTTTAACGTTCCTCTCCCTGAATGGCCACTTGTTGTACGGTTTGATTATTTAATACTATTTATGAAAGAGGGCATTGTACAGATTATTTTAATTTCTTATGTTCTTTTCAGGTTTAGAAGATCAATACTAAGAATGAAAGGGGGTAAAGCACTACTACTTTGGCTTTTCCTGTCTCACTTGGTGCTTATGTTGGCAGTTCCTGAGGTGATACTTGCACTTATCTTGGTATCTTCTGGGCTTGCTGTAAGATTGATTACCGAGCTTTATCTAACTTGAAAACCCCCTTGCTCTAAAGATAGTCACTTGGGAATTTTATTGCCCCGAAGACTGCCGGTTTTAAATACGGCCCGATCTCTTTTATTATTCCTGGGGCTTGTGTGCCTTTTTTGAGAACTAGTAAAGTCTCCATTAATCCAAGTTCTTCTAAGCGTATTACATCTCGTGAATGGCCTGTTTCAATGAGAGCTTTTTCAACATTCTCACTCACTGTCCCAGCAATAAAAATCTTGTCGTGACCGTCATTCAACCATTTGTTTATCTTTGTGAGCTGTCTTCTTGTAAATTCTACTTCAATTTCTCTTGTTCCAAACTCTACCTTCTTTATCTCGACTTCAACTGGGAGATAATCTATCCACCCAAATTCTCTTATCATTCGCCTAACGGGTTTTTCTCCAAACGTGGACTTGAGGTAGTAAAGTGGAATGAGGGCATCCTTTGGAACAGGCGAGAAAATCCCTATATCAACATAAACACCATACCCTATTTTTCCTAGGTCAACAAAACGGCCTTTATATATTCTTCCTTCTTCGATAGCACTGAGTTTGTACGGAATTTCTCCAAATTCCTCCCTAATGAGGTTCGCAGAAACCTCCTTGTCTTCTCCTTCTAGGGATATTTTTGCCCATTGTCTTTGGGTTATACCTACTTTCCAAGAGATTTCTAAATCTCCAATAAGAGATTTAAGCTTCCTATTAAGCTTTTCAAAACCGCTTCGATCCCCATAAATTTTCTCAAGAATAACTATCTCCATGTTACCATCCCCGCAGTTCATTTATTTATCTAAAAAAATCAAGCTTTAAGCCCTAGTTCTTTTTCAAGTTTTTTTATCCTTTCTTGAAGTTCCTTCACAATTTCAGTGTTGTCATATTGCATAAGCATTTCTCCACATAGAGGGCATCTGAATTCATATTCCATGGCTTCATCAAAAGTTAACCTTGGATGTCCTGGAGTTCCGCAGTGGTAATAGATTTCTCTGGTTTCTTCATCAAGCACCTCTTTGAGTTTTTTAAGTTCTTGCATTTTTTTGGCTTTTATTATTTCAGGCAGTCTTTTTGTTTCAAGACGCCAGTAATAGTAGTACCATCCAGTATCCTTATCTCTGGTTCTTCTGAACTCTGCGAGCTGGTTGTCGTAGAGAGAATAGAGAATTTTGCGCACGGTATTTACTCTTATTCCAGTTACTTCAGCTAGTTCCTCGTCTGTAGCCTCACCTTTCTTTTCTAGAGCCTTGATTACCTCTATTGCCTCTTCTCCCCCGATTTCCTCTGCAAACTTCATGAGTTCCTTGTTTCTTTTTCTTGCCATAAATAAGCCCTCCAAATCATTGGATTTCATGCTAAAAATTAATTTTTCTGCTCTTTTAGGTAGCTCTATTTATATATTATGCCCCCTATAGTATATATAGGTTTTTGTCGAAAAAAGGAGGTTAATGTATAAAAAAGGACGTCAATTTAATCAGTAAAGTACTCATCAACAAGCTCTTTTGCCGAAGGTTTGTAAAGTTCCAAAACTTCAATATTCTCTATCACGTTTCCCTCTCTCAAAGTTAGCTTGACCTTTCCGCCATAAACTTGCAAATCGAGAAGACCATAAATAGCATCTTCAGCTTCCAAAGGGGTTTTGAACTTCATTATATATTCACCACTTTCATCAATGAGCTTAACCCAATACTCGTTTTTCCTTTTGAAGGGTCTAGTAACTTTGGGCTTAAACTTTTCAATTGTGATTTCCAATCAAGCCACCTCCATGATATCCTCGGGGTTTAGAGCACTTATTGTTCTTTTTATTGTTTATCTTTTTACTATTTTTAAGCCTTTGCCTGATGAGAACCATTATCTTTATTTATGCCCTTTTGTTATGAATAATCTAGGGAAGTACCATGCATGCTATTGAAGTCAGCAACTTAAAAAAACGCTATCCTAAAAAGATTCCTCTCCCGTTTAGGAAAGTAGAATGGGTTGAGGCAGTTAGAGGAATCAGTTTCAAGGTTAAGAAAGGTGAGCTCTTTGGTCTTCTTGGTCCTAATGGAGCAGGAAAGACAACCACAATAAAAATTCTCACCACTCTTTTAGAGCCAACAGAGGGTAATGCGAAGATCTTGGGTTATGACTTAAGAAAAGACGCTAGGGAAATTAGAAAGAGGATAAACCTCGTCGCAGAAGGAGAAAGAACCCTTTATTGGCGTTTGAGTGGTTATGAAAATCTCAAATATTTCGCAAGGATCTATTACGTGCCAAAAAGGGAGGAGAAAGAAAGGATTGAAAAACTTCTTAGGTTTGTTGGGCTGTGGGAGAGACGAAATGACTTGGTAATGAACTACTCTCGGGGAATGAAACAGCGCTTAGCAATAGCAAAGGCCCTGATAAATGATCCGGAAGTGCTCTTTCTGGATGAACCTACACTAGGGTTAGATGTTCAGAGTTCAATATTTGTCAGAGAATTCGTGAGAAAACTCGTTGACGAGGAGAGAAAGACCGTTCTTTTAACAACTCATTACATGGCTGAAGCAGAGCAGCTCTGTGATAGGATCGCCATAATAGACCATGGGAAAATAATAGCTCTTGACACACCAGACGGTCTTAAAAAATTAGTCAAAGCTGAAGATGCAGTTGAAATACGTCTTAAGGGCAGGATACCTAATGAAATTCCTTGGAGATTAGCAATTATCGAGAGGGATATAGAGAGTGATACTGCACTCCTTAGAGGAACCGTAGATGAAGAAGATTTGCCGAAACTCGTCGAGTGGCTTGTGAAAAGGGGTGCGAAGATAATAAGCGTCGAGCAAAAGGAGCCCACTCTTGAAGATGTGTTCATAAAGCTTACAGGAAGGGGGTTAAGGGATTGATACTCTCTGCAGTTATTGAAAAGGAGTTCAGAATGTTTTTTAGATATCCCCTTCGAGTTATAAGTTCTGTACTAGTTGGGCTAGTCTTTCTTTTACAGTTTGTATTTTTTGGCCAGGCGGTCCTTGGAGGAAGGTATTCTGCTTTATTAGAGGTTTCTACGGGCATGGGGGATTACCCCACATATGCTTTAATAGGATATGTTCTATGGTGGGTTTCAGTATCTCCGATGGAAGCTTATGTCTGGGGGGTGAGGAGAGAACTTCAAAGGGGAACTTTTGAAATGAATATTCTTTCACCAGCAAAAATGGTGGAATTATTGTCTAGTTTGGCCATGAGTTGGTTACTCATGGATTCAGTCCTTATGGGAGTAGTATTTGCAATTGGGATAGTGATATTTGATATTCCTCTTACATTTTCGGTTATTTTGAAGTCTCTTCCAATCATCTTTGCTTCGTTGGTTGCGTTTTTAGGATTTGGATTTGTATTTGCAGGTTTAGTTATGATGTTGAAAAACATAGGGCCATTTGCTCAGATATTTGAATTTGCCATGCTTTTCTTTTCAGGTGTGTTCTTTCCATTAAATGTGATGCCAAAAATTATGGTCGCTTTCTCAAAGATTTTTCCATTAACTCATGCTGCGTATATAGTAAGGGCTCTTTTTGTTGGAACGAGTTATGTTGAGCTTTTAGGAGAGATCAAGTGGCTTTTCTTTTTAATCCCACTATATTGGGGAATTGGTTATGCTCTTTTCAAGTGGGCCGAAAAAATCACTAGGGTGATTGGTTATGGGGGTTACTAGCGAACTTAAAGCCCTATATGGAGTTGCAGTAAAAAATTGGCGTATCTTCACAAGCTATAAACTCTGGTTAGTAAGTGATGTGATGTTTGGTTTCTTCTTCGTAGGCCAAGCCTTGTTAATAGGGATTGGATTAACCGGAGAGAGAAACTCTCCAGCACTTCAACAGCTTACGGGCTATGCAGATTACGTGACTTTTGCAGTGCTCGGCTTTATGGTTCTTGGGTTTGGGCTCACGTTTTTAAGTGGGTTTGTATGGAGTATTGTGGAAGAGTTGTATGCGGGCACGCTTGAATATTCATTCGCTGCTCCCATGAGAAGAATAACATTCTTTATGGGTAATGTTCTCACTAGAATTTTCTTATCTTTTTTGTACATGGGTATTTATATTCCAATTTTCACCTTGCTTTTTAACATTCGATTTGACTTTTTAAACTTCTTAAAGGCCATTCCATTTCTTTTAGTGGGTGCAGTTGGCATGATTGGATTAGGAATGACCGCCGCTGGGATAGTACTTTACTTAAAAGATCCAGGGCCATTTATCACAATACTTGAAATGTTGGTGTTTGCTTTAAGTGGTGCCATGTATCCTGTTTCTATACTTCCAAAGGGACTTCAAATCTTAGCAAAAATTCTCCCTTATGCTCCAACAAGCGAGGCTGTTAGAAAAATTGTTGCTTATGGTTATCTCAATTCGATAAGTGAGATCTCGTATCTTGTACTCCTTTCAGGGACATATGCAATTGTGGGATACTTAGTTTATAAATGGAGTGAAAGACAGGCCAGAATAGTAGGATTGAAGAGTTATTAAAAGGGAAGCTTTACATTAAGTTTCTTGGCGTTCTTTTTAATTTCCTCTAGAGGTATTATGGCTGTTCTGGCTCCAATCTTTTGAACTGTCAGATATGCTAAAAAAGTGCCTAAAGTTGCTGCATCTTTTAAGTTCCATCCATTAACCACTCCATAAATGAATCCAGCATCAAAGGCATCTCCTGCTCCAGTAGAATCAATGACCTCAGCACTTAGTCCTTTGACTTCAAAAACTTTCTCATTCTCATCCCTAATTAACGCCCCTCCACCGTTTAGGGTAATTATTAAATTTTTGGCTTTCACAATATGGACATTTTTCAAGCTTCCATATTTACGTTTGAACTCATCTTCGTTCATTAGGAGGTATGTTATCTTATTTTCTATGTGCTTGGGAACTTCTGCCTCTCCAATGTCTAGAAAAACAGGAATATCTCTCTCACAAGCAAATTCAACAACTTTTTCTATGAGCTTCTTTGGATTTGAAGACATGTGAATGTATTTCGCTTTTGATAAATATCTAAAGTCTACCTCTCGATAAGCATTTGCTCCTAAGTGCTTTACTATCCTTTTATCTTCGCCTTTTATCATGGATATTGCTATTCCAGAGTGCTCCTCTATAACTTTGATTCCGTTAACGTCAACACCTACTTTCTTAAAGTAGTTTATATGGGCCTCTCCAATCTCATCATTTCCGACTGCGCCAATAAATCCAACTTTAAGCCCCATTTGGGCAAGCCAAGAAGCCGTATTGCCGGCAGCACCTCCTAATCCAAAATGAGCACCTTTAGCTATGATCTTTTCATGAAATTCTGGGAATCTTTCAACTAAAAGCGTGATATCATAGTTAAGATTGCCTATTGCAATCACATCAAACATCCTTCCACCTCCACTGTTCTCTTATAGAGTCAGGAGATTTATACTTTTTCTATTCTTACTGTTCTATTATGTTCACTGTCGAACAAGGAAATACTTTTATACTTGTGGTATTTAATTCAAATGATTATCTAAACCTTTAGATTATGGGTGATATGCAATGGAAGATAGACTTGAAAAAGCTCTTGAATGGGCTCTTGAGAAATTTAAGCCAGAATACCTAGAGGTACGGTATGAGAATGTAAACAAAAATACTCTTGAGCTTAAGGATGGCACTTTTACAACTTTTGCTGGAAAGGACCAAATAGGCATTGCTGTAAGAGTTCTTGCGGATGGGGCTTGGGGTTTTGCTTCTACAAATAGGCTTGACAGGATTGAGATGGCTATAGGGAGTGCATACAAGCTTGCTAGGGCCACAGCAAAAGCAAAGAAGGAGAAAATCCAACTTGCAGAGGTTAAAACCTATGAAGATATTGTAAGGAGTAAGATGAAAATAAAGCCAAAAGAAGTTTCCATAGAAGAAAAAGTTGAAAGATTAGCTGAACTTGAGTCTCTCCTTAAAGCGGATAGTACTATTAAGTCTACATGGCTCAGGTATGAGGATGCAAGTGGGGAAAAGATTCTTCTCACAAATGAGGGGACTAAAATAAAATGGGAATTAAACTATGTATGGCAGTATGTATGGGCTACGGGTAAAGAAGGAGAAAGACTAGCAGCAGCCAGAGACGAAGTAGGGGCTGTGGATTATGGATGGGAGCTCTTCAGGGAGAGGGAACCCAATGAAGAGGTTGCAAAAAGAGTCATTAGAAAGGTTCATGCCCAGTTACAAGGGGTTGCACCTAAGAGGGGAGAATTTCCAATAGTTGCTGGTCCAATAATTGTAGGTCTCATAGCTCATGAAGCTTTGGGGCACTTAGCTGAGGCAGATTTGACAATAAATTCTCCATTCAAAGATCTTCTTGGAAAAGAGGTTGCTCCAGAATATGTAACAATGAGTGAGCGTATAGTTGAAGGTGGTTTTGGAAACGATAAGTATGATGATGAAGGGGTCCCGGTAAAAGACATTCACATCATTGAAAATGGTGTACTCAAGCAGATAATGTTAAACAGAGAATATGCCCACAAATGGGGTATGGAACCAAATGGTCACGCGAGAGCCGAAAACTATACTTATCCCCCAATAATAAGGATGCGTAATACTATTTTTGAACCAAGAGACTGGAATTTTGAAGAAATGATAGAAGATATTAAGTTTGGTTATTACGTTGTAGACTTCAGGGGAGGTCAAGCCCAGCTTAATTCAGCATTCCAAGTAGGAATTCAGGAAGGCTATGTGATAGAAAATGGAGAAATAACAAAACCAATTAGGGATACATCTATTAGTGGAATTGCAATTGAAGCCTTGAAGAAGATAAGTGCCGTAGGAAGAGATTTTGGCCTTGAAATGGGGAGATGTGGGAAAGGACAAGCAGCTTTTGTAAGTTCTGGCGGGCCTCATATGCGCTTTGATGGGGGAATAATAATCGGGTGATGGAAATGGAAGAGTTGATCAAGTACGGGGAAAAGTTTTTTGATGAGCTTGAAATTGCCATTTATAGAACTAGAGATGCAAGTGTAAATATTGAGCTTAATGAAGTTTCTACTTCGGCCCTTAGAGAAAGAGTAGTTACTATAATTAGAGGTCTGAAGGATAAAAGGCTTGGAGTTTCGATAGTTGATACCGATGATAAAAAAGCACTCAGAGACGCAATAGAGCGAGCATACAAGATGTCTAGGCTCAATAAGCCTGATGAAAAATGGGTTTCTCTCCCACTTCCAGGAAAATACAGAGCCCCGAGAAAAATGGATAAAGAAATTAAGGAAGTATCTCCCGATTGCTTCGTTGAACTGGCCAAGGAGAGTATAGATCAGGCTTTGCAGGAAGAGGGAGTCGTGGTTGCAGGTGGCGGAGGTGGTGCTGAATGGAGAGAAAGCTTAATAATGAATTCCAATGGTGTCAATGTGTTTCAAGAAGGTGGTGGAGCGTTCTTTTACATTGAACTCGTGGGAATGAAAGGAGGAAAAGTAACTCCCGGAATTTTTGACTTTGATGCAAGGCTTTCTCTTAACCTCGATGTAGAAAGTGTTGTAAAAAGTGCAGTTCAAAAAGTCAAATGGGCATTTAATGTAGAAAGAAGTAAAACGGAAGAAGCAAAAGTTATTTTGCAACCTTGGGCTCTCTCAAGTCTCTTGAATTATGCTTTCTTCCCAGCCTTTAGTGGCGAGAAGCTCATGAAAGGAACTACTCCGCTGATGAATAAACTTGAAGAAACAATTTCGAGTGATCTTTTAAACGTATATGATGATCCCTTGCATGAACTTAGTATAAATCCCATAATAGCGGATGATGAAGGAACACCAACGAGAAAGAATGTTCTTGTAGAGAAAGGGGTCTTTAAAGGTTTTATTTGGGATAACTATTGGGCAAATATCAAGGAAGTGAAAAGCACGGGAAATGGAAAAAGAAACTTTTCTACTGGAGGAATAGGAATAGCTCTTCACAATGTAGTGATTGAAAATGGGGAACAAGAGATTGAAGATATAATCGGCGAAATAAAGCATGGATACCTTGTAGACAGTTTCCAAGGAGCTCATTCGAGCAACCCAGATAATGGGAACTTTGCAGTGGTAGCAAATCCAGCATTCCTCATTGAAGATGGAGAGATAAAAGGGTCTACAGTCTTTATGATGAGTGGCAATATTTACGAACTATTGCCGAGCATCTATGCGATAAGTAAAGAACAAAAAGTTCTCCCCTTTGGTGGAAGCATGGTTGTGCCATCAGTAGCCTTTGAAAATGTTAGAATAGCAGGGAAGTAGGATATTTTATCCATCTAATTCTTTTTAAACCTTGTTTTCATTCTTTCATTATGTATGAGCTGACTGAAGAGTACAAGCTCAGAAAGATAACTAAATATGAGCTTGACATGGTGAATGAAAGGGAAGATCTTCTAATTATTCCTCCATCATCTAGAGCAGGGCCGTGCGGAAACGATTGTGTTTTCTGCTATTTGTTGCAGAATCCACCTCAAATGATTTATCGAGTAGCTAAACATGACACTCTAAATGACCCAGAGCTTGAAAAAAGGATAGCTTATGCAAGAAAAAACTATGATTTATGGATAAGGGTTACAGATACGTCTGCAAATGTTCGTTTTGATGAGAGGAGGATAGAAACTCTTTATAAAGCTGGTCTGGACGAGATCCAAATTTCTCTTCATACAACCAAAAGGAAAGTTAGAGTAGAACTTATGAGAAACAAAAATGCTGAAAAAATAATTGACCTTCTACCTAAAGTTGTGGAACATTTTAGGACGATCGCTGACATTATACTGGTACCCGGCTATAATGTTAGGGACATAGGGGAAATCCTTAGAAAATTGGACGAGTTTGGTGTTCATGAAGTTAGGTTGTTTCCAATTGGAGTTACAAGGTTTTCAAAAACGAGGCCTTTGAGTAAGGAGGAACTTCAATATGTCAAGAGAATTGTGGAAGAGGGACAAAAGAACCTTGATATTAAAATAGTGATCCCCCCGATATTTCAATCCCTCCTGGGAGAGTTCATGCTTCCATTTGAGCCATTTGAGATTGAAAGTGAGTTTCCAGTCTATATATTTACTGGTGAGCTGGCTTACCCAGAAATCAAAAGACTTTTCCCAAAACTCGAGGTAATCATGGTAAAAAATGAATTCTTTGGAGGCAATATAGGAACTGCTGGCCTATTGACAGCTCAAGACGTGCTTAGAGAAGTTAAGAAGCTTCCAGAGGTTGAACTGGGAGTTATATTCTTGCCTGAGTTGATGTTTTATGGGGATCTTACATTGGATGGGTGGAAAAAGAGCGACCTCTTTAACAAGATATTAGTAGAAAAGGGATATGTTGTGGAGACTGCTCTTGAGCCACAGGAGATTCCAAAAATGCTGGAGAGGTTTTAAATTTCCCCATTTTTGAAGCCTTATAGAGGATAATTTCATCAACATCTTTAAAAACTCCTTGAGAAACTCACTAACGGCGAGAAAAATAGAAAAAGGTGAGAGGATATGAAGAATCCATTTGAAAAAATGCCTACTATCCTTCTGGCGGATGAGATTATTGATAAAGCATTTAGGCGCGCTGAGAAGGCTGCATCTGCTTTCACTCCAAGGGGAAATATAGTAAGTAAAGCAAGGCAGAGAGAAGAGCTTAGAATAAGGACAGTTTCAAATGTTATTCGGGATAATCTTAGGAAGGTCCTAAATAGAACGCCTGGAGTCTCAACCCTTCCATCATTTTACCAAGAACTTTTAGATACTCTTGTAGATAAAAGAATGTTTCATAAGGCATTAGCATCAATAAATTGGGCCGTGAAGACCATTCGGACTCTTGAGGAGAGATACGTAGAGAAAGTGAGGTATTCCAGAGATCCCAAGGAAATTGCTCGATTAAGAAGGGAGTTCTATGGAAGGGTTGCAAGTATTTTAAAAGACATTAACGATAATCTGGAATATCTAAACAAGGCCAGAGACGTTCTAAAAGACATGCCAGTGATTGATCTTGATCTTCCCACTATAGTCATAGCAGGCCATCCAAACGTAGGAAAATCTACATTGTTAAGGAGGCTTACAAATGCGAAACCAGAGATTGCAACTTACCCCTTCACCACTAAGGGAATAAACGTTGGGCAATTCGAGGAACACTGGCTTAGGTATCAGGTTATAGACACACCTGGTCTTTTGGATAGACCCTTAAGTGAGAGAAACGAAATTGAAAGACAAGCTATCTTAGCATTAAAGCACCTTGGCAAATTGATAATCTACATCTTTGATCCAAGTGAATACTGTGGATATCCAATCGAGGAACAAATGCACCTTTTTGAGGAAGTTTACAGAGAATTTGGGGGTTTTCCATTTATAGTTGTGCTGAATAAGACGGATATTGCCAATGAGGATAAGATAAGGGAGGTAGAGGAGTTTTTAAGAGAGAGGGGTGTTGAATCTTTACGGATTGCAGCTGAGAAAGGTTTAGGAATAGAGGAGCTTAAAAAAAGAGTCATAAAAATAATAAAACCAGAGATGGAGGCTATTGTCCACAATATGGGCAGAATTGAAGGTGAATAGGTTTTAGAGCTCCACAATGTTCACATTTTTCTTTTAATGGGGTCCCACAGTTAGGGCAATGAAGGTAATCCTCCTTTATAGGGAAGCCACAGTTATAGCACTTATTCTGAGCTACCCTTCTTTTGTAAACTCTCTCGGGTTTGAAGTATTCTCTTCTTATGTAATAGAGTGCTAGCAAAGTTGCAAAGGCGCCAAAGAGGCTCAGACCTATAATCTGGATGGTATCCCATATAACTGAAAGGAGAAGATAGATGAGTAGTAATGAGGAGTAGCTTATCATGGAAAGTGTGTATATGTTTTTGTATCTTTTTAAGAGAAGGAAGGAGAGTATAAAGATTGGAAGGGCAAATAAAAGTTTTAATGCCAGAACTTTGAGCCTATATGCTTGGTAGGCCCTGGTATACTCGGTACTCGCTCTCATTGATAGTTCTTGGATTTTTGAATTGAGTTCTTCTAATTGATTGTGGATTTTTTCATAGGCACTTTTGGCCCCAAGATATTGAAAGTATGCTTTTTCATACTCTTCCTTGGCTTTTACATATTCATTTTTGAGGTCTTCTGTGACGTTTCCGTTTTCAAGAGCTACTCTATATTCCTCTCTCTTAAAGAGATAAACTCGCTCTGCCTCAGTTAGGACATCTTTTGTTTTTTGATAATCTTGAAAGAGTTCTCTATCTAATCCCATTAAACGAGTCTGGTTTTCAAGGAGAGTGTTTATACCATATTTTTCTTGGTAATAATTATAGTCCGGCCTCTTGGGGATATTTTCAAGCTCTCTAAGAAAGTTTATGCTTGCAATAAGAAGGAAGAGTACAAACAAACTAGCTAATATCTTTTCTATACGGGAGTATTCCACTTGTCTACACCTAAGTAAAAATATGTGTTCAAGGGATATAAAGGATTCGCAGAAAAAGAGAGAAATCAGGCACTTTCATCTTTTATAAGGACTGCATTCACAATGCCTTCTTGGCCAGGTCTTGAGGTCACTAGTGCTTTTCCGATTTCTGTTTGGATTATTGCACCTTTTGTGATAATGTTTCTTCTTACATATTGTCTGTTTGCTGGGTTCTCAACAACGCTGATTATCTTTACTTTCTTACCTTTTCCATTTTCAAAGACATTTGCATAGAGTGCCTTAACCAACCTGACCTTTCTGTTACCACCGTAGGTTCTTATGATCTTTCTTTCTTCCTTATCTTCAACTACCCTTGTAAATGCTGGTTCTCTTCCAAGCTCCCTTTTTCTCTTCTTTCTTGCAAATATGATTCTTCCACCTGAAGGTTTTTTGAGTGATCTTCCCTGCCAGATAGCCATAACTCTCACCTCATGATGATCTTAACCCTATGGGCATTTTAGAGATTTGCTTATAAATCTTTTCCCTTTCTCTCCAAAACTCTTAAAACGTTAACTCCCTTATTTTTTCTGGTGGTCAGAGTGGGGGCAGTAAATGCGTTTGGTAGGGCTATTATTACAATTACAAAAAATTTAAAGCTTTTAATAATACCTTTGATAGTTTCACTCCTCCTTAGTCCGTTTTCTGCTTACTTATTTAGGGAGACATCGGTTTTTGAGAACCTTTGGGGGGTCTCGGGAGGAAGTAATGAAAGTGTAATATTTGAGGAACATGGGAGCACTATTTCTGAAGAGGTTCTTAATGAAATGGCGGAATTTTTCAGACTCTTTTTAGTCTTTATGCTAGTATCATTACTACTTCAGGCCCTTAGTGAATATGCAATTGTAAAAGGGGCTCTTATGGTGGAGGATAACCAGACATATTCTCTTGTAGATTTAGTATACGAGGGGATACACCATGTTTTTCAGGTTTTCTTCGTTAATCTTCTGGTGGGAATAATAACTATCATTATACTTTTGGGTCCAATGCTCTTGTTTAGTGCACTTATAGTTCTCACAGGGAGTTCAGTATTAATGTGGCTCCTTTTGCTTGTGGAATTTCCATTGATTCTATTACTAGTGGCAGCAGGTTCAATGGCAGTACCGATTTATGTCATGAGTAACTCCATAACAGCTTCATTAAGTTGTTTTTCAATCGCTTTCAAAAACAAGCTTTCGTCAATTGGATTTGGTGCATTTTTGGTTGTTTCGGGGTTCCTCCTGTTAGCAGTTCCAGCTTCCTTCATTGGTTTGTTATTTTTGGGCAAAAGTGACTTCACAGCTAATTTGATATCAAATATTCTTCAATCACCATTCCAAGCATTAATACAAACTTTGATGGCGATTGGTGGGTTAATGCTTTATTTTGAGCTTACAAAGAAGGTAAAAAGCTTTGAAGAAGAAATAATGGAAGAATTTGGGCTTTAGCCATATCTTTTTTCTTTTGCTGCTTTGACTAAGCCCTTAAATACTGGAGCAGGTCTCATAGGTCGTGATTTAAATTCTGGGTGGAATTGGGTTGCGATGAAGTAGCTGTTAGTTGGAAGCTCAAGGATCTCCATTCTTCTTTTGTCATCTGCTGAAATCCCACTGAACACCAAACCTGCTCTTTCAAATTCTCTTACAAATTCGGGATTTACTTCCCATCTGTGTCTATGTCTTTCATAAATGAGCTCTTTTCCATAGAGTTTATGGGCTAGGGTTCCTTCTTTTATTTTTACGGGATAAGCTCCAAGACGCATTGTTCCTCCAAGTTTATCTATTTCTCGTTGTTCCGGAAGAAGATCAACCACTGGATATGGTGTCTGTGGGTTTATTTCTGTAGAATTTGCTTCTTCTAAACCAAGAACATGTCTTGCAAACTCCACCACCGTAAGCTGGAATCCAAAGCAAATTCCTAAGAAGGGTATGTCATTTTCTCTTGCATATTTTACAGCCATTATCTTTCCTTCGCTTCCTCTGGCGCCAAATCCACCTGGAACTATTATTCCATCCACTCCCTCTAGAAGTTTGAATCCTTCTTTCTCGAGGTCTTCAGCTTCAATCCATCTTATTTTTACCTTAACTTCATTTGCTATGCTTGAATGTTTTAGTGCCTCTTTAATGCTTAAGTAAGAATCAGCTAGCTTAACATATTTACCAACAATTCCTATCTCTACTTCTTCTTTCAAGTTCTTATACTTCTTTACCATTTCCTCCCAGGCCTTTAGGTCCGGTTCCTTCTCTTCAAGGCCAAGTCTCTTTGTGAGATATCTTCCCAAACCTTCTCTTTCAAGGAGTAATGGTACTTCGTATGTGTCTTCAACATCGTAAGCACTTATCACGGCCTCTTCAGGTACATTTGTAAAGAGACTTATCTTTCTCCTAGCTCCCTCCTCAAGGGGATCTTCACTCCTTGCTATTATTGCATCGGGTTGAATTCCTAGTGAGCGGAGTTCTTTAACGCTGTGTTGTGTGGGTTTGGTTTTTTGTTCTCCCACGACTTTAAGCTTTGGCACGTAAGTTACATGGACAAATGCTACATTGTCTCTTCCCTCTTCGAGTTGCATTTGTCTTGCAGCCTCGAGGAAAGGCATGCTTTCTATATCACCCACAGTTCCTCCGATTTCTACAACAACAATGTCGTACTCCTCTGCTATCTTCCTTATACGCTCTTTTATCTCATTGGTGATATGAGGAATGACTTGGACAGTGGCACCTAGATAGTCTCCTCTTCTTTCCTTCTCTATAACGGCAGAGTAAACCTTACCTGTGGTAATATTATGTTCAAAAGTTAGATTTGTATCCAGAAATCTCTCATAATTTCCTAGATCTAGATCAACTTCACCACCATCATCAAGAACAAAGACCTCTCCGTGCTGGTAGGGACTCATAGTTCCAGCATCATAGTTGAGATAGGGGTCTATCTTTATGTTTGTGGTTTTTAGTCCTCTGGACTCCATAAGCATTCCAAGTGAAGCACTCGTTATCCCTTTTCCAAGACCACTAACTACACCACCTGTTACAAAGATAAACTTTGCCATGTTTAAACCTCCAAAAGTTATGTTGTCTGTTGTCACAAAGAAGCTTAAAAGTTTTGTTTAGAAAAATCTAAAAACAATAAAATCCAAATTATAAACCCCCTCAAAAAAGTGGGGAATACAAATGGGGATCTAGAGAGTATTATTGTTATTAAGCTCGATCCCAACTTCTTTTTTCCCATTGTGGAGCTCTTTTATCTCAAAAACTTTTAATGGCACTTTCTTTAGAGCTTTTCCAACAACCGCTTTGGCTATCCTCTCTGCATGTTCAAGACTTTGAGCATTGAAAACTTTTAAAGTTAAATAAATTCCAACAAGACCTATATTTCCAATAACAAAAGCACTCTCAAACGGGGAACCACACACTGGACATTGAGAGTAGCCTATTTCCACCCTTACAAAGTCTAGTTTCTCCTTATTTAATGCTTTTGCTACTTTTGAAACCGCAACATTTATTGCATCGTCTGGACTTTCAACTTCTCTCACTATTATTGGAGCCTCAAGGATAACTACATAATCTCCCATTTTCCTCACCCGAATGCAAATAATCTGTCGTCTTCTCCTTTAAATACTCCCAGTCTTACTCCTGCATCGATAAAGCCATGCGCATAGTTTAAAGCAGCGAATGCTGTTACATAATCTCCTTTTTTGTAGTAGTATTCAGCATCGCTATAATAGCTTTTTGCCATAGTTAAAAAGTCTTGCGCCACAGCAAAAAGAGTGCTTTTTTCATGTACTGCTATTTCGAGCGTTTCAAGAGCTTTTCTTGTGATTTCAAAATATTTCTTCAGTTTTTCTTCGGTGATCTCTCGTTCCACCGATCTCGCCTCGCTTGGGAATATTTTAGAACCCTTATAAATCTTAGGTTTTATCCTCTGAAAAACATTTTCCTGGGCATGAAAAGTGAGTTGAAGACACAAGTTTTAAGCGAAAGATTTATATTTGGACTTTGACTTTAATGCTTTGGGCGGGCCCGTGGTCTAGATGGTTATGACGCCACCCTTACGAGGTGGAGGTCCGGGGTTCGAATCCCCGCGGGCCCACCAAAAAGATTAGACAGTATCTTCATCATTTTCACCTTCTCAGGGGACTATTTTGAGAGCTTATTCGTAAGAGTCGAGAATGTTAAAGCCCAAATAAGAAATCTGTTAGTAATAAACCTCCCATTCTATGAAATAGAGGACTTGAAGGCTTTTAAATTTGTTAGCAGTGTAAATTAATGTATAGCACTAACCAAAGCAATGGAAAAGTTGGGAAACTTTTTTCATTTTTAATAATCTCAGTCTACTCCACCTTTACTATCCTTTCATTTTGTTTATCCTTCTCTATTTGTTGGAGTGGATGTGTGAAGATAAAACTTTTTTAATTTTAAGAGAAAAGTTCTAGTTGGTGGGTTAATCATGAAGGTCGTGAAGACTGGATTGGATGATATAGATGCTATTTTGGGTGGTGGAATTATTGAGAGAGGAAACTTGTTAATAGTGTATGACAAGAGGTCATTAGGATGGATATTGGGTTTAAAGATACTCAAAAGTTTGATAGAGAAGGGTGCGATTGGAGTTATTCTTAACACAGCACTGCCAGTCTCAAAGCTTGAGTTAAGGTTGGAATGCGCAGGTTTTGATCTTCACAAAGCTGGAGAGGATGGGAAACTTTATGTAATTGATCTTTTTGGTTCTAAGTATGGAATTCCCTCTAAAAAGCCATATATAATCCAAATACCTGATTGGAGTGATGAAACTGGTATTGCAAAATTGATTAATGTGTATAAGAGATTGAGTTCTAGAATTCCCAAAGATGTATTGGTAGTGGGTCTTGTAGCTACTATGGAGGGAACCTATCATGAGTTTGGTTATAACATGATGGACAAGATAGTCAGAGCATCAACTGCGAGTTTGGAGAAGGAACCTTTAAATGCTCTTAAGATTGTTGCGATAACACTCCTAAATGCGAGCGCTGTTCCGGAACATGTCACTGCTTGGCTTTTTAGCCTGAGCGATCAAGTTATAGAATTTGTTTCTCATGTGGGTCCATCGGGTTTAGAGGAGACTATTTTAGTGCCTAAATCTGTGCTTCCAGCGTTTATACCACGCCATTACAGAATAAAAATGTCAAAAGAACAATTCATTAAACTCTTTTAGTGCTCTTTTTCACTTTGTTCACGATTATTGCGGTTATTGATAATTTTGTTGAGCTAAGGTTACTTTAAAGATACTCAATAGATCAGAAAATATTGTTGGAGTTTGCATTAATTCATAAGAGGTTGCACATGCTTTTTTCGTCTAAGAAGTCGTATTAAAATGCTTCATTATTATGTTAATTTAAGTGGGTCGTTTTTCCTTTTCTGGGAATTTCCACTTTCGACTGATTTTTGTTACTTGTTTAACGACTTCCCTATCGTTTTTTCCTTTGTCTAGGAGCTTTTCGAGAAAAGATATTAACTCGTCATAAGTACCCCTTTCAATTGGAAATGGAACTCTATCTTTCCCTCCAACGGCATAAGCGAACTTGAACGGATCCGGAGGATGAGTAACAGGATCCTTCCAAGAGGGGTGAACATCGTAAATTAATTCAAGAACCAAAGACAAAGCTCGTAGTGTACTTGGGCCAAGACCTTTTATGAGGAGTAACTCATCATAATTATCTACGCTTAGTTCTCTTGCTAATTCAAGGGCTCTTTTATTAAGTTCGAGTTTGCCGAAGCTTTGATATCTCTCAAATAGGGGTACAACTTTTCTCTTTTCATACGGTTTATAAAACAAAGGAGCATATCCCTTTGTGAGGGCTTCTACGCTCTTTATTTCACGTTCGATTTTAGTGGGATTTTCGGAGATTATATCTAAAAGGGTCTTTTGGTATTCTTTTGCTTCTTTGGCAATAGTGTTAAGGGCATAGTTACTTTGTATTCCGCTTATTCCGTTGTGTGGCTCTAAAGTAAATGACTTGATTTTTTCAGAGAACCAGTGATATCGCCGAGCAAGTTTGACTTGGGGATTCATACCCTGTTGTACTATAGCCCATCTTCCCTCTTGGTCTACAAAAAAGACATGATGATAAAGTTGATATCCATTCTGGAGAGCAACACTATCAACTTTGGCAACGAGTTTTGATGTTCTTATGTATTCGTTGGGATTTAGATCATAGACTTTGCTTATTTGCTCAAGTTCGTGTGGAGTATTTCTGCTTTTTGCCCCTTTTCCACCAGCAGCTTTTATCCCTAACTCTTCTTTTGAAAGAATTTCTTTTAGAATACCTGCTGTAACTGTAGTGCTTCCTGAAGAATCCCAATCCATTCCAATTAGATTGTTAAGCGCTTGGAACCATATAGGGTCTGCTAACCTTTCAAGAACACCCTGAGTGCCATATTCATCTATAAGAAGCTTTATCATAATGTTGGCCAGTCTTTTCATCCTTAGGGCAAGCCATCTGGGGACATGCCCCCCGTGTAGGGGAAGTTCTGCAATACCTCGTCTCATCAATTGGGAGTTTGTCATCTATATATAAAAAACTTGAGATAATTTAATAAATCTCTATGCGAAGTGATTTCTGCTATGAGAGAGAAACCTAGAACATTACCTCCAACACTAAGGGACAAGTATCGGTATATAGCGTTCCAGGTTATTGGAGAAAGACCCTTCAAAAAAGATGAAATAAAGAGAGCAATATGGGATGCTGCCCTCAGAACTCTAGGGGAACTTGGGACAGCAAGAACAAAACCTTGGTTTATAAAATTTAATGAAAAAACTCAAACAGGTATTGTTAGGTGTGATAGAGAATATGTTGAAGAGCTTCGCTTTGCATTCTCCTTGGTGACTGAAATAAATGATTCTAAAGCTATTATAAGAAGTCTTGGTGTTTCGGGTACTATAAAAAGACTTAAAATCAAATTCTTGCGAGAGTTCGGATGGAAATGAAAGATGGGAAAAAATTTAATTATCTTCACTTAAAATATCTAAAATCGGAGAGTATATAAAGGGAGTGAAGAAATCTCTAACATAACCAGATTACGATAACTTTAGAGGTGATGGAAAATGGCATTTGTACCGCCACAAGCCGGGTATGATAGGGCAATAACAGTTTTCAGTCCTGATGGAAGGCTTTTCCAGGTCCAATATGCAAGAGAGGCTGTTAAGAGGGGCGCTACTGCAGTAGGAGTGAAGTGTAAAGATGGTGTCGTTTTAGCTGTAGAAAAGAGAGTCACGAGTAAACTCATAGAACCAGAGAGTTATGAAAAGATCTTCCAAATTGATGAACACATAGCAGCGGCTTCAAGCGGTATAATAGCTGATGCTAGAGTTCTTGTGGATAGAGCTCGTTTAGAAGCTCAAATTCATCGGTTAACCTATGGTGAGCCCGTCCCGCTAACAGTTCTTGTTAAAAAGATATGTGACTTAAAGCAGATGCACACCCAATATGGTGGTGTTAGACCCTTTGGTGCAGCTCTTTTAATGGCAGGTGTAAATGAAAAGCCAGAGTTATTTGAAACCGATCCAAGTGGGGCTTATTTTGAATGGAAAGCTGTGGCAATAGGAAGTGGCAGAAACACTGCAATGGCGATTTTTGAGGAAAAATACAAGGATGATATGACTCTTGAAGAGGCTATTAAGCTAGCAGTTTTGGCACTTTCAAAGATAATGGAAGAACCCACTCCAGAGAACATTGAAGTTGCAGTGATTACAGTGGAAGAGAAAAGATTCAAGAAAATAAGTCCAGAAAAAGTAGCCAAATGTCTTGAAGAGGCTTTAAAGGAAGCTGAGGCAGAAGAAGTCCCAGAGAAAGAGGAGGACTATAGTGAATTGGATAGCAACTACTGAGGTGGTTGATAATGCCAGTAAGTCTCGACAAAGCAGTGATAGCTCGATTGAAAACACATGGAGAAATTTTTGAGATATTAGTGGATCCTTATTTGGCTAGAGACTTCAAAGAAGGCAGAGAAGTTCCTGTAGAGGAGATTCTTGCTACCCCTTATATTTTTAAAGATGCCCATAAGGGAGATAAAGCAAGTGAACATGAAATGGAGAAACTTTTTGGAACAAGTGATCCATATGAAGTTGCAAAAATAATTCTTCGAAAGGGAGAAGTTCAGCTTACAGCAGAGCAGAGAAGACAAATGCTTGAGGAGAAGAAAAGACAGATAGCCATGATAATTCACCGACATGCAGTTGATCCGAGAACTGGCTATCCTCATCCTCCTGAGAGGATTCTCAAAGCAATGGAAGAAGTAGGAACTAGGGTGGACATATTTAAAGATGCAGAGACACAGGTTCCAGATATAATAAAGGCCTTGAGAAGGGTTTTACCATTGAAGATTGAGACTAAAGTAATAGCAGTTAAGATACCATCAGAATATACAGGGAAAGCTTATGGAGAAGTAAGAAAATTTGGAAGAATAAAGAGAGAGGAATGGGCAAGCGATGGCTCTTGGATGTTTTTAATTGAAATTCCTGGGGGAATTGAAGAAGAATTTTATGAGAAACTGAATGCCCTTACAAAGGGCACAGTTGTAACTAAACTTATAGAGAGGAAGGGACTATGAGGAAGATTTTTGTAAAAAATAAGGATTTAGTGGTTCCAGGGACACTTTTGGCACAAGGACCGTTCAAACATGGAAGAGGTACTTTTAAAGAAGGCAGTAGAATATACTCAACCGTTGTTGGATTGGTTAGGGTGTCAAATGACACTGTGTCAGTAGTACCTCTTGAGGGCCCGTATATACCAGAGGTCGGAGATTCAGTAATTGGCAAAATAATTGATGTAAAGTTCTCAAACTGGATTGTTGACATCGGTGCGCCCTATCAAGCTGGACTTAGGATACAAGACGCTGTAGAAGGAAGAGTTGATATTTTGAAGACTGATTTGAGGAAAATATTTGATATAGGGGACATAATATACGCGAAAGTAAAAGCGTTTAATGAGATTAATCAGATTGATCTGATGACAAAAGGGATGCCCTTTAGTGGTGGGCCGTTGAAAGGAGGCCAACTAGTGAAAATAACCCCCTCAAAGGTTCCTCGTTTGATAGGAAAAGGTGGTTCAATGATAAACCTGATAAAGAATCTTACAGGGACCAGAATTATAGTAGGACAGAATGGATGGGTTTGGGTCAGTGGAAGGAAAGAGGAACTTGAAAAATTGGCCATAGAAGCCATCCTTAAAGTAAACAGAGAAAGTCACACTCAAGGATTGACAGATAGGGTTAAAGAAATGCTGCTTCAGAGATTAAACGAACTTAAAGAGCAAGGGATTATTGAAGAAGTCCCTCAATTAAAAGAAGGTGAAGAGGAATGATGGGAAAACCGGAAGGGCTTAAGCTTATTGATGAGAATGGATACAGAATTGATGGAAGGAAAAAGTATGAACTTAGGAAAATAAAAATGGAAGTTGGAGTCCTTAAAAGTGCGGATGGTTCTGCCTATGTTGAGTGGGGAAAGAATAAAGTAATGGCTGCTGTTTATGGGCCAAGAGAGATTCATCCAAAACATCTTCAAAAACCGGATAGAGCTATTCTGAGGGTAAGATATAACATGGCACCATTTAGTGTTGAAGAGAGAAAAAAGCCGGGACCAGATAGGAGAAGTGTGGAGATAAGTAAAGTCATAAGAGGTGCCCTAGAACCAGCAGTTATTCTCGAGCTTTTCCCAAGAACATCAATAGATATCTTTATAGAAGTTCTTCAGGCCGATGCTGGAACTAGGGTGGCAGGGATTACAGCAGCTTCGCTTGCATTGGCTGATGCAGGAATTCCAATGAGAGATCTTGTTGCAGCATGCGCTGCGGGAAAGATCGATGGTGAGATAGTACTGGATCTCAACAAGGAAGAGGACAATTATGGAGAAGCTGATGTGCCAGTGGCGATAATGCCAATAAAGAATGACATAACTCTACTTCAAATGGATGGTTATCTAACAAAAGATGAATTCCTTGAAGCCGTGAGACTTGCAATAAAAGGCGCGAAAGCAGTTTATCAGAAACAAAGAGAGGCCCTAAAGGAAAAGTATCTCAAAATAGCACAAGAGGTAGGTGAGTGAAATGGAAGTAATGGCATCAATAATGAAGGATCATATCTTGCAGCTTCTAAAAGAGGAGAAGAGAATAGATGGAAGGGGATTGGAGGACGCTAGGCCCTTAACGATTGAGACAGATGTTATAGAAAAAGCAGAAGGTTCTGCTCTTGTAAAACTTGGAGACACTCAGGTACTTGTTGGCATAAAAGTTGATTTGGGTGAACCATTCCCAGATTTGCCAAATATGGGTGTAATAACCACTAACGTTGAATTTGTCCCATTAGCTTCACCCACTTTTGAGCCAGGTCCACCCGATGAGAGAGCAATAGAACTCGCAAGAGTTGTGGACAGAGGAATAAGAGAAAGCCAAGCAATTGACCTGGAGAAACTTGTCATAGTTCCTGGAAAACTTGTTAGAGTAGTCTTCATAGATGTTCATGTGTTGGATCACGATGGAAATCTTTTGGATGCCTCAGGAATTGGTGCAATTGCGGCATTGTTGAGTGCAAAGATTCCGAAAGTAGAGTATAATGAAGAAACTGAGGAAGTTACAACACTAGATGAGTATGAAAAACTTCCAGTAACAAAGATCCCAATTCCAGTAAGCTTTGCAAAGATAGGAAACACCCTAGTTGTGGATCCAAACTTTGAAGAAGAGCAAGTTATGGATGGAAAGTTGACAATAACCACAGATGAAAATGGGTATATCTCTGCAGTTCAAAAGAGTGAAGGCGGGAGTTTTAAGCTTGAAGAAGTAGTGTATGCTGTAGACACCGCATACAAAAAAGCAGAAGAAATTAGAGAAAAAATCCTTGAGGCAATAAAGAAAGAATAAGCAACGTTTCCTTTTCTTTTGAATTTTTACGGTTAAGTATTTTTCCTTTCACATCAGAGGAAGTGAGGGAGAATTTTAACTTATATTCTTTCAAGAAAAGATTTATAAACTAAACTCTGGTTTTTTAGTTGGGTTTAGGAAAAGTCTTTTAAATAAACTCTCTCAATACCCTTCAGCTTAAGATCATTAGGGGTGATGATCATGCCAAGAACTAAAAAAGTCGGATCAGCTGGAAGATTTGGACCAAGATACGGTCTTAAGATTAGAAGAAGAGTGGCTGCAGTAGAAGAGAAAATGAGGCAAAAACACACCTGTCCAGTATGTGGAAGAAAAGCTGTTAAGAGAATAAGTACAGGAATATGGCAATGTCAAAAGTGTGGTGCCACATTTGCTGGAGGAGCTTATTTACCAGCCACACCGGCTGGAAGAATTGCTAAGAGGGGTGTCTCAAGCCTATAACCCCTTAAACCTTTTTGGTGGTTGACATGGTGGAAGCATTATACAGATGTGCAAAATGTGGAAAAGAATTTAAAATGGATTTAGCGGTTGTTCGAGAAATTCGCTGTCCTTATTGTGGGGCCAAGATAATTTACAAGCCCAGACCTAAGGTGGGCAGACGGGTCAAAGCAATTTGAATTGCGCTTTTTTAAAACTATCAAAAACCTTTATAACCTGTTTTTGACAAACCAACAAGTGATCAGAGATGATGCTGATAACAACATCCCATAGGCCTACAAGAAGGACAAGAAGCTTTGGACATGACTTAGAGCGTATTTTTCCAAATTCTACCTATTTGACTAGAGGTAAGAAAACTATCCAAGATCTTCTTGTTGAGGCTTATGATAGAGGGTATGAGAGGCTATTAATTATAAATGTCTGGAAAGGGAATCCTCTTAAAATGACTTTTATTAAGGTTTCTCCCGATGATTGGGGGTATATGGGTTATCTCTACCTTCATGGCATTAAACTTCAAAGAGAAATTGGGTTTAGAAACATTCGTTTGATCAGAGAGGAAATGCCATTTATTGTAACAACGGCCAAACGGGTGGATCTTGATCATATTATTTTTGGTCAAGTATTTGCTGAGCTCACAAATGGCAAGTTTATACCCCGTAATGATAGAAATCTCCAGTACATAGCTGATAAATACAATACTGATGTTCTTGGTGTTATAGAACGTCATCCAAGGGGAATGGCGGTGAACTTTTATCGTTTTGATGTCTCAAAGGATAAACCAGTGGGGCCATTGATAAGTGTTAAAATATGGATAATGGAAGATGGTAGGAGATGGGACTACAAGGAAAAGCTTGGCATCAAGAGGAGCGAGGGCACATGAGCAAAATAAGAGGCTCAATTGAAATAGAATTTCCAAATGAAGAGGTTGCAAGAGTTGTTTATGAGAGTGTTCTTTTTGAACATAAAACTGTTCCTTACAGAAGGAGTAAACTGGACTTTTCTCTAAATGGATCCAAAATAATAATAAATTTTGTGGCAGATGATAATTCTGCTTTAAGGGGTACAATTAATTCCTATCTCCGGTGGATTAAAGTTGCCCTTGAAATCACCGAGCTTTAGTTAACTATTTAAATGTCCCTTGAGAGTATAGCTCGGATATTGCGATTATGGAGGTGTTGCTATGCAGAATATCCCACCACAAGTGCAGGCGTTGTTAGGGCAGTTGGAGAGTTATCAGCAACAGATTCAACTTGTTATTCAACAAAAGCAACGAATTCAAGTTGAACTTAATGATGCTAGAAAAGCTCTTGAGGAAATTGAGAAGAGTGAGGATGAGAGTCCAATATACAAAACAGTCGGTACCCTAATAGTCAGATCAACAAAATCCAAGGCTTTAGGAGAACTCAATGAGAAAATTGAGACTCTTGAAGTGCGTTTAAAGGCCCTAGAAAGACAGGAGCAAAAGCTCAATGAGAAAATTAAAGAACTCACCCAACAGATTCAAAGTGCTCTTAGAGGCGGTATTGCTGGTTGATCTCCTTTTTTAAACTTTTGCACGTGGTCATCATGAAGAGGGTTGTCCATATAGGTCTCCCTGAGCTGACAGAAGAGAAGTTAATAGAAGTCGGAGAACTGGCTCAAGAAGCCGTGATAGATTATATCTTTAAGTATTTGACTAGAAGTGAGGTAAAAGATATTGAAGTAACAGCAAGAATAAACCGTGAAGATACCCTTGATCTGGAGCTTGAAGTCTATTTAGAGGTTCCAATATTTGTGAAAGTAGATGTGGATACTCTAGTAGATGAAGCTATTGAAAATGCGTATAAAAAAGTTGAAAAAAGGTTGATGGAAATTGCAGGGGAAAATAAAGCTCAAAAGATTTCTAAATGAAGCAGAGGAAAGAAATTATACCTTTTTACTCCTGTGTCATCATAATGCCGATCCAGATTCTCTGGGTAGTGCTATTGCTTTCTCAAGATACTTGACCAGTAGAGGACTGAAAAATAAAATTGGGGTTGCTCAAAGTGTTTCATCTTATGCAAAGAGACTTCTCCAATTTGCCGAGGTGGAAAAGGATCCAGAGGTTGGGGAAGATGTTGTAGTGATTTTCGATACTTCCTCTATTGAACAGCTTGAGCCAATTAAAATTCCTGAAGGGAAATATGTAGTGGTTATTGACCATCATGCTGAAAAAGAAAGTCCTATAAATGCGGATATTTGGATTGTAGATTCTTCTAGGACATCTACTGCTGAGATAGTATGGGAGCTTCTTAATTACTTAGGATTTTATGATGAAATTTCGGCAAGAGTCATTTTAGCAGGAATAGTTACAGATACTGCCAACTTTAGATACGCAAATTCAAAGACCTTCAAAACGGTTTTTAGCATTCTTGAAAAGTTTAACATACATATGGGGGAGGTCTATAATCTTGTTCTTCCTGTTACCGATGAAAACATAGATCAGGCAAAGAGAATTGCCATCCTGAAGGCCTGTCAACGAATGGAAATTAGAAAAGTGAAGAATTATATAATTGCGATTTCAAAGATTTCTGCCTATGAATCACTTGCGTGTAAAATCTTCCTTCAGTTGGGGGCTGATGTTGCGATTGTAGGGAGTGAAAAGAAAGGGGTTAGAATCTCAGCTCGTGCTAAAGAACATTTAGTTAAGAAAGGACTTCATCTTGGTAAGCTTATGGAGAGAGTAGGCCCAATTATAGATGGTTCTGGAGGAGGACATTCTGGAGCTGCTGGAGCAAACGGAAAGAAAAATCTTGATGATGCCGTTAAGTTTTTAGTGAAAGAAATCGAAACTTTTCTAAAGAACTTGGGGTGATCCAATGAGTAGGTGCCCCCTTTGTGGTGAAGTGCTTAAGTGGGAAGATCTTATTGAGCAGATGCTCACTTTGAATAACTTTAAGGAATTGCTCAAAAATAGGGATTCTTTTTTATCTACGTTGGACACTTTCATATTTACGTGTCCGAAATGTGGTGAAGAATTCTATGGAAACAGTTTAAGTCAGAATGAAGCGAGCAAGGTCTTTGAGCTTCTTAATGAATTTAAGGGTAGTATAGACTATGAGAATAATAAAGTCAAATTGAAGCTCACTAATTTGTTAACTCTTGACTTAATGTTAGAGGAGTGGGACAGGAGGGTTAAGAATACTCGGTGATGATTATGATGGAAGATATATCTGATTTTGTAGAGAGGGGGGATTTTGGGAGTGCATTGGAGTTGGCCTTAAGGATTAAAGATCCCTTCTCGAAACTTGAAGCCCTTTCATACATTTATCTTTATGTAGAAGAGGTAAAGTACATGGAAGCGCTTCTAGGGAGAATGTTGGAGGTAGTAGACTCTTTAAAAGAAGTACTGGATAAGGCAAGAGCACTAGCATTAATTGGATACACTCTTCTAGCTTCTGGAGATAGCAAAGGTGAATACTTTTTTAAAAAAGCACATCAACTAGTTAGATCTATTGATTATTCTCTTTGGAGAGCTGATGGGTATGCATATCTAGCATATTACATGGCGTTAAGTGGGAAGCATAGTGATGCGTTTTACTATTACAATGTGGCATATGAAACAGCAACAAGATCTTCTGAACCATATTCTAAAGTTCTTTCTTTTCTTTATACTTTGGCGCAACGAATTGTAGAGAGTGCAGATAAGGTACGTTCTCCAGAAGCTAGAGACTTTTATGAACTAGCAGCAGGAATCTATGAAGATATTAGAAGGAATCTTAGTGCTCAAGAGCTAAAGAAAAAAGCTTCTCTTATAGAACTTGCAGTAGAACATGGGAGTAAAGTCGTTTCAGACTTTCTTGAAAAAAGAGATTTAGAAAGTGCAGTTTTCGTTATTAAATACTTGCCAGAAGAAGAAAAGATTTTAGCATTATTGGAGATAGCTTATTGGCTTGTTCTTCATGATAAAAAAGGTTTGGGTAATAGTTTAGTAGAAGAGGCTTTTAGAATGGCTGCTGAAAGAAAGCTTCAACCTGAGGATGAATCCCTTAGAGATATTGCGTTCAAATTTTTGAAAATAGGTCAGCTTAAGGAGGCTCTAACCATAGCAGCCATAATGGATGATAGGGAACTTGCTTCTCAAGTATTTGCTAAGATTGCTCTAGCGTATGCTAAGAGAGGTGATAAGCTTAAAGCTGTTACAGTTGCGGAGGCAATATCAAACGAAAGTGTTAAGAAAGAAGTTTTAAAAGCAATTGAAGGTGGGAATGATGTGGGACACGAGTAAGGATTATCGCTTACTTGTAGCAGAGAAAGCAGTGGAGCTTTTCTTAAAAACAGTTGAAGGAGCGAAATTTAAAGGTAAGTGGGACAAGAAGAAAGCAATACAGCTTGCTAAAGAAATGATTCCTGAACTTCAAGCTATGAGGTACTCCTACTTAGAGCCCTCTGAACTTACTGAGACTCCCCAAATGAAGGAACTTGTAAAAAAAGCACAAGGGATAATTGAAGCACTTGGGGGAGAGGAATGGTACATTAAATTTCTAGAACTGGCTGACAAGCATGAAAAGGAAAAATTGGAAGAATCTATTGCAAAGATAAGATTTTTCTTGAATACTATAATGGGCCTGAATAAAAGGTTGAAATTTGGAAAAATAAATGATCCTGTAATTGCTGTTGATATAAGAGTTGGAGAGGTCATGAGTGCTGGTAAACACCCAAATGCAGATAAGCTTCTTGTATGTAATGTAAATCTAGGTGATAGGGCCATTACAGTAGTAACAAATGATTTAAGCGTAAAAGAAGGTCACAAAGTCGCTGTAGCATTACTCCCTCCTGCAAACTTTAGGGGAATAACAAGTGAGGGAATGTTTTTAGGGGCTGGTGAAGGCGTTTTAAAGGATGTAAAAGGGGACGTTGGAGGACTTCCAAAAGGTGTTCCTTTGGAGGCTTTTAAAGAGACTAGGAATCTCGTTGAAGCATTTTTGAAAGGTTGATTCTATTTTCACACTTTTCTTTGGACATCTACTTTTTGAAAACTCTTTGTTATGAGATAGAAGTATCTTCACAAAAACTATAAACTATAAGAGTGGTATTATTTATTGGTGCTATCAATGGTGAGCTCATACTTTAAGAGGCTCCTTCTTGATCTTGGAATTAGTGAAGAAAGAATCGAGATGCTTGAAGGGAAAGGGGGAATAGTAGAAGATGAGTTTGAGGGCATAAAATATCTCAGATTTAAAGATTCAGCCGGTAATCTAAGAAGAGGTACCGTGGTTTTTGACCATCATAATATCATATTGGGCTTTCCTCACATAAAGAGAGTTGTCCAGCTGGAGAAAGGTATAAAAAGAGTATTTAAAATGAAGCCGTTTTACGTGGAGGAAAAAATAGATGGGTACAATATCAGAGTGGCTCAAATTGAGGGAAGAGTATTTGCTTTTACAAGAGGGGGTTTTATATGTCCCTTCACTACAGAGAGGATTGAAGATTTTGTGAACATGGAATTTTTCAAAGATTACCCTAATTTAGTACTTTGTGGGGAGATGGCAGGGCCTGAAAGCCCCTATCTTGTTGAAGGTCCACCCCATATAAAGGAAGATATTCAGTTCTTTCTCTTTGATATTCAAGAGAAAAAGACTGGCAAATCAATTTCTGTGAAAGATAGGATAAAAATGGCAGAAGAATATGGAATTCCAAGTGTTGAAGTTTTTGGGATGTATAATATTTCAAAGATAGATGAACTTCGACAACTTATAGAAGAGCTCAGCACGCAACGCCGAGAAGGGATAGTAATGAAGAGTCCCGACATGAAGAAGATAATTAAATACGTAACGCCATATGCAAATATAAATGACATACGAATTGGAGCACGGGTATTTTTCGAGCTACCACATGGATATTTTATGCAGAGGATTAAACGTTTGGCCTTTTACTTAGCAGAAGAAAAAATCAGAGATGCAGACTTTGAAAGATATGCAACTGCTCTCGGAAAAGCACTTTTGGAACCATTTGTGGAGAGTATATGGGATGTAGGTGGTGGTGAGGAAATAGCAGAGATGTTTACTGTGAGAGTAAAACATATTGAGACTGCATATAAGATGGTCTCACATTTTGAGCGTCTTGGATTGAAGATTCATATTGAAGATATAGAGGAAACATCTAATGAGTATTGGAAGATAACATTTAAGCGAGTTTATCCAGAAGCTACAAGGGAAATTAGAGAACTCTGGAATGGACACGCATTTGTAGATTGACCGCCTTAAACTTTTTATATCTCTTTAATGCATTCGAAAGTAGAGGTGAAAGAATGGACTGGAAGCGAGGTGCATATCCTGAGTTTAAAATGGAAGATGTTCTCATCACACTCTTTTTGGTGAAGACTCCAAAAGGTCGTAAACAGATTTCTGAGGAATTAAGTCTTGGAGAAGGTACTGTTAGAACCCTTTTAAAGAAACTTGCTGCTTCGGGCTTGATTGAGTCCCAACAAAAAGGTCATTTTCTGAGTGAGAAAGGAATTAAAGTTGTAAACGAGATTTCTACTCTTTTTTCAGAACCTGTTGAGATAGAACCTATAGAAGGCTTCCCTGCATGTGCTCTCATTGTGAAGAACCCTCCTGAGTTTAAGAGTATAGAGTTGAGAGATGAAGCTATTAGATTTTTTGCGAAAGGAGCCATGATTTTACTATGTTCTAAGGGAGAAGTGATATTCCCTGAGGACAGAAGGCCCTTAAAGGACACACTCCCTGAGATAGATAGAGAAGTGAAGAGATTACCTCTCAAAGATGGAGATTTAGTCGTAATAACATGGGCAGAAAGTCGAACAAGTGCTATTAAGAGTGCTATTCATGTAGCGGTGGTTTTAAAAGGAGATTTGTTGCCCAGTGAGATCAGAAAACTGGCGGAATAAATTTGAGGTGTTCAAGATGAAGATAAAGCATCCCTTAAGTAAAAAGGAAGTTAAGAGGATAATAGAAGATATGAGTAAAATTTTTGGAGATGAGGTGGCAAAAAAGCTTATATCTAAGAATGATCAGGTTCTAATAGGAGAATTCGATAAAAAAACTCAGATACTCTTTGTTAACAAAAAACCGCGGTTTATAAAGAGGGAAGACCTTATTTTTCCCTTGGTTATAGCCTTGTATGAAATCTCAAATGTGGAGGATCTGAGAAAATGGAAACGTAGAGTAGTTGTGGACCAGGGAGCAGTACCTTATATTCTAAATGGGGCTGATGTCATGGCTCCAGGTATAGTAGATGCAGATGAAGAAATAAAAGAGGGGGATTTCGTTTTTATTGTAGAGGAACAATATGGGAGACCTTTAGCTATTGGAATAGCTTTATTAGATGGAAAAACTATGAAGGAAAAGAAAAAAGGAAAAGCTGTGAAAGTGATACATCATGCAAAGGATAAAATTTGGGAGTTGACGGTGTTATGATGGAAAAGAAGAAGATTAGAGTGGTTACAGGTGGAGTTTTTGATATCCTACATGTGGGTCATATCCATTTTTTGCAGCACGCAAAAGAACTTGGTGATGAACTTATAGTGATAGTGGCACATGATAAAACTGTTGAGGAAAGAAAAGGTAGGATGCCTATAAATTCTATGTATGAGAGAGCAGAGGTCTTAAAGGCTCTTAAAATGGTAGATGATGTGGTTATTGGGGAACCTGATTGTATAAGTTTTGAGTTAGTTAAAAAGCTAAATCCCGATATTATTGCTTTGGGACCAGATCAGAATTTCGATATTAATGTTCTTAAAGAAGAGCTGAAAAAGAATGGTATTAACGCCGAGGTTATAAGAATTCCCTATTCCTACAAAAGCGACATTGCCAAAACTAGTAAAATAATTCAAAAAATAGTAGAGATATTTTGCGAGTGATTTTAGCACCTCTGATTTTACCAAATTTTGGTGATTATAAAAATGTGAGGATTTAACTTAAATCGTAATCTATAGCTCCGTCTAAGATTCTCTCAACTATTGGATTTGCTCCGACACTTCTTTTCTTTTCACCCGAAACCCTGTCAAAGAGGTTCTCGAGTTCTGAGTCCTTATTTATTCTCCTATCTATTGGATTTGATATTATTATGTTGTCTTCCTCGCTAAGTGCGTGTATATCACTACTGAGGATGTGTGGAGATCTAACTCCTGTCATTATAACCATTGCTCTAACGACCTTTCCAAGCTCTTTGTCGATTCTCGCGCCCCATTTTATTTCGGATTTTGCTCCAAGCTTTTCATAGACTATCTGCATCGCATCGTTTATCTCTCCAAGACTGACATCTGGTCCGACTGTAAAGTGAACTAGTGCAGATTCGCCGCTTCCGAACTCAACTTCAAGCATTTTGTTGTTTAGTGCATTGTTTATTGCGTCAACAGCCCTTCTATTAGAATCACTCTCACCAATTCCAATCAACGCTGCTCCACCATTTTTCATAACACTATAAACGTCGGCAAAATCAATATTAACCATAGAAGGGAGCATTATTGTCTCTGTAATACCTTTGACCATTCTTGCTATTATCTCATCTGCAAATCTGAATGCTGCGGAGATCGGTAATTTTGGTACAAGTTCAAGAAGTTTATCATTTTCTATTATCACTACAGTATCAGAGTATTTAAGCAGGGCTTGTATCCCAGCTTTTGCTTTTTCGATTCTTTTTGTTCCTTCATTCCTGAATGGATATGTCACAACACTTACAATGAGTGGCTCTTGAATTCTCCCACCATTTCTAGCTTCTTCTTTTATTATTTTTGCAACTACCGGCGCTGCTCCAGTTCCAGTACCATTACCCATTCCAGCAGTCAAAAATACGAGATCCACGTCTCTAACAACATCAGCAATTTCATCTCTACTGGCCTCTGCGGCCAAATACCCTATTCTTGGGTTTCCACCAGATCCTTTTCCATGAGTTATATTCTTTCCAAGAAGAATTTTCCTGTGTGCTTTTGTCCTTGCCAAGTGTTGAGCGTCAGTGTTCATTGCTATCAGTTCTGCTCCTTCTACGCCTAATTCGTAAAGTCTTGTGATAGTATTGTTCCCAGAGCCACCAATGCCTATTATTGCTATTTTAATGAAAGCTTTAGAGACATCTAGATCACTGAGGGTTTCTTGGATTTTGTCATCATTGTTATTTATATCTAAATTAATACCGGCTTGTTCTAATATCTTAAACACCATTTATATCACCCCGATAATTTTATTTGACCACGTATTCTGGTATTCTCCTTTCTTCTGACTCAGTGACGTAGAGTTCTTTTTTTACTAGTTCTCTGATAGCCTCTCGAATTGCTTCACTTCTGTTAGGGTAGACTCCTCTCCTAACTAAACTGTCAAGGGCATTTATGAGTCCTTGTGGTAGTTGTACACTGATGATTTTCATTTTGGCCATGGTAGTCTCACCTATACATGAGCGTAGCTAATGAATATGTTGTTTTAATTAGTTAAATACTTTTTGTCTGTGATTTAATACTGTCATATTATTAATTTCAAAAAATTTTTAAAAAATAGGCCATAAAATTAAATTTTTTAAATGACTACACACTTCTGTATAAACAAAAACTTTAATAAATAACGAATAAATCACTTTTGGGGGATGTAATGAAAGTGCTGAGATACGATAACAAGAGGATTGTAATTGCAAAAATTCTGATTGAAAATATTACCTCGATTTTTGAAATACTTCCCAATAATGTTCAAATATTGAATATTAAATGTTGGGAACAAGTAGCATTTGCTACAATATTAGCACTAAGATCCTTTGAAAGAGGCACAAACAAAGCCAAGACAGTTAAGGGGGAGATTCTCCTGAGAGCAAGTGGAACACTTCAGATAAAAGATGCCATATCACAAGTTGGAGCGAAAGAAGGAGAAAATTTCCTTGTGGCTATTGGGGAACATGCAGAAGAGGATTTGAGGGATATAGTTATAAAAACATCTGCAAAGGAACTCCCGATTGTAGATTGTGAGGAAGAAAAAGTAAAAGAGCTTTTCGAGCGCGCTGCTTTGGTGGATGTGCTCTAATATTGTCTAATTATGTGTATTCATAACCATAATTTTGAGAATTTTTGTATTTCTGTGCTCAAAACTGAAGCTTTCTTTTCGATAAATTTATAAGAACTCCTCCTCACTCATAAATGCCATCTGGAGGGATGAATTATGCGTTATAGGAAGCATAAGTATTTTGTAGCAAATCGTATAAATCTAATTCAAAGGTCAAAGATTAGGGAGCTCTTTGAAAGGGCTTCGAAAATGGAAAATGTAATCTCTTTGGGGATAGGTGAACCTGATTTTGATACTCCTCAAAACATAAAAGATGCTGCAAAAAGAGCACTTGATGAAGGATGGACTCATTATACTCCCAATGCAGGAGTCCCAGAATTAAGGAATGCAATCTCAGAGTATTATGCTGATCATCATGGTATCGAGATCCCAGTTCAAAATGTTCTCGTAACTGCTGGGGCTTATGAAGCCACTTATCTGGCATTTGAGAGTCTATTAGAAGACGGAGATGAAGTAATAATTCCTGATCCAGCATTTGTGTGTTATGCTGAAGATGCAAAAGTAGCCGAGGCAAAAGCTATTAGATTGCCATTGAGAGAAGAAAATGATTTCCAACCAGACCCAGATGAGCTCCTCGAGCTGATTACTAAGAAAACAAGAATGATAGTTCTCAACTACCCAAACAACCCTACTGGAGCAACTCTAGATGAAGATATAGCTAAAGCCATTGCAGATATTGCTCAGGACTATAACATTTATATTCTTAGTGATGAACCGTATGAGCATTTCCTTTATGATGGGGCAAAGCATATACCAATGATAAAATATGCTCCAGATAACACAATACTCGCAAACAGCTTTTCAAAAACATTCGCCATGACTGGGTGGCGTTTGGGCTTTACAATTGCTCCTGAAGAGATCATCAGAGACATGATAAAGCTCCATGCTTATATCATTGGAAATGTTGCTTCATTTGTCCAGATTGCTGGTGTTGCTGCACTTAGGGAAGAAGCAAGCTGGAAGGCTGTAGAAAATATGAGAAAAGAATACGCAAAGAGACGGAGGCTTGTTCTAGAGAAGTTGAAAGAGGTTCCATACATAAAGGCGTTTGAGCCAAAGGGAGCATTTTATGTCTTTGCTAACATAAGGGAGACTGGAATGAAAAGTGAGGAGTTTGCGGAGTGGCTTTTAGATAAAGCTGGAGTAGTAGTAATTCCAGGAACAGCATTTGGGCCCAATGGTGAGGGATACATAAGAATAAGCTATGCCACAAAACAAGAAAACCTATTAGAGGCAATATCACGAATGAAAAAAGTTCTTGAAGGTCTTTGATTTTTCAATTCCTTTTATTCGAGGTGATAACAAATGAAAGAAATTCTCTATGTTTTCATTGCGATATTTCTCGCTGAATTAGGTGATAAGACACAGCTTGCTACTATGGCATTTGCTTCCAAATATGGATGGATGAAAGCATTTCTTGGAGCCATATTGGGGCTAGCTTTTGTGAATCTTATAGGTGCCTTTGTTGGAGACAAAATTGGAGATGCCTTGCCATTAGAGGTTATTCATAAGGGAGCAGGATTGCTTTTTATCCTTTTTGGGATTTTAATGATCTTTGGAAAGTTGTGAGATGACTAGGGGGTCATGAAAATGAGAATTAAGTCTATTGTTTCTCTTTTCTTTTTTCTAATGGGAGCATATTTTGTGGGAATGGCCCTTCTAAGTGTGGAAGAAAAATCAGTTGCAATTGGGTTTATGGCCATAGCTTTAGTTCACTTTCTGGTTCTTTTTGGGGTTTTGGGGAGTGTAGAAATCGTTATACAAGTTGGCACGTATATAACCCTTCTTGACTTAATATTTGGTATAATTTGGATTTTGGTAAGTTTTGAACCCGCTTCAGTAAGTCTAACCTTTTTGGCAGCTATTGTTCTTGTTCTGATCACAAGCGAGGAGTTTAAAAATGAGATAGAGTTTGGTTAGTAGTGAGAGAGATGAAAGGGCGAGGATATATAACGCAAATAAGTTTTGATGGATACGGAGTATTGGATCTTCAAAAACCGGTCCATGTACCTTTTACTGTAATTGGTGATTTAGTGGAAGTTAGAAAAACATTCAGACGATTCGGGAGATACATAGCTAGAGAGTTTGAAATCATTGAAGAATCGCATCTAAGACAGAGACCGCGATGTTCTCATTTTGAAAGATGTGGAGGTTGTTTTTGGCAGCATATAAAATATCAAGAGCAACTTAATCTAAAAAATGAGCTTTTTAGGAAGGCCACTGGAATAGAAGCTCCAATAAAAGGATCACCGAAAATCTGGGGTTTTAGAAATATTAGCAACTTTATAGTTTCTACTAGAGGAATTGGATTTAAACAGAGGGAATCCCAGAATGTTGTAGAGGTGAAGGAATGTCCTATTTTCTCGAACAAAACGTCGAAATTCTTGCTTACATTGAAGAAGTTCATGAAAGAGGAAAGACTCATGCCATGGGATTCAAAGCAAAAATTTGGTGAGATACACTATCTTTCCGTTAGAGAAGGGAAATTCACAGGAGACATTATGGTAAATATGATTGCCCACATCAAAGAAGTGCCTTCAAGTTTTATCGATTACTTCGATTTTGCGGGCTCCATTTATTGGAGTTTTAAAGATGATAGTAAGGACGATCCTAGGGGCACCCCGGTCCTTGTAGGTGGCTCTCCCTACATAAGAGAAAAAATTGGGGATGTTATGTATCTAATCCACCCTAATAGCTTTTTCCAGACAAACTCCTATGCTACTCGTCTTCTTTTGAAAGCAGTATGGGATTTCATAGAAGGCGAAAGCGTATTTGATCTCTATGCTGGCGTGGGCACTTTTGGAATCTACCTAGCAAAAAGAGGCCTTAGAGTTGAAGGGATTGAAATAAATTCACTTGCAGTTGAGATAGCAAACAAAAATGCCGAAATTAATGGGGTAGATGCTAGGTTTTCAGTAGGAGATGTGAAGGATGTTGAAATAGGAGATTATGATACTGTCATTGTGGATCCTCCTCGAAAAGGGTTAAAAGAAGCAGTTAAGCTGATAGCAAAAAGCAAAGTAAATAATCTAATTTACATCTCTTGCAATCCACAGGCGTTTGTGAGAGATTATAAACATTTAAGAGAAACTTATGAAATTGAGGATGCGGTCTTGATTGATATGTTCCCTCATACTTCTCATATTGAAGCTGTTATAAAACTTAAGTTGAAGTAACTCTTTTTAAAAACTCTTCAACATCGCTTGGCACTCTTATTCGGATGTAAGAATTGTCTAAGTTGATGAACTCACCTCCAGGCACTGTTACAATGCCTCTTTCTAAAAAGTAGGAGTATGTATCACTTTCTCTCCCACAGAGAAAAATAGGGGTAGCTTTGTGGGTTTTTGCTATACAAAACTCTTTCTTTAGGAACTTTATTAGCCTTGCTTTATTACTTTTCACCCCCTCTATAACTGTTTTTAAGAAGTCCTTATCCTCCAAAGCAAGAACTGCTGCTTTTATTGAGAGCATAGTTGTGGAAAATGGGAGGTGAATTTTTGTTAAAGTTCTCCGTATCTCTCCTCTGGCTATGCAATACCCGATTCTTAGACCAGCAAGTCCAAACCCCTTTGAGAACGACCTTGTAACTATAATATTCTCATTTTCAAGGCTTATTGCAGAGTTCTTTTTTGGCATAAAGTCTCCAAAGGCCTCATCAACTATTACAAGTGCACCTTTTTTCTCTGCTTCTTCTACAATATCTTTGATATCTTTTAAAGATAAAACCTGTCCTGTGGGGTTATGGGGATTGTCAACATAAATGAAGGTTGTTTTCTTAGTTATGTTATTTATTATCTCATTAACATCGATACTAAATTCATCTTCTTCCTTAAGAGGGACGTATTCATAAACTGCACCATTTGCTATTGCATCGTTAATGTAGGGTAAGAATTGCGGAGCGTAGCCTAAAACCACGGACCCTTTGGTTAATAGCTTGTTGATCATTTGTAAGCATCCCATTGACCCGGCTCCAAGAAAGATTTCCTCTTTACTTAGGTTTCCCCAGTATTCTGCGATAGATTCCTTGAGCCTTTCTTCTCCGGAAGGATAAAGATAGATGTCTTGAGGGTTTACTCTTGTGATTCCTTCTAATACTCTAGGAGAACATCCGAATGGGTTATGGCCTAATGCACAATCCAAATAGTTGCCCTTTGGCAGGTCTTTTGCATAATCATCTTCTATTTTGGAAAGCCTTTTTAGTGTCATTTGTGTTCACCAAAAGAAAAATTAAGAGGCAGAGCCTGCCTTCGAGAGCTTATAGAGGGCCCATATGAGAGGTCCGTATATTATGAGGACCACGAAGAGTGCTATTATATAAACCGTGCTCATTCTCTCACCCCAGTATAAACTGTGAAATGTATATCACTACTATCACTATTGGGTACAGGTATTTCACCCAAGGTTTCCAAATTCCTGGAATTTCTATGAGTGCACTTTTTCTGACTTCCTCGTAAGCTTTTTCTACTCCGAGCCTTATCAATGCTAAAGCAGCTATAAGAGCTCCTAATGGCCCTATATAAACGGTTGAGATGTTAATCAGCCATTCAAAGTATGAAGGATTGAGTGCCGAAGGGGCTCCCACTATAAATGTTAAGAGACCTAGAAGAATTGAGGCGTTTCTTCTGTTCAAGTTGAGCTTTGTTATTGCTGAATCCACGTATACCTCAAGCATTGAGACTGTTGATGACAATCCAGCGAATATTAACAACAGGAAGAACAATGCGCCAAAAAGTATTCCTCCTGGCATTTTTTGGAAGACCATGGGAAGTGTGACAAAAATTAGTCCTGGTCCTGCTGTTGGTTCAAGCCCAAATGAAAACACTGCTGGGAATATTAAGAAACCAGCTGTGACAGCCACAGCTGTATCTCCAAAGGCTGTTGCTATTGCCGAGAGAGGTATGTCATCACTTTCCTTTAGGTAGCTTCCATAGACTACCATTGTAGTTCCAAGGACACTCAATGAGAAGAACATTTGTGATAGAGCTATCATCCATGTCTTTCCACTCATAACTTTGCTCCAGTCAGGTAATAGGTAAAATTTAAGCCCTTCATAAGCATTAGGTAGAGTAATACTTCTTATCGTCAGTATAATAAGGAGCACAAACAATGCAGGCATCATTATCTTGTTGGCCCGTTCAATACCTTTCTGAACTCCCATAGCAACTATGCCTACTGTTATCGCTATTACAATAAACTGCCATAATATTGCTTCTTTACTGAAGGCTAAAGTATCAAAGAACGCTCCTGGATTAACCCCCGCTAGCTCTCCAGTAAGTGAGGCTATAAAATACCGGAGTATCCAGCCAAGTACTAGGGAATAGAATGCAAATATCATTATCATTATCACGTTTACTAGCAATCCAAGGTATTTTCCGCCAGGTAATGCTTTTGCGAATGCTTCTATTGGTCCTCCTTTTGTTGCTCTTCCGAGAGTCCACTCTACTGTAAGTCCAACCACTCCAACAGCAAACAATAAAATAAGATACGGTATCAAGAAGGCCGCTCCACCGTAGAGGCCAGTTCGCATGGGAAACATCCAGATGTTTCCTAAGCCTACTGCACTTCCTACAGCTGCTGCAACAAACCCTACTCTACTTCCCCAAGTTTCTCTAACCACAAGGAACACCCCCAAAAGCTTTTGAGACGGTTAAATCAGTGCCAAAAACAATCCCTACCTTTGACTAATAGAAAAGCGTCACCAACTATACTCCCAAAAACACTCACTCCAGCTCATCATGGTGCATCAACGCATTAAAATGGAGTTTATCTATAAAAATTTTTTCCATCTTAATTTGTCATTGTGACAAAATATGAAGTAAGTGAATTTAAAGTCTATTCATAATAATTCTAACATTTTTTCCTACTTTGTATATTTTGTATTCTTTCCTTCATAGCGTCGAGCTCACTGAGGAGAAGGCAAGAGTTACCTTGAAGTACTTGGCTCCTCAATGTTTCTTGCATTTTCTCTTGAAAACATTTCCTCCAGAGCGGGGAAAATATTAGATAAAATATACCATAAGCTTGTTCAGCTTAATTAGTTCCTAGCTTTTGGGAGTTTTCCTTTTATAACTCATTAAGTTAAAAAAATAGGAAAAACTCACTTGAATTTTCTCAATGCTATCTCAGCTGCGATTGTTATGGGATCAATAGTGGGGCTTATTGGTGGGGCATAAGCAGTTTCGCTATATGCTACATCTTCAACACTTGCTCCTTTTTGAGCTACAAGGCTTAGCGCCATGATTCTGCCCCAAACTCTTTCTCCACCTACTATCTGGGCTCCTATTAGTTTTTTATCCTTCTTTCTAAACATGAGTTTCACTGTGATAGGCTTTCCTCCAGGATAGTACTCTGGTTTGGTGGATCCTTTAAATTTGCCAATAACTACATCAATTCCCTCTTTTTTTGCTCTTTCCTGCGTTATTCCAAATGTACCAATCTCTAAATCAAAAAGTTCGGTTATTGCAGTATTGAAGACTGGTTTAAACTTCACATTTCTGCCAAAGATATTTTCAGCAGCCACTTTTGCCATTCTAACTGCTGTTGTTCCGAGCTGACTTAGAATCCGATTTCCGGTTACTGCATCATAAACCTCCGCGCAATCTCCAATGGCGTATATATCTGGGTCACTGGTTCTGAGGTACTCGTCCACTATAATTCCTTTGTTAACCTCTAAATTCGCCTGCTTTGCTAATTCAGTATTTGCCCTGACTCCAGTGGCCACAAGGACTAAATCGGTCTCAATTTTTTCTTCCCCTATTCTTACTGCATTTACAGGGTTTCCTATAATCTCACTCACCGCAGCACCAAATCTAAATTGAATTCCTTTTTCTTCCATATGTGACTGGATAATGGAGGCCATATCCTTGTCGAGCATGGTGGGGAGTAAATGCTCAAGAAGCTCTACTACAATGACATCCATTCCGATTTCTCTAAAAGCAACAGCACCCTCGAGTCCAATTAGGCCTGCTCCTATAACTAAAGCTTTTTTAGGATTCCGTTCTTTTATATAATTTTGAATTTGCTTTACATCGTCCATTGTTTTTAAAGTGAAGACCCCCTCACTTTCAACTCCTTTTATTGGAGGTACAAACGCTTTTGATCCAGTGGCTAGAACCAACTTGTCATATGGTATTTCTCCTTTATCTGTAACTACGACTTTTCTTTCTCTGTCTATAGCTTTTGCTTCAGTCTCAAGCAGTAGCTTTATCTTTTGTTTTTCATAAAATTCGGTGGGAAACACAACAATGTCCTCAAGCTTTGGTATTTTACCACTTAATGTAAAAGGCAAAGCACAGGGAGAATATTGCATTGTCTTTTCTTTTCCAATAACGATTATCTCGGCTTTTCTGTCTATTTTTCTTGCAAAAAGCGCGAAATTGCTACCTGCCGTACCAGAACCGATTACAACAATTTTCATTATAACACCACCATATAGAAAGGAATGCGAGAAGTATAAAAAAATTGTGAAATTAAGGTTCAACTAATGTGCCTTTATGCTTTCCTTTTATTGCATCGAATAAAGTCCTTGCATCTTCTTTGCCAATGATAAGGGTTCTTATCTTTCCTCTCTGGATAAACTTTGCTGCAAGGGCATCAACAACCCCGCTCCCACCAGCTTTAGTCTCACTTTGCATGGCTATTTCTACTAGTTTTTCAGTTGATATCCTTTCTAATTTCTTTGCATTTGGATTTTTCTTGGGGTCGCTGTCGTAAACTCCATCCACATTTGTAATGACCACAAGTAGGTCGGCTTGGAGATACTCTGCCAAAAGTGCTGCTACAGCATCAGTGGTATGCCCAGGATGAGTTCCTCCCATTATCGGGATTTTTTTCAGTTGCATGACTTCCCAGGCTTTTCTGAAGTCACTTACTACGAAAGGATACGCCTTCTCTCTAAGTGCGGCTATTAGAAGCATTGCATTGGCTCTTGTTATATGGATTCCAATATAATCCTTGAAGGTTTCATTCGGAGTAAAAGTCTTTGCTGCCTGAATATATTCTCTTGCGACTTTTCCTCCTCCAACAACAACTGCAATTTCATGATCTTCACTGATTTTTGTTAACTGGTAGGCAATTTCGTCTATAAACTTGACATCTGGCTTATCTGGAACTAGAACAGATCCTCCTATATCAAATACTATTCTCATGGTAACCCTCCTTAAGTTGAGGAAGTTTGATTTATAACGTTTTCCAAAAATGAATTAAAGAATTAGAATTCAAAAAAGCCTTTCCATTTAACAAGACCAAGCAAAAACTTGTGGGGCAATTTGTCATGTGAGGGGTATATTCTCACTGCATAGTGCCAGCATGGATGGCCCAAATTTCTGAGGGCATTCCCTTCGTAGCGATAGAGCCATTTTGTACCTCCAAGATTTTGTGGATGTTTGAGTTCTATCACATATGCTTTCTCTATTGCATAACCTTCTGCTTTGACTCCATAATAGATCTCCACTTTTACGTCTTCTGGATTAAGACCATTTAGGTCGACTACAACTTCAACACCAGTAGCATCATGAGTTATAACCTTTTCTATACTAACGTTCTCCCATGAGCTGAAGATTTTTGCTTTCCAGCTTGCTATCTCTCTAGTTGCTTTAAAGTTGTCTCTATGGAGGAGAATGTAATTTGCTAGTGCCTTTGAGTAGAAGTTGTTCATGTATTCCTTTAACATTCTGTGTGTACTGAACTTGGGGGCAATGCTCTTTATGCTTTCCTTCATCATATATATCCAACGAGTTCTATTTCCATAATATGTGGGAATTACCTCATTTTCAAGGAGCTCATAAAGACTTTCTGCGTCTCTTATATCATCTGCTTCACTCTCTGCTTCAACACTTTCTTCTCCTATAACCCAACCGTTTTTGCCATTGTATCCTTCTACCCACCATCCATCATAAATGCTTAAATTCAATACTCCATTGAGACCAGCCTTCATACCACTTGTCCCACTGGCTTCTAGAGGTCTTCTTGGATTGTTTAACCATACATCAACTCCTGCTACCATTGCTCTAGCAGATCCCATATCATAGTTTTCGAAGATTATTATCTTGTTTTTGAATTCGGGCATTTGTGAGATCTCGTAAACTCTCTTTAGAAATTCTTTACCTGCTTTATCCATTGGATGAGCCTTTCCTCCAAAAATTATGTACACGGGTTTCTCTGGATCATTTAATATCTTTTTAAGTCGTTCTAAGTCACTCAAAATTAAAGTTGCTCGTTTATAAGTCGCAAAACGCCTTGCAAAACCGATTATAAGAGCATTTTCATCTATATCTGGGATGGGTTCATCGATTCCTAGACGTTTATTCCGTTCTTTTATTTTTCTCTTGATAAGCTCTATGAACTCTTTTTTGGCTCTTATATGGGCTTCCCATAGTTCTTCATCGGGAATACTTTCTATGGCATACCACAGGCCTTCAAGTTCTGCATAGTCTCTCCACACTCTACCAATGTAACGATCAATAAGCTTTTTTATTTCATTATGAAGCCATGTCTTTGTGTGGACACCATTTGTGATGCCTTTTACTGGTATCTCATCAAGGGGGACACCTTTCCAAAGATCTTTCCACATCTCTTTAGTAACTTTTGTGTGAAGTTTACTGACGGCGTTTACGTAACTTGACGTTCTTATTGATAAAAGAGTCATGTTGAACTGGTCTCCTTCACGGCCTAGATTAAGGAAATCTTCTTTAGGCAACTGTTCAAAGAACTTGGAAAGTCTCTTTTCTACTTCCTTTATTGGAAATCTATCGTGGCCTGCTGGGACGGGAGTATGAGTTGTGAATATTGTTGTGCTTCTGGTCAGAGTCAAGGCCTCCAAAAAGCTTAGGCCTTCTTCCATGTACCAGGCTATTCTTTGGAAGTTTGCGAATGATGGATGCCCCTCATTAAGGTGAATTACTGCAGGCTTAATCCCTAATGCTTGTAAAAGCCTCATTCCACCGATTCCAAGGAGGATTTCCTGTTTTATTCTCTTGTCAATTTCAGCGTTGTAAAGATAATCACATATTGCTCTATCATCATTCGAGTTCTCAGAAACATCAGTATCCAGAAGATAGAGTTTTACTCTTCCTACATTAACTTCGAATGCTCTTGCATAAACTATTCTGTCTTCAATTGGCACCTCTATAAGAAGAGGTTGTCCTTCTTCATTTGTTATTGGGATAATCGGCATCTCTTTGGGATCGTATTCAGGAAAAACTTCTATTTGATTCCCTTCTTTATCTATTTCTTGTTTAAAATAACCATGTTTGTAAAGAAGGCCAACAGCAATAAAAGGAAGTCCGAGGTCACTGGCCGTTTTCACGTGATCTCCAGCTAGTATTCCAAGTCCACCTGAATAAATGGGAAGACTTTTGCTTATACCGTATTCCATACAGAGATATATTATTGGCTCTTCCCATTTGGGGTAATTTGTTGAGCACCAAGTACTCTCCGGATTCATATAATGTCTGAATTGATCAATAACAAGCTCGTATAGGTTCATAAAGTCATCATCTTTGGAGAGCTCATTTAGTCTTTCTTCAGGGGTGTCAAGGAGAAGTTTGACAGGGTTTTTATGCTCTTTCCAGTGTTCTGGGTTTATTTTTTCCCACATTTTTGTAGCACGTCTGTTCCAGCTCCACCAATAGTTGTACGCAAGTTCTAAAAGCCCTTCAAGATTCTCTGGGAGTTTGGATTTAATTTGATTGATAACGCTCTCCATATTTTTCACCCTCTTCTTACCTACAAGGTTGCTATTACTCATTGAGGGTGATACATTATAAGGATTGTGGAAATATTAAAGTTTCTATAAGAGTTTTTTGAGAATGTTTTTAGCTTCTTCTACTCCTTTGGGTATTCCTAATCCTAACTCTAAGAAAAGCTCGATTAGAGGGGGAATATCTAAGTTGTGGGCCCTTAGGATGTCAATGTTGCTAAAAACTTCTTCTGGAGTCCCAACGGTTACTATCTTCCCTTTGTCTAAAAGGGCTATTCTGTCGCAGAGTGTAAGGTATTCTGCTTCATGAGAAGAGAGAATTATGGTTTTTTCTCCTCTGAACTTTAGAATGAGGTCTCTTAACATTTTCTTTCCTTTGAAATCTAAGTTTGCAAACGGTTCGTCGAAAACAATAATCTCAGGATCCATTGCTAATACAGTGGCTATTGCGACTCTTTTTTTCTCTCCAAAGCTTAATTCCTTGGTTTCTCGATTTATGTAATCCAACATTCCGACTGTCATTAGAGCTTCTATAGCTCTTTCTTCAAGTTCTTTTCCTCGTAGTCCTAGGTTATATGGCCCAAATAAGACATCATCAAACACTTTGGGGGAAAATAGTTGGTCATTGGGGTCTTGGAATATAATTCCTACGAACTTTCTTACCTCTTGGGGTCTTTTACTGGCATCTATGCCCTTTACGAGCACTTTACCTTTTTTAGGTTTTAAGATCCCATTCAGATGGAGTATTAAGGTAGATTTTCCAGCTCCATTGGGTCCTAAGATACCAAACACTTCACCCCTATTTATTTGCAATGAGATGCCATCTAACACTTTTCTACTGTCATATGAAAAGTGGAGATCTATGATCTCTATCAAAGCAACATCACCCCTAGAGCAATGACAGATAGTATTAAAGCTTCTGGTTTTATTCGTTTCTCGACTTTAGGGAACTCCCCAAATCCTCTTGAGAGCATTGCCCAGTAGATTTTTATACTTCTGATGTATGCCCTCACGAATATCTCCCCTATAAGAGCTCCTAGTTTTTTATAGTATTCCCTCTTTTTAATTCCTATTGCTCGTGAATCAAGTGCTCTCTTCATTCTAGTGGCTTCTTCCTTAAAGAGTTCTAAATAGCGATAGGTAAATGCAAGAGTTAACACCAGTATTCGGGGAAAACGAAGTGTTTCCATCTCTCCCAAGAGATATGAGAATCCAAGGGAGTTTGACACTATGATAACCGCAGACGCTGAAAGGAAAGCTTTTCCTACAAGAAAGAGAAATCTATGCATGCCTTCATATGTAATATTTCCCAAAGGGGTTGTGATAAATGCTTTTCCGGGAATAAACAGTGCTAAGAGGAACAAACAACCTTCAAATCCTAAAAGGAATCCTAAATGCTTAAAGATATGTCTTTTAGGTTTGAGGAGCGCTATAAGAAGGCCCAACAGTGGAAGGAAATATACTAACTCGGTCATGCTTTGTCTTGTAGCAATGAGCATGGCATACACAAAAAGAAAAATAAGATACAAGTTAAACACCTTTTACTACTTTTGCAATTCCATATGCCGCTCCAAACACGAGTATTATCCCAAATGTGCCCATTATTAACCCCTGTCCCCAAGTCTCACCATAGTCTAAAGGAGCACTGTAAATGGGAGATTCTTCTAGACCCAATTTTTCCATAGTAGCTTCAAGACCATCGGGATTATCAGAAGCAAGTGGAAGGATAAGTGCTAAGAGTATCAATACTATTAGTAACCCTTTTATTACAAGCCTCATGCTGGAACACCTCCTATTTCTGGAAGCTTAGCTCTTAAGGCTTGAACCACGGAAAGAGTGATGAGTGCTTCTCCAATTCCGATTATTGCGTGATATCCTATCATTAGAGTTAAGAGTTTTCCAAATGGTAGACTGTGACTTATTCCTATTTCTACTGAAGTTAATAATGCTCCTAAAACAACTGCTAACCAAGAGGCTAAGCCTATTGCAAGAGTTTTGTTGGTGCTTTTAAGTTTTGAATAAACCCAATAACCTACAAATGCTCCTAATATTCCCATATTTAGTATGTTAGCTCCAATTGCAGTAATCCCTCCATCTCCGAAAAGCAAAGTTTGAATTAACAACACAGCTGTCATTACAACAACTGCTGCATAAGGTCCTAAGAGTACCGCTACTAGTACTGCTCCAAGTAAATGCCCACTTACTCCGCCTATTATGGGAAAGTTTACCATTTGTGCAGCAAATATTCCAGCTGCGAATAAACCTAAGAGTGGAATTTTATCTTCAGGATAGTCCTTCAGTCTTCTTAAGGAGTAGCCCACACAGGCTATGGTTATGGCGTATGTAATTACTATCACAGGAAAGCTTAGCAGCCCATCTGGTATGTGCACAGATTCCACCTCCCTTCGATACTTCGTAACACTAAATTATCACAAGATGCCACCATATAAAAGTCTTTTTTAAACTTCTTCTTTGCAACCAAAAGTTCGAGATATTATACAAGTTATACTACCCAAACTGTTAAATAATTATAATGCAAAGCATTACAAAAGGGGTGAAAAGTCATGAAATTTTATAAGATTTTTGTTCTATTTTTGGTTTTTGTAATGTTTGGAGCTATGGGAGGTGTAGTATGGGGAGCTCCTGTTGAAAAGGTTCGTGTGATAGTAACAGTAGACAGAGAATTCAATGAGAGTTTTATATTTGCGTTGGGTGGAAATGTTGTTGCAAAAGGAAGAATTTTTCCAATTGTTGTAGTTGACATTCCTTCTAGGGCACTAGAGAGAGTAAAGAATGTTAAGGGTGTGATTAGGGTAGAGTATGATGCAGAAGTTCATATATTAAAGGGGAAACCTCCTGGAGTTGGTAAACCAAAGCCTCCCCAACCTCCTCAGGAAATTCCATGGGGCATTTCTCGTGTTAAAGCTCTAGACGCATGGAGTATAAGTGATGGCGCAAGTGGGGGAGTGATCGAAGTAGCAATACTTGATACGGGCATAGACTATGACCATCCAGATTTAGCTCCCAATTTAGCATGGGGGGTTAGCGTACTTAGGGGAAAAGTATCAACAAAACCTAAGGATTACAGGGATCAGAATGGACATGGTACACATGTAGCTGGCACAGTGGCGGCTTTAAACAATGAGATAGGTGTTGTTGGCGTCGCTCCAAGTGTAGAGATATACGCTATCAGAGTTCTTGGTCCAAGTGGGAGTGGTTCATACAGTGATATAATTCTTGGGATTGAACAGGCCTTATTAGGGCCCGATGGTGTACTTGATAGTGACGGGGATGGAATAATAGTTGGAGACCCAGATGATGATGATGCGGCTGAAGTAATAAGCATGAGTCTTAGGGGGTCAAGTGATGTCGAATCCTTCCATGATGCAATAAATTGGGCATACAGTTGGGGAGTGATTATAGTTGCGGCAAGTGGTAACGATGGTGCCTCAAGTCCGAGTTATCCAGCGGCATATCCTGAAGTTATAGCTGTTGGTGCGACTGACGTTAATGATCAGGTGCCTTGGTGGAGTAATAGAGGAGTAGAGGTCAGCGCTCCTGGTGTTGATATATTAAGCACATATCCAGATGATAGTTACACAACACTGAGTGGAACTTCAATGGCAACACCCCATGTGAGTGGAGTAGTTGCACTTGTTCAAGCAGCTCGCTATAACAAGTATGGAACAGTTCTTTCGGTTGAAGCACTTAGAGAAATTCTCCACACAACTGCAGAAGATCATGGACTGCTTGGTTGGGATCCTTACTATGGATATGGGATAGTGAGGGCAGATTTGGCTGTGCAAGCTGCCATCAATTGATTTTTTAATTTTATCTTCCGAAAAATCCGTCCTTTAGGGCGGCCTAGGTCACCAAAATCATTAAATTAGATAAACTCCTACTTTTTTAGGTGGTGTATATAGAGCCAAAAACAGTGCTAAATGTAAGTAGGTTCATAGTTTTTCTTGGGTTGGTAACTGCCCTTGTTTATTGGAGAATTGATCATATTTATCGCACTACTGTAGCACTAATCGGGCTTTATATTCCTGACCTTGTTGAAAAATATCTTAAGAATCCTCCCTCAAAAATTGCCCTGATATTAAGTCCTATCTATAATGTGGAAAGTATGGCGGTTTTAGGAATATTCATAGCTATTCATGTTTCTCTTGTGAATGTGCCTTTCACTACTATTGATCTTTTTCACAAAGAATGGAGAAATGCTGACATGATAAGCCACTTTTTTGGGGATTAGTGGTTTGGTTGTTGGTGACTGAGATTTTAGTTAATCTTACTAGGAACGGATATATAGGACTTAATAAGAAAAAATTGCTCGTATATTCTTTTGTTATCCTATTCATGCTCAGTATTGGATGGGAAGTAGCTGAAAAACTCAGTGAAAGTGAGATTTCTTTTATACATGAGAGCATTGGAAATAAAGTTAGGGATGTTCTAGTAAACACACTTGGTGCCTTATTTGGAGTTTATCTGGTTTTTAGGAAAAACTATCCATTTAAGCTAAATTGAGATTAACGGTCGGCTAAAAATTTTATTTCCCTCTTTTAAATAAACCTTCTCTTGGAAAGGTTTAAATGGAATAAAAACTAATATAACATTGAAGGAGGTGTCAAGAATGGTCGGGATTTCTGTGCAGGAAGTTATGACAGAAAAATTTGCAAAAATCGACATAAACTCCCCTCTTTCTGAGGCCATTGGAATTTTTGAAAAAGAAGACCCCGATTTAATTGTTGTTTTTGATGGAAAAATGTACAAAGGAGTATTGACTCAAGATTTGATAATTCGGTCCCATTTGAAGTGGGATCCAATAAAAGCCAAAGTTAAGGATGTATATAAGACTGCACCAGTTGTAAAGCTTGAAGAAGACTTAAGTGTTACAGCCAAACTCATGATTGAGGTTGACTTACGTTCACTTCCCGTTGGGAAGGATAAAAATTCAATTATTGGTGTAATAAGCGATATAACCCTTCTTGAAAGAATTGTTAAAGAAGAGTTTGGAAAAAGAAAAGTCGAGGAATTTATGACGAAGGACGTGGTTACTCTTGGTCCCGGAGACACGGTAGCAAAGGCTCTTGCAACTATGAGGGACTATGCAATTTCAAGAATACCCATTGTTACTGAAGAAGGAAAACTCGAAGGGCTCGTAACATTGCATGATCTAATAATTCGGTTCATAAAGCCGAGGTTCAAGGCCCAATTCGGAGAGGTGGCAGGGGAGAAAATACCTCCGTTTTCAATGCAGCTCAGAGACATCATGGTTAAGGGAGTGATTACAATAGACCCTGAAGCATCAGTCAAAGAGGCAGTTGAATTAATGAGAGAGTATGACATAGATGGTCTTGTAATTGTGGATAGGGAGAATGTTGTTAAGGGAGTGTTAACTGTAAAGGATCTATTACTTCCAATCTCAAGAATGGTGGAGAAAAAGACTAAGTTCTATTTACAACTTGGAGGAGATGCTCACTATCTGAGTGATTTCACTAGGGAAAGGATAGTAGCTGATATGAGAAGGTTTGTCGATAGGTACGAAGAAGTACTAGGCAATGAGGGAATAATCTATTTGAACATTAGACGGTTCCCAGAAAAGCTTCGTGGAGTGCATCTATACCAAGCTAGGATGAGAATAGTAACAGATAAAGGACAATATATTGCTACAGGAGAGACATGGGGTGCTATACAAGCTGTGCATGATGCTCTTAGGGCAATAGAAAGACAAATACTTCAAAAAATCGAACTCCAAAGAGATGTAAAACATACTAGGAGATTTATAGAGTATCTCGGATTCTGAACTTTTCTCTACCTTTTATCTATTGAAGTCGAAGTTCTCTTTCAAGAAGTGCCATTTGTCTATCATCTAGTGTTCTTGGGTCTAAAACAACAGCTAGAGCTTTGTCATTACTCATCACCCTGTCTCTAAGCCCGAATAAAAATTTTGCTGCACTTTCGAATCCATTTTCCACCACTAAATATTCGAATCCATCTACATAAATGGCATTGTAGCCGCTTTCAAGGTTTCTAGTTAAAAGGTCTATCAAGATATCTATTTTTGCAGGAGAGATGGGGTAAATCTTCCCATCTTGTTTGATAGTATCACTTTCTATCTTAGTGAGCCAATAAACTAGCACATTATCTAAGTCATCTATTTTTGGTGGATTCCTTGTTATCATTATTACATTCTCACTGAAGAAGGTTGGGAGGTTTCTCTTGAGTTCTTTTTTGCTATTAAATAGAAAAATCCCCTTAATCTCCGTTGGATGTTCTTTTTGTGGTCTTTCAAATACAGCCATTTTTGCAGGAAATATAGCAAATTTCAGAGCTCCAACAGCAGCTATAAATCTGAAAATGGCTGCAAGTAGGAATGCTATGGGGACAAGCCATTCAATATTTCGGGTGACTGGATAGGTTAGGTTTATTGCTCCTAAAAGGGCCAGTCCCCAAGGAAATAGCTCCTCAAGACTCTTTTTTGCCACTACGTAACTTCTTAGTATGTATCCAATGTAGATCAATGAAAACCCAAAGGCGAGGTATGGAAATGAGAGTTTTATTGTAAATGAGTGTGAAAACCTGTCAAAAAAGTCTGTAGCTGATAGAAAGATCCATATGTATGCAGCAACGGCAAAAAATCCTAAATATGCAACATCCTTAAATTCACTTCTTTCCTTTTTGAGTTGTATTCCTCCCCATACTAAAAACGTGGCCATTAGAAAACCTGGGAGCTGGGAAGTTATTTCATATGCCCCTGGTTTTATACCGACCCCTAAAGGCTCTAAGATATAGCTCTCTATATCGAGAGCGTTTATAAAAAGAGCCGTGGCTATTAACCCCCATCTTTTTTCTTTACTTTTCAATGCTTTATATGTTACGGCTAGGAACAACAACCATCTTGAAATAAAGTTAATATAGGGGATGAAATCCATCCCTTTTCACCAGGTAATTATTTCTTTCTCCTGTTTAGCTACAACCAGCACATTTGGAGGAATATTTTTATCAACTATTAATCCCGGGCCAACAAACGAGTTGCTTCCTATCTTTCTGCCAGGGTATATAGTGACATTAATTCCAGTTTTCACGTTATGGCCTATTATTGCCCCAAGCTTTCTTCTACCACTATCTTCAAGTTTACCTTTTATTTCGACCTTTATATTTTTATTGTCATGTCGTAAGTTGGCGGTAATTGTTCCAGCTCCAAGATTTGTGTTTTCTCCAATTATGGAGTCACCCACGTAATTCAGATGAGGAGCGTTGCTGTGATCCATTATTATTGAGTTTTTGATTTCGACTGCATTTCCAACATGACATTTGTTTCCTATACTGGTATAGGGACGGATAAAGCAATTGGGGCCTATTTTTGAGTTTTTCCCAATTTTCACTGGTCCTATAATGTAAGCTCCGCTTCGTACAACAGTTCCTTCTCCGATTTCTACAGGTGGGATGATAGTAGCTCCTTCCTCTACAATGCCTTTTATATTATGTTTAAGATGGTTTTTGAGGAGGTATTCGTTCAGCTCAAGAAGGTTCCATGGTCTACCAATATCATTCCAGTACCCCTCATAAACTGCATAAGTAACTTTCCTGTTTTCCTTAATCATGAGGTTTATTGTGTCTGTAATTTCATATTCTCCACGTTCACTTTCACCGGTTTTTTCGATGAATTCAAAAATTTCTGGCTTGAAGAAATAAATCCCTAAATTTGCATATCCACTTATAGCGCCGGGTTTTTCTTTTATTGCTTTTACAGATTCGTTTTCAATTTCTACCATTCCAAAATGGCTCAAGTCTTTAAATTCTTTTACCAATAAAGCAGCATCAGCATTGTGTTTTCTAAATGCTTGGAGAAGCGTTTTTATGCCTTCTCTCTCAAAGTATATGTCTCCATTAACAGTTAAAAACTCTTCATTTTCTGTATATTTAATTGCAGAGTATATTGCCTTCGCGGTTCCTTCTCCCTGTACTTGTTCAACGTAAGTTATAGGTTTCCCTCCGTATTCGTCTCCAAGATGCTCCATTAACTTCTCTTTATGGTATCTCACAACCACTATAAATTCATCTACAAATGGATAAATGTTTTCCAATACATGTTCTATTATTGGCTTATTAGCAACTTTGAGCATTACCTTGGGTCTGTCATCTGTAAGAGGTCTTAACCTTTCTCCTTTTCCAGCAGCAAGTATCACACCCTTCAAGTTAACACCCCCACTAAAGAAGCTATTAGAGCTATAAATCCAAAGAAGATGCAGAATCTTGAGAAATTAAGACGCTTGGCGAGTTTCATCATAAGCTCGAGCATGAGCAGACTTACAATGAATGCACTAAGTATGGAGGCTAAAGGTAAAGAAAGAGGTTCAGATGTTCTTGAGGCTTCGGGTAATTCTAGAAATAGGGCTCCAATTATAGCTGGGGCTGCCATTAAAAAGCTTAATCTAACAGCTTTTTCTTGCTTTATACCTAAAAGTAACAAACTTCCTATCGTCATCCCTGATCTTGATATACCAGGAATAACTGCTACTCCTTGGGCTATTCCTGCTATTATTGCGTCTACTATTGTGACTTCATCTTTTTCTTTCTTGAGACCTTTTTCAAGTCTCTCTAAAGGCGCTTCTTGGCTTTTCTTTAACATTATCCCCGTGAGAATCAATGCTATACCAATTATACCATTTACAGCTTCTGGGTTAAACGACGAGACAATGGATTTAAATCCTTTGTATAATGGAAGACCTATCAGTCCGGTGAATAATGTGGAATAGAATAGAAACTTTTCTTCCTCCTCCCACCTAAAAAGAAGGAGTTTGAACATAATTTTACCTAGATCATATCTAAATTTAAAAAGCAATGCCATTAGTGTTCCCAAATGCAGAATAAGTGAATATGAGTATGCGTCTTCTGGAGAAATCCTTATGAAATTAATAAGTGAGAGCATAACCTGGCCCGAGCTGCTTATTGGTAGCCATTCTGTAATCCCTTGAAGTATTCCAATAAAAACTGCTTGATAATACTCCATAGCTGCCACTAATAAAACTAACTGGATTTGTAATAAATAAACCTTTCGTAGTAGACACTGACCTTCTCCCTGCTGTGAAGGGCGAGGCTTTTAAAAGAAATAATGTAAAAAGTTAAGAAAAGAAATCAAACTTCGGATCTCTGAGTAATCAAAAAATCTTGAGCGTTATCAAATAACCTCAGCGAAGGCAAATTTTCTTTTTACACTGTTAATGACAATCTCAACTTCATCCCCAACTTTTGTGTTTGGGACGAATACTACAAATCCCTTAATCCTAGCTATGCCGTCTCCACCTTGACCTATACTCTCTATCTTCACTTTATATCTTTCCCCAACCTTCACTGGGGCTTCAAATCTCCTTCCACCAAATCTATCTCCATACATTTCCAACAATCTCCTTTCAAATTCTTAACGCCCCTTAAAAGAGCGCCAAACTTACTTCTTTCTGGAGTTTATAAACTTTTGCATTTTTATTTTAACTTCACATGGAGGTAAACATTAGTGCTAATAAAAGTTGTGCATCGCGTATTTTAGTACATTGTTCATTCTAATCTGCCATCAAAAAACGGGTTTTTACATAACTTTTGGTTGGAAACAAGATCTTATATACCTTTGTTGTTAATTTAGCCCTTTACAAAACCCTTTTAAAAGAAACAATTGAATTTAATATCGATAAATGGAAAAATAGGTGAGGACTGGGATGTAAACCAAAAGTTGAGGTGGGAAAAATGAGTTTCATTGTTGCATTCATATGGTCGTTTGTGCTCTGGCTTGTACTTACGGCAGGTAGCAAAGGCATGCTCTGGAGTACAGAAGAAATTATAGCGGGCATTATTTTTGCGTTCGTAATTGGATTTTCTACTAGGAATATCATAGGAGAAAGAGCAAAGAGGTTCTTAAACCCTATTAAGGTAGTAGGCTTCTTAGTATATGCAATAGGCCCTTTATTCTGGGGCATGGTGAAAGCCAATTTGGATGTAGCTTATAGAGTTATCACGGGTAAAATAAAACCAGGAATTGTTAAGGTCCCTGTTGATTTGGAAAATAAAGCTCAGTATACCATTTTGAGCAATTCTATTACATTGACTCCGGGTACTTTAACAATAGATGCTTGTCCTGAGGAAAATGCCCTTTATGTTCATTGGATACACGTAACAGAAGAGGAACCAGAGAGTTCAGAGCTCGTTGCAGGTTCATTTGAAAAATGGGCAAGGAGGTTAGGGAAATGATTTTCATCGGGTTTTTCTATGGGATACTAGGAGTGATTCTTGCAGGAGTCATAACTTTGGTTCGTGTGATGTTAGGTCCAAGTGTTCCTGATAGAGTTGTGGGGGTTGATACACTAAATACTCTAATAGTTGCAGGAATGATCCTGTTGGGGGCCGCTTATGATAGGGTAATTTACATTGATATCGCAATAGTGTATGCTCTTCTCAGCTATATTGGTACATTAGTGGTTGCCAAATATCTACAGGGGGGATTAGAGTGATCGATTTCATAGTTTATGCTCTCCTCGCTGTAAGTATTATATTTAACATATTAGGAAGTTTCTCTCTTCATAGGTTTCCAGACGTATATACTAGACTTCATGGAGCAACAAAGTGCACCACATTTGGAACAATATTTGCTGTTTTTGCAGTTGTTGTACATTCTATCTGGCAGATAAAGGAGACAAACAATCCAAAGTATCTTCAGATGGCTCTTCACAGCTTAGTGGCACTAATAGCACTGATGTTAACCAATCCTACAGGGGCTCACGCGATAGCAAAAGCAGCCCATCTTAGTGGTTACAAACCTGCAAAAGCTGTCATTGATGCATATGAGACAAAACTCCGAGGTGAGATCCAATGAATGTAGTTAATGTTGATATGGCGATACAAGTGATTCTGTTAATTAGCATATTGATTTCTTCATATTGGATGATAACTACTAGGGATCTGCTCTCAGCAGCTTTAGCATCAACTGCTATGAGTCTTCTTCTTAGTTTGGAATTTTACATGCTTCATGCTCCTGATGTGGCGATAGCGGAGGCTGCAGTGGGAGCAGGCATTGTTACTGCAATAGTTGTTTATGGAATATCAAAAACCGAGAGATGGGAGCGTGAGGCGCCATGAAAACGACTTTTGGGGCATTGTCATTACTTTTCATGTTGGGAGTTCTCTTAGTAGTTGCTAATCCGAACTATGGTTTACAGTTTGGTTTAGGGGGCGAAGAATGGCAAAAATACCGCTATACGGATCAATACTACATAGACCATGGTGTGGAAGAGGTAGGGGGTACAAATATCGTCACCGACATCGTGTTTGACTATAGAGGTTACGACACACTAGGGGAAGCGACAGTATTGTTTACTTCCATAGCAGGTGCAATTGCCTTACTTAGAAAATGGAGGGAAGAGGAATGAACAGCCAAAATAATGACATGGGTCTTATAGTTAAAACAATGGCGAGAGTTACTATACCTCTTATTGGAATATTTGGTGCTTATGTAATTGCTCATGGGCACCTCACACCTGGAGGTGGATTCCAAGGTGGTGCTACTGTAGCGGGTGCAGGGGTTCTTTTCTTAATAGCTTTTGGTCTTAGCGAGACAAAAAACAGGATTAACAAGACGTTATACTCTACTCTGGAAGGTATCGGTGGATTGGTATTTCTAGCAATGGGCATGCTTGGTTTTGGCGTCGTGTTCTTTTATAACACCCTGTGGCATGAAGGACCGATTTTCAATGGAGAACCTGGAAGCCTTCTTTCGGCAGGATATTTGCCCATAATGAACTTAGCTGTGGGTTTAAAAGTATACACAGGGTTAGTTAGTGCGTTATTCGCAATTGCATTGTTCAGGAGGTGGAAAAAGTGATACCCTTACAATTTGTAACTGCATTCCTGATGATATTTATGGGGATCTATGCATTTTTGTACAAGAGGAATCTCATTAAGCTAATTCTGGCGTTAAATTTAGTTGATGCAGGGATTCATTTATTGCTTATAAGTCTAGGTTATCGCTTAGAGAATGGTATTTTGCCGACAGCCCCAATATATACCGGATATGAAACATTAGAAGGGGTCCCAATGGTAGGACCGATTCCCCAAGCTTTGGTGCTTACCAGCATTGTTATTGGAGTTTGTGTTCTTTCTCTTGCAATGGCTTTGACAATTAATGCATATAAGCACTACAGAACTCTTGATGTGAGCAAACTAAGGAGGTTGAGAGGATGAATGCCCTTCCATGGCTTATAATAACTCCGTTATTTGGGGCATTCTCTATGCCAATACTTGGTTTGTTAGGAAGAAAAGTGAGAGAATACTGGGCAGTAATTATCAGTGGGTTTACATTTGCAATTGCTGCAAGGATATTTTACAGTATTTGGAGAAGCAACGAGATACTTCTCTATACGTTGGGCGATGTGAGTCCAATTGGGGAGGGAGTTAAGTTCCCAATTAGGATAATATGGGAAGTTGATCTGTTTGGAGCCTTACTTGCATTAACAGTGGCTTTTGTAAGTTTTCTAGCGATAGTATACTCTTTAGGATACATGAAAGAGGATAGTGGGTTAGATAAATACTACACTTTAGTACTCGTTTTAGAACTCGGAATGCTGGGTATAGTAATCACTGGGGACATTTTCAACTTCTATGTTTTCATCGAAATAATGAGTATAGCAAGCTATGTGTTGGTTGCATTCAGAAATGACACTTGGGAAGGAATCGAAGCGGGAATTAAATACATGTTTGTAGGATCTCTTGCAAGCTCCTTTATCTTGTTGGGAATTGCACTCCTATATGGGCAGTATGGTACACTTACAATGGCATATCTAGCAGTAAAAATAGCAGAAAATCCGACTCTCGTAAGTAGGGTTGCCCTTGCCTTTCTTATTGGTGGACTATTATTTAAGAGTGGTGCAGTTCCAGTCCATATGTGGCTTTCTGATGCTCATCCAGCAGCTCCAAGCTCTATTTCAGCAATGCTCTCTGGCCTTGTTATTAAAGTGGGCGGTGTTTATGCTATAGCTAGAATAATATTCGGAATCTTTAATCCGGGGTTGCATGAATATCTCAAGGTCTTTGGTGCACCTTCTATTGGCGTGAATACACTAGGGTGGGCAATAATATTTTTTGGTTGCTTAACGTTAATTGTTGGAAATGCAATGGCAGTTATTCAAACAGATATGAAAAGGCTTTTTGCTTTCTCAAGTGTCGGTCAAATTGGGTATATTCTTCTTGGAATTGGAATTGGAGTAGTTGCGTACGGAGAGAAGGCTGGGGAAATAGCTTTAACAGGCGCCGTTTATCATATAGTTAATCACGCAGTCATAAAGGCACTCCTCTTTTTTGTGGCTGGTGCAGTAATTCATCAAGTTGGAACAAAAAATCTGAACGAACTTAGTGGATTAGCAAGACGAATGCCATTTACTACTCTCTCCTTTTTAATAGGTGCTGCAGCAATAATAGGGCTCCCTCCACTAAATGGTTTTGCAAGCAAGTGGCTTATCTATGAAAGCTCTGCAATGTATAATCCAATTTTGGCCGTGATTGCAGTGATTGGCACTGTGTTTTCATTAGCAGCTTATACAAGGGTATTATTCACCTTTTTAGGAATTGAGAGTGAACGAGTGAAAACTGCTAGAGAGCCAGGAAAAACAATGCTTATTCCAATGCTACTCTTAATGCTGGTTATAATTTTAATGGGTCTCTTGCCTTGGCAAATAAATGAGAAAGTCATGTTACCAGTGGCAAAAATGCTTGAGCAGCTCAAAGGGGAATACATAATGGCACTTGTTAAGTTCGTGGGAGGGGTGTGAGATGTTTGGTTATTGGGATGCCCTTTACTTTATTTATGCCTTTGTTATTGGTCTGCTGATTAGTTATTTGCTCATGAAATGGGCTGAGAATGTAAGTGCTGGGACTAGAAAGGCAGGAGATGGTACTAAGATCTTTATAAGTGGAGAAGACCAGGATAAGGTTATCCCTCAATTTGAACATTTTAGAGGATATTTTACAGGGAGACATGTTATGTGGGGACTAGTTAGGGGAATAAACAGAATGTTTTTGACTTTTAGAAGGGAACACACTGGTTTGCTCACTGATTATGTTAGTTATTTACTAATTACTGTAGCGATACTGCTTGGTCTCATGGTTATTTGGGGGTGAAATGATGAGTGAGAGAGAAATGCTTGAAAAGAAGATCTCAAAACTTTGTAAATATCTTGGAAGATCACCTTGGGTCTTTCATGTTAATAGTGGTTCATGTAACGGATGTGATATTGAGATAATTGCTGCATTGACTCCTCGTTATGATGCGGAGAGGTTTGGTGTTAAACTAGTAGGGACACCGAGACATGCAGACATTTTACTTGTAACTGGGCCGATTACTGATCAGAGTCTTGAAAGAGTTAAGTTGATCTATGAACAAACTCCAGACCCAAAAGTTGTTATTGCTATTGGTGCTTGTCCGACGGGAGGGAGTGTATTTTTTGAGAGTCCTTTCACGAATGCGCCACTTGATAAGCATATTCCAGTAGATGTGTTTATTCCAGGATGCCCCCCAAGACCTGAGGCAGTTCTTTATGGTGTAGTTTTGGGCTTGGAAAAGCTTCTAAAAAAGATAGAAGGTGAGAAAGAATGACCCCGGAAGAATTAATCAAAAAAATTAAAGAGAGATTTGAGGTTGAAACTCATATCTCACAGACTAAAACACCCTACCCTCGGAAAAGAATTTGGATAGGGGTTGATAGGGAGAATTTCAAAAGCCTCATGAAGTGTCTTCAAGAAATTGACCCTCATGCCCAATTCTCAATAATAATTGGTGAGGATAGAGGAGACTACCTAAGTGCTACATATCACTTGGAGCTTTTCTGTGAAGAGGAACCAAGCCTATCAGTAGCTGTGACAACAACCTGTCCAAAGGAGAGCCCTAAGATACCCTCTCTTGGGGATGTATTTCCCAGCTCGGTACCATATGAAAGAGAGAATCAGGAGTTTCTTGGAATAGTCTTTGAAGGCATACCTGATCCAAGAAGATTATTCCTTCCTGATGACTTCCCAGAGGGGGTTTATCCATTGAGACTTGATGAAACAGGCATAACTCCAGAGATGGTGAAAAATGCTGGACACCCTTACAAAGTCAAAAAGGAGGGGTCACAATGAATGGCAGAATTGAATATTGGGTTAAAATTCCAATTGGTCCAATTCATCCAGCATTAGAGGAGCCAGAGAAGTTTATTATAACCCTTGATGGAGAGCGTATAATAAACGTTGACGTTAAGTTAGGTTATAATTTAAGGGGACTTGAATGGATTGCTATGAGAAGAAACTACATTCAATTGCTTTATTTGGTTGAAAGAATTTGTGGAATATGTTCATTTTCTCATAATCACACATATACTAGAGCCGTTGAGGAAATGGCAGGTATAGAAGTGCCTGAGAGGGCTGAATACATTAGGGCAATCATAGGAGAGCTGGAGAGGATCCATTCTCACCTGCTCAACCTTGGAGTAGTTGGACATGCAATTGGATATGATACTGTTCTTCACTTGAGTTGGCTTGCCAGGGAGAGAGTGATGGATATCTTGGAGGCAATTGGTGGTAACAGAGTGAACTATGCTATGAATACAATTGGTGGTGTTAGAAGGGACATAGAAGAGAAGCATAAAAGGGCGATTCTTGAGATGATAAAGTACTATAGGGAGGAGATAATGCCAAAGATAGAAGAAATCTTTCTTTATGATCCCACAGTAGAGGCACGTTTAAGGGATGCAGGAGTCATCCCAAAAAGAATTGCAATTGAATATAGTGCCCAAGGTCCAACTGCAAGAGGGAGTGGAATTAAGAAAGATATAAGATATAATGAACAACTTGGTGTTTACCCTGATCTAGGAGTTAAACCCATAACTCCAAAGGAGTTCACGGGGGTAATAAAGGGAGATGTTTTTGACAGAATGGTTGTTAGAGTTGGTGAACTTTGGCAAAGTATGGAGATTATAGAGCGAGCTTTTGACCAAATGCCTGAAGGAAAAATAAAAACATTTCCAAAGGACAACGTAGCACTGGTTAAGCTGAAAAAAGCAGATGGTATGGGAATTGGGAGATATGAGGCTCCTAGAGGAGAGACTATCCATTATGTGAGAGCAAATCCTGGGACAGACGGCCCAGCAAAGTGGAAGGCAAGGGAACCCACTTTTCCAAACTTATTTGCAGTTGCAAGGGCATTAGTTGGAGAGCAACTTGCAGACGTGCCGGTGGCGATAGCCTCAATTGATCCGTGTTTAAGCTGTACAGATAGAGTGGCTATAATAGATTCAAATACTGGTATCAAGAGAATATTGACCGAAAGAGACCTGCTTAAGGCTTCAATAGATAAAACAAGAGAGATCAACCCAAACATAAAAGCGAAACCTGAACTAATTGGAAGTACATGTGGGGGTGTAAGACTATGAATATTTTATATGCAACCCTTGGATTAGTGGGAGTTTATATTTATGTTTCATTTGTTTCTCTCCTATGGGAGGGCTTGGATAGGAAGTTAGTCGCTAGAATGCAGAGAAGAATGGGTCCCCCTCTACTCCAGCCCTTTTATGATTTCTTAAAGCTTGTTAGTAAAGAAGCTATAATTCCAAGGGATTCAAATAAGTTATTCGAAATAGCTCCAGTGTTGGCCTTAGCAGCATCAATCTCCCTCTTGGCATATACTCCTGTTGGATTTGGTCCACTCTTTGCCACAAAAGGAGATGTGCTTGTATTTCTTTACTTACTCGCATTAATAGCTTTCATAAGAGTGATAGGAGGGGTGAGTTCAGGCTCTCCTTATGCCCAGATAGGTGCTCAAAGGGAAATTATAATGTTGGCTTCAAGAGAGGTATCTATGATGCTTGGACTTTTTGCAATATTGTGGCGTCTAGCTAAACTTGGCGCAGAAAGACCTTTTAGTCTAGAGACTCTATATCAGTACAATATATGGGAAATTGGGACTCCATTAACAATCGTTGGTACCTTAATTCTTTTAATAGTATTTATCTTTTGGCTTGCAAGTGAGATTGAAGTGGGTTACTTCAATATCCCTGAGGCAGAAACAGAGGTTGCTGAAGGGCCTATGGCAGAATATAGTGGTAGACATCTCGCATTATTTAAATTAAGCAGTGCATTAAAAGAATTCGCAAGTGCTAGCTTAGTGGTGGCAATATTCTTCCCCTGGGGATTAAGCGGATATCTTGGAATGAGCGGTATTGGGGCAATATTCGTAGACTTGGTGTTCCATACAATAAAAGTTTTCATAGTTCTTTTTGTTAGCATGAGTGTGTTTAGAGCGGTTACAGGAAGGCTTAGGATTACACAGGCTGTCAACTTATTCTGGAGTAGAATATTGCCTGCGAGCATTATTGGAGCAATTTTGCTAGCGATGGATATTTTGGGGGTGATTGCATGAAAGTTCCTCCAACACTTTCAGTAGTTCTAAGAAACCTATTTAAAAAACCAGCCACAAATCCTTTCCCTAAAAGCGAGCCTTTACCAACCCCAGAAGGTTTCAGGGGGAAGTTAGTGTATCACGTGGACAAATGTATTGGATGTAAGTTGTGTATAAGTGTATGTCCGGCAGGGGTGTTCGAATATGTTCCAGAAATAAAGAAAGTGACACTTTGGTTGGGCAGATGTGTCTTCTGTCAGCAATGTGTGGATGTATGTCCTGTAAGTGCCTTAGAGATGAGTGATGAGTTTCTATTGGCTACCTACAATAAATATGATGATGCCTTAAGATGGCTTAAAGAGGAGGAAATTGAGGAGATGATTGCTCAACAGGGAGGAAAGACAAAGAAATATCGAATAATCCCTGAAAAATGTAAGGGTTGTACTCTATGTGCTAGAAATTGTCCACAAAATGCCATTGAAGGGGCACCTAGGGTAGTTCACAAAATCGATCCAAATAAGTGTGTTGGATGCGGTGTGTGTGCTACAGTATGTAAGTTTGGTGCCATAGAGGAATACGAAGAGTGACCTTTTTTCTATATTATTATGATTTATTTTTATATATTCTTCTAGAGTTTGTACATTTTTGAGGATCAAAATTATTATTTTTTGCATTATTGAACAATTTAGTATATTCTTGTATCTCAATGTTCTATTTTATGTAAAGCTTTATTACTTTTATGTTTGTCAAATTTCATGTTTTTAACCTTTCGTTTAAGAAACGTATTTAATGGAATTTAGCTAAGCGAGTAATGGAATTAGGTTGAAATATGCTCCCAAAAGGTTTAGAACCTAAAGATGAGGTGAGAAAATGTCCTTTGCAACATCTTTCCTTTGGTCGTTAATTGTATACCTTGTTTTGACTGCAGGTTCGGGCAGTATTTTACTATGGAGTCCAGAAGAACTAGTGGCGGGCATTATAATAGCGGCCATAATAGGCTATGTTACAAGAAATATAATGGATGAAAGACTGGATTACTTCTTTAATCCAAAAAGATGGGTGCTTTTTATTATATATGCACTAGGACCCTTTTTCTACGCCATGGCAAAAGCGAACCTTGATGTTGCTTATAGAGTCATTACAGGTAAGATAAGGCCAGGAATTGTCAAAATCTCTCCGAATTTGACTAGAGATGAAAGCAGAACGCTTCTAGCAAATTCAATAACCCTAACACCAGGAACATTTACACTTGAAATTGACGAAGAAGGTAATTTCTACGTTCACTGGATTAATGTGCCTCCCGGAAAAGAGAAACCAACTCCTGAGGAGCTTTGTGGATATTTACCAAAATGGGCAAGGGGGATTGCGGAATGACGCCTGAGAGTATATTTATGACTGCAATGATACTATTACTCGTTTCGGCTACATTAACCATGATAAGAATGTTAATCGGGCCAACAATACCTGATAGGGCTGTAGCTCTGGATGCCTTAACAACTACAACTGCTGGCGCAATGGTTCTGTATGGCATTATTACCAAACAGGCAGTGATGATTGATGTTGCTCTTGTTTATGCTGTGTTAAGCTATATTGCGACCCTTTACATAGCCAGATATCTAGTGAAGAAAAAGGTGGGAGTGGCATGATTGAGTGGCTATTATTACTCTTGCTTGCCATTGGAGTAGGTTTCAATCTGCTAGCGAGCGTAGGAATCCTTAGATTTCCTGATGTTTATACAAGGATTCACGCTTCTACAAAGTGTACCACGTTCGGGACCATTTTCATAGTACTCAGTGCGATCGTTTATTCAATCTACAACTGGAGACTTAGTCATGATACTGCATGGATTACAATGGGAATCCATTCAGCACTTGTGGTCATATTCTTGGTCTTAACAAATCCAGTAGGAGCTCATGCGTTGGGTAGGGCTGCTAGAAAATCAGGTATACGACCATATGGTGCGGTAATAGATGAATTGGAGGGGAGGCTATGAATCCTGAAACATTTTTCTGGGCAATTCAAGTTCTAATAGCCATAGCTTTAATTGGAAGTTCAATAGCAGCAATTAGGTTCAAGAACTTAATCTCAGCAGTAATTGCAATGGCTGTTTTTAGCTTGGCTCTTTCTGTGGAGTTCTATATTCTACAAGCACCAGATGTAGCAATAGCAGAGGCTGGTGTTGGAGCAGGACTCACAACGGCGATGTATCTTCTTGCTATACGAAACACCACCGATGAGGAGGTGGTAGAATGAGGAGAGCATTGGGACTTTTTGCATTCTTGGCATTTACGCTATTCCTATTTGCAGCGGCCATAAGTATAAGGCCTTTTGGAGAACCTCCTCATATGGAAATGGATGCATACTTTATAGATCATGCTCAAGAAGAAGCGTCAGCTAATAATGTCGTTACAAGCGTTGTGTTTGACTACAGAGGTTTCGATACTCTTGGCGAAGCCACAGTTCTATTTACTGCAGTAGCTGGAGTTTTAATGGCACTGAGGCAGTATGGGGGGAGAGGAAAATGACTACCACGATCATAAGGACAACTACTAGATTTCTGGCTTCATTGATACTTGTATTTGGGGCATATATAATCCTCCATGGACATTTAACTCCAGGAGGTGGTTTTCAGGGAGGAGCAGTTTTTGCAAGTGGTTTGGCGTTGTTGATCGTAGCTAACAGCAAAGACAAAGTCCAAGAACTCTTTGAAAAAACCCCCTTAACTCAACTGGAGAGCATTGGAGCACTTGGATTTTTGGGCATTGGCCTCTTGGGACTAATGGGCTATACCTTCCTGAAAAATGCAATAGCAAACAGTGGATTTCTCTTTGGCGCCCCCACACCAGAGGGGATAAATCCTGGATACTTGAATACTGGAGGAACCCTCTCATACCTTAACATCTTCGTTGGAACAAAAGTCTTGGCTGGTCTTACAAGCATCATACTAATCTTCTTCTTGATTCTAAGGAGGGAGAGAGATGAATGGTAACATCTTTGTGAACTTCCCATTTATTGTAGTTGCAATCCTACTTGCGTTAGGATTTTACACTATTGGCTTCAAGCGGAATCTCATAAAAGTAGTTATCGGAGTCGAAATCTTAGAAGGCGCTGTGAACATGTTCATTGTAGCCGTGGGATACATCAAAGGTGGATATGTCCCAATCTACACTCAAGCACCACAGGAAGCTGTGGGAAGAATGGTTCTTCCGACTCCCCAAGCACTGACTCTTACGAGCATTGTCATAGGTGTTGCAGTAACTGCGTTGATGCTTGCCTTTGCAGTTAACATCTACAAGCACTATGGAACCTTAGATATTACAAGAGTAAGGAGGTTGAGGGGATGATTGAGCACTTACCTGCTTTAATGGTGGCGGTTCCACTCTTCGGAGCGTTTATAGCACCACTCTTCAAGAAGCATTACAAAGGGGTCTCGATGTGGGCCGCCTTGATCACTGGTAGTACTGTGATTCTCTCCCTCTTGCTGGCAAAGGAAGTAGTTACTAATGGGATAATGGTATACGTCTTTGGAGCAGACAAGCCATCTATAGTATTGCCTTCTGGTTACGCGGTTCCGATAAGAATTATGTTTGAAGTAGATGCAATGGGAGCCTTCATGGCAATTTCTGCCACTTTGATGAGCTTTATTGGGGCCATATATTCATATACACATGTTGAAAAAGAGGCAGGATTAGAAAAATACTATGCGTTACTGATGCTCTTAGAAACTGGAATTTTGGGCATGGTGCTCACTGGAGATCTATTTAACCTGTTTGTGTTCTTAGAAATAGCAGGAATAGCGGGTTCGGCCTTAGTAGGCTTTAGAAACTACCGTGGGGAAGCAAGTGAGGCCGGAATAAAGTATCTCATCGTTAGTGCTGTAGCTTCTCTTATGGTACTATTTGCAGTAGCCATACTTTATGGTCAGTATGGAAACTTAAATTTGGCTTACATAGCAAAAAATGTATCCTTTAACATGGTAGACATGATAGCCCTTGGGTTGTTATTTACGTCATTTGCAATGAAGTGCGGTGCAGTTCCAATGCATTACTGGGTACCTGATGCTTATACTGAAGTGCCAGCTGGAATAAACCCACCCTTGTTGGTAGCAACATATGCAAGCCTTTACGCTCTCTTTAGAGTCAGTTTCACGCTCTTTGCAAACGTAGTAATAGATCTTGCTCGGGTAGGTTGGATAATGTCCATCCTTGGAGTGCTCACAATGTTCATTGGAGTTACAATGGCTCTCGTGCAAAAAGACGTTAAGAGATTGATGAGCTATCACGCTATCTCCCAGACAGGTTACATGCTTTTGGGTGTGGGCGTTGGATTAACAGTGTTACATGATCCATCTAAGCTCGCAGAATTTGGAAGGGACGCAATGGCGGGAGGAGTTTTCCATATAATTAACCACATTATTTACAAGAGCTTGCTTCTGATGACAGCAGGAGCACTCTTTTATGTCACTGGAACTAGGAACCTCAATGAAATGGGCGGTCTTGCAAGAAAAATGCCGATAACAACAATAAGCTTCATGGTCGGAGCTGCTGCAATATCTGGTTTACCACCATTTAACGGATTTGCAAGTAAGCTTCTAATTTATGAGACTTCCTATAGGTTAAACCCCCTCCTTACGGTATTCGCTATGGTGACTAGTGTCCTGACACTGGCTTCATTCGTTAAGGTTTTTGCATCAGCCTTCCTTGGACCACCGTTAGAGAAATTCCAAGAGAAACGAGAGGTTCCAAAGCCTATGGTTATAGCAATGGTCATTTTGGCAGTATTGTGTATACTATTCGGTCTCTTCCCGAACATAGTATTGGATAAACTTGTGTATCCAGCAGTTGATGCGTTAATTAACTTTGCACAATATCATAGCTGGGGTGGTTTAGCATGAGCTTTACACTAACAACTCCATCTGGATTTTGGAACCCTCTGCTTTGGCTGATATTCCTAGCACTTTTTGCAATAGTTGCCTACCTCATTTATTCCAGAGGTAACCCCTCATATAAGAAGGAAAGCGATCAGGTGAAACCTTACTTAAGTGGTAACATTGAACCAACAAAGGAAAAAGTCCAAGTAAAAGCAGGTGATATTTATTGGGGATTCATAGAGGCTCTAAAAGGGTATTACACAGTACTTCAAACTATGCATACAGGAGACATAAGGGATTATATCCTATGGTACCTGGGAGTTGGAGCTATAATAACATTCATCTTAATTGGAGGGGTGTGATATGGGAAAACTAACCAATTTTAAGCGCTCTCTTTGGGTCTTTCATGCCTCAGGAGGATCATGTAACGCATGTGATATCGAAATAATTGCAGCATTAACCCCTAGATATGACGCAGAAAGATTTGGAATAAAACTAGTTGGAAGCCCAAGGCACGCTGACGTGCTTTTGGTAACGGGGGCAATTCCTAGAGACTTTGCTGACAAGCTAAGACGTGTCTATGAGCAAATGCCAGATCCAAAAGCAGTGATAGTGATAGGGAATTGTGGGACCAGTGGAGGAGTTTTCTATGACTCATACAATATAGTTGGCCCAATAGACGAAATAATTCCAGTAGATGTCTATGTTCCAGGATGTCCTCCGAGGCCAGAGGCCATAATAGATGCAGTGGTGAAAGCTTGGCTTAAACTTGAGAAGCTTGAAAAGCAATTGGAGGGGAAGGAAGAATGACATTAACTGCTGAAGAGATCTTTGATAGATTAAAAGAGGAGCTTGGAGATGCTATACTAAACTATGAGCTCAAAGAATACAAGATGGGAGTCAAGAAGCCCAGAACCTATAAAGAAGTTTGGATGGAGATAGACAAGAGTGCCTTCAGGAGGGCTATTGAAGCAATATTCAAGATAGACTATCCACATTTACACTTCATAACTGGTGAGGACATTGGAGAAGCTATACGAATGATTTATTCATTTGGACTTTTCCACGAGCATCCTTGGGGTGAGGTGAGCATAGTTATAAAATTTGACCTTCCAAAGAACGAGCTCATCCTACCTACAATAACGGATCTTATGATGGGAGCTGAAACTAACGAGAGAGAAATCAGGGAAATGCTAGGGGTTGAATTTGATGGCCTTAAGAACAAGAGACATCTTTTCTTGCCGGACGACTGGCCTGAAGGAAAGTATCCGTGGAGAAAAGACGAATATGGTGTTGATGACATGATTAAACACACTCACAAAAGCGTTAAAGAAATAAGGAAAGAACGAGGTGAGCAAAGTGGCTAAAACAACTTATTATGTTCCCATTGGTCCAATTCACCCCGCTTTAAAGGAGCCAATTAGGGTTGAAGCAGAAGTTGAGGGAGAAAAGATAGTAAAAGTTGATGTAAAGAGAGGTTTTGCTCACAGGGGAATAGAGTACATGGGTATGAAGAGGAATGCAATACAAACCCTCTATTTATCAGAAAGAATATGTGGAATATGCTCAATTTCTCACCCATATGCATTTGTCATAGGCAGTGAAAAAGCTCTTGGAATTGAAGCTCCTCCTAGGGCCCAGTACATAAGATCTATAATTGCTGAGCTTGAAAGAATACACTCCCACATCCTCTGGCTTGGAGTTATAGCCCACGAAATAGGCTTTGACTCTCTACTCTTCTGGACGTGGAAAGGAAGAGAAAAAGTTCTAGATATCTTGGAAGCTATTACAGGGAACAGAATAAATTACTCCATGTACATGATAGGTGGAGTTAGGAGAGACTTAAAGGAGAGCCACATTAGAGCCCTCAAAGATATGATAACATACTACTGGGAATTCACTGAACACATGAAAGAAGTTTTCCTTTCTGACCCGGTATATGAAGCAAGAACTAGGGGAGTAGCACGGGTCCCAAAGGATGTAGCTCTTAAATTAAATCTTGTAGGCCCAGTAGCAAGAGCCGCTGGCCTGAGGATGGATATCAGACAAGATATTCCTTACGACGCTTATGCAGATATAGATGTGAAGGCAGTGGTGCCGCAGGACATTGTGGGTGAAGCTAGAGGGGATGCTTATGACGTTACTATGGTCAGAATTTATGAAATAGAGCAGAGTCTTGATATAATAGAGTACTGTATTGACAACCTTCCTGAAGGGAGGATACTGACCATACCTAACTATATTGCCCTCTTGAACAAAATCAAAAAAACAGAAGGAGAAGGAATAGGTGCCCATGAAGCCCCTAGAGGTGAGGTTATACATTACTTTAGATATGATGGAACAAGAGACGGTCCCGCAGTGTGGAAGGTGATAGCACCAAGCTACAACAATATCAACAGCTGGGCATATTGTCTCCTAGGCGCTGAAGTGGCAGATATTCCCGTTGTCGTAGGATACATTGACCCTTGTATGTGCTGTAATGATAGAATAGCAGTTGTGAAGGATTCAACAGGCAAAATGCTGGATTACTCTTATATTCACAAGAAGGCCATCGAAAAAACAAGGATGCTAGAAAAAGAACTGGGGGTGAGAAGATGACCCCTGAAACTATCTTTTATGCGGTAGGTATGCCACTTATTGGGGTATTTCTTGGACTAGTTTACAAAGGTATTGATAGGAGAGTCTCTGCGAGAATGACATCAAGGATAGGGCCTCCAATAAGACAGCCCTTCTGGGATGTTGGAAAGTTACTTCTTAAGGAAACTGTAGTTCCAGCAAATGCCGTAAAATGGATCTTCAATGCAATGCCGCTTTTAGCTCTCGCATCCTCAATGACACTCCTCCTCTACATTCCCTTTGGCATTATCAAGGCACCTTTGGAAGGTTATGGTGATTTAGTAGTAATCCTCTACCTTTTAACACTGCAGGCTCTTGCAATGGCAATTGGAGGATTTGCCTCAGGAAGTCCATTTTCCTCAGTTGGTGCGCAGAGAGAAATGGTCTTAATGATGAGTTACGAAATGCCATTTGCAATAGTGATAACGGGTTTTGCCCTGATCTACAAGAGCTTTTCACTAAGCACTATAGCTTCAACACCTGTGTGGACCATTGTAGGTCCACTGGGAGGATTAGGGGTTTTCTTACTTCTAATAGTATTCCTTTGGGTAACTCCTGCAGAGCTTGCAAAGCTTCCATTTGATATAGCTGAAGCAGAAACAGAAATAGCCGAAGGTATGCTTGCTGAGTACAGCGGAAGAAACCTTGCTTTATTCTATCTCTCAGACGCAGTAAGAGGCTTTGCAATGATAGCAATAGAAGTAGTTCTTTTCATACCATTTACGCTCAGTTACCTATTTGGTCTAAACCTCTCAGGGCCGATGCTCTATATCGCTGAGGGCTTGTGGTTCTTATTCAAAGTACTGCTATTCTACGTATCTGCAGTGACCTTAGTTAGGACATCTTTCGCAAGATTCAGAATTGAACAAGCTTCAAAGTTATTCTGGGTTTACGTGAACATAATAGCCTTGCTAGGTCTACTCTTAATATGGGTGGAGGTGATGTGAAATGCCTACCAAAGCAATGTTCCTAATGATAAAACAAGCACTTCAAAAGCCTTTCACCAATCCCTTTCCAGTGAAGCATGCTCCAGTTAATGTTACTGCACTTATTGAGAAAGTTCAAAAGGGAGAAGTAAAGATACATCCTCCAGTTCCAGTTCCAGAAGACTTTAGAGGAAAGATTCATTATGATCCAGAGAGATGCATTGGATGCAGATTCTGTATTACTGTTTGTCCAGCAGATGCCATGGAATGGATACCTGAACTTAGGAAAATAAGGCATTATGTTTCGAGATGTATGTTCTGTGCTTTGTGTGTGGATGTTTGCCCGGGCAAGAAGTTCCCAGGTGAAGAAAAGGCAGTAAAGGCTCTTGCAATAAGCGAAGATTTCTTACTAGCAGATTATGATAAGTATAGTGACAATCTTATAGAAGAACCACCAGAAGCTAAGGAAAAAGGTCTTTAATCTCTTTTACTTTATTTTTTATCATGATAGTTGTAGGAACATGTGGTTTTTGTGAAAGAAGAGAGAAGTATTTCCGAGATTTTGGTACCGTAGAGGTTCAACAAACTTTTTACAAGCTTATCCGAGATAAAACCCTTCAGAAATGGAGACAGGAAGCTCCAAAAGATTTTATATTCTCTATAAAGGCTTTTCAAGGTGTGACTCATCCTTCTACTAGCCCTACGTGGAGACGAAGCAACGTAAAACCCACTTCGGAAGTAGGCCTTTTAAAACCAACTCCAGATGTTTTTAGGTATTGGGAGTTGACTCTTAGAGAAGCTGAGATTTTAGGAGCAAAATTTGTTCTTATCCAGCTTCCCAAGAGTTTTAAGGAAACTGAGGAAAACTTCAATAATGCAGAAAAGTTCTTCTCTAAAATTGAAAAAAGAGAGTTTATTATTGCGATAGAGCTTAGAGGTTGGAGTGAGAAAGGGATAAAGGAGTTTGTAAAGGAGTTTGGGCTTATTGATGTTTCAGATCCTTTTGTTAGAAAACCTGTTCATCGAGGTGACATTAACTATTACCGACTTCATGGGGCTTATGAAAGGGGAAGGATAATTTATAAGCACAAATATGAGGAGGAGGAACTAAAGGAAATTGCAAGCAGGATTAGAAAATGGAATAAAAAAGAAAGCTATCTCTATTTCAATAACGCTTATATGTGTGAAGATGCGAGGAGATTCATTCAAATCCTGGCTTTTTGATATTTATCACATCTTTGTTCACTAGATTTGGAGGAATCTCTCCTTTTGCAAAGGCTATCAAGTTTTTTGCCACCAATTCTGCCATACCCTCCCTTGCTTCATGTGTTGCACTTCCTAAATGAGGGGCCAGAACAACGTTTTTCAGTTTAAAGAGCTCTTCATTGTAATAAGGTTCTTCTTCAAAAACGTCCAATCCTGCTCCAGCAATCCATCCCTCTTGGAGAGCTTTTATTAGTGCCTTTGTATCAACAACTGGCCCTCTTGCAGTGTTGATTAAAATTGCAGTGGGTTTCATTATCTTTAGTTCTTTTTCTCCAATCATGTGATGTGTTTCATCCGTGAAGGGAACATGAAGGCTTATAAAGTCACTTTCTTCTAAAAGCGTCTCAAAGTCAACATATTCTGCTCCGATTTCTTTTTCAGCTTTTAGTTTTCTCCTTCTTGAATAATAAATGATTTTCATTCCGAATCCTTTGGCCCTTCTTGCCACTGCTTGTCCAATTCTTCCGAATCCAATTATCCCGAGTGTCTTTCCCTTAAGACCATATCCTAAAAACATTAACGGATGCCATCCAACAGCGCTTCTCTTCCATTCTCCACTTCTCACAAATTGATCGGCTTCTACTACTCTTCTGGCACTGGTTAAGAGGAGAGCAAATGCCAAATCTGCAGTTGCATCAGTAAGAACCCCTGGAGTGTTGGTGACGTATATTCCTCTTTTGGTAGCTTCTTCTAGGTCTATATTGTCATAGCCGACCGCGTACTGGGTTATTATCCTAAGTTTTGATGCATTATCCAAGAGCTCCTTGTCCACCTTGTCTGTAACTAAAGTTACGATTGCGTCTACGTCCGTGATCTTCTCCAAAAGTACATCTTTTGGAGGCTCTCTTTGATCTTTCCATAAATCTATTTCGTAGTATCTTTCTATCATTTTAATGCCATTTTCTGGGATTTGTCTGGTAATAAAAACCCTTGGTTTCATTGATATCACCCTAGAAGACGTTTATCAAAACGTATAAATATTTTTATGAATATCTTTAATATTGGTGGGCCTCATGGAATACACTAAATACCTCGCTGGAAGGGCCAACTGGATTAAAGGTTCAGCTCTAGCGGAGGTTATGAAAAAGGCTGCTGAGCTTCAAAAAAAGGGGACGAAGTTGATATCGCTTGCTGCAGGAGATCCAGATCCAGATTTAATCCCAAGGAAGGTTCTTGGAGAAATAGCAAAGGAAATTCTTGAAAAAGAAGCGAAGTCAGTCATGTATACTCCAGCCAATGGAATCCCAGAATTGAGAGAAGAGATTGCCTCATTTCTGAAAAAACATGATCAGCTGGAAGTATCTCCTGAGAATATAGTCATTACAATAGGTGGGACAGGAGCTTTAGATTTATTGGGAAGAATTCTCATTGATCCTGGTGATGTAATCCTCACAGAAAATCCATCATACATAAACACTCTTCTGGCCTTTGAGCAATTAGGAGCAAAAATTGAAGGAGTTTCAGTTGATAACGATGGGATGAGAGTAGATCTTCTAGAGGAGAAGATTAAAGAGCTCAAAACTAAAGGACAGAAGATCAAGTTCATTTATACGATCCCAACGGGTCAAAATCCTATGGGGATTACCATGAGCATGGAGAGAAGGAAGGCATTGCTTGAGATAGCTTCGGAATATGATCTTTTGATAATTGAGGACACAGCTTATAATTTCATGAGGTATGAGGGAGAGAACATACTCCCCTTAAAAGCCTTAGATAAAGATGGGAGAGTAATCGTTGCTGGAACCTTAAGCAAAGTTCTTGGAACTGGTTTCAGGATTGGATGGGTAATAGCTGAAGGAGAGATCCTCAAGAAAGTCCTTATGCAAAAACAACCCATTGATTTTTGTGCCCCAGCTATTTCTCAATATATAGCCCTAGAATATTTAAGGAGGGGATATTTCGAAAAATATCACCTTAAAGGGGCTCTTTTGGGCTATAAGGAGAAGAGGGATATTATGCTAACGGCTCTTGAGGAGCATTTACCAAACGCTGAATTTACAAGGCCCATTGCAGGGATGTTTGTAATGCTCTTTTTACCAGAGGAGGCAAATGGAATTGCTTTTGCTAGTGAATTAATGGGGAAGGAAGGTGTTGTAGTGGTTCCAGGAGAACCTTTCTACACTGATGATACTGGAAAGAATGCGATTAGACTCAATTTCTCAAGACCGAGCAAGGAAGATATTTCGATTGGAATTGAGAGAATTGCCAAGCTATACAGAGAAAAATTTTGATAAATAGATCTCCTTTATTTTCTCTTAATTCTAATTTTTATCACCGCAGAAGGGCCATTTTTGGTGCGGGGGCGGGGATTTGAACCCCGGAACCCCTACGGGACGGGACCCTCAATCCCGCGCCTTTGACCAGGCTCGGCAACCCCCGCAAGAGCGCCGTTTATTTGTCTTCTTAGTTTGTTTATAAATTTTTCTGTCTTCTTTAACCGAAAGGTTTATAAGTGGGCTTCAATCCCTATTGGATTGGGTGTGGGCCGGTAGCTTAGCATGGTTAGAGCGGCGGACTCTTAATCCGCAGGTCGGGGGTTCGAATCCCCCCCGGCCCGCCAAAAGGGCTTTTCTAACGTATTATTTATAACCCAAAAATTTATGTATGGGTGCTGATAATAATAGAATGGTTAGCAGAAAATAGACCCGAGAGGAGATGTTCCATGGAACCTCATGAGTTCAAAATAAATGAAGATGGGTTGAAGGCGATTCTTCCTCCTATGGAAGCGGAGATTATGGAGTATATGTGGAAAGTCAAAGTAGCCACTGCTGGGGAGGTCTATGAGTATCTTAAAGAAACTCATAAAACCTTAAGACGTTCCACTGTGAGCATATTAATGAACAGGCTCTGTGAAAGGGGGCTATTAAAAAGAAGCGTGGATACTGGAAGGGGCGGAATGAAGTACGTATACAGCGTTGTAACAAGTAAAGAGGAATTTGAACGGAAAGTAGTTGAGAGTATACTCAATGCACTCATGAACAACTTTAAAGAAGCCACTGTAGCATATTTATCAAAAATAAAGAAGTGATAGTTAATGCTTAAGCTGATATTTTTGGCCCAACTATTGATAACCTTATTATATCTGGGTAGGATTGGCCTAGCTGTTACTCTACTCACAATATTTATTCTTGTGGGCCTTTACTTCTGGACAATTAGACGGTCTCTCCAAAGGGATCAGAGACTCCTTTCTTTTGAGGATATGCCGTGGCTTTATGATGGGATAATGAGAATGGCAAACAAAGCGGGTATAGCACCTCCAGAAATTTATATACTTGATGATTACATCCCGAATGCATACTCCTTTGGAAATTCAATTGTCCTTTCATTAGGCCTTTTTGAAGTGCTTGATGAGGAGGAAATTCTTGCCGTGGCTGCTCATGAGATAGGGCACATCAAGAATAGTGATACTCTTATGTTTCCATTAATTTCCTACCTAAGGTATCTCATGCTTAGTCTGGTTTTGTTGAATACAGTATTTTCCAAGAGTTTATTAGTGAGTGTAGTTTCGATATTGCTCTACATTGCTTATGAAGTTGAGAGGTCACGTCATCTAAGAAAAAGAGAGTTCAAGGCGGATGAGACTGCACTGAGACTAGTTTCAAAACCTTTGGCATTAAAAGAAGCCCTCGAAGAATTGAAATATTATGAAGATCTAAGAACTACTGTTAAGGATCCAGTGTTGCCTTCAATAGAGCCAAGTATTGAAAGAAAGTCACAAAAACCATTTTTCACTACCCATCCTAGTTATGATGAGAGGATTTGGAGAATAATGGCGGAAGTTGATGCAATGACTTTAAGAGAAAGAATCTTCAATTAATTTTGAAAAATTCTTTTAAAGTTTTTACCATTTTTGTATGGGGGGAGATTATGGAAGTAGAGATAATTCTCAACAAGAAAAAAGCAGAACACATAAAGAACGTACGTCCTACAAAGGATGAGTACTTTATGCTTATTGCGAAACTTGTGGGGCTTAGAGCAACCTGTCCAAGACTCAGGGTCGGGGCTGTGGCTGTTAAGGATGGATATATTTTAGCTACTGGATACAATGGAGCACCTAGAAATATGGAGCATTGTATTGATGTGGGGTGTTTATTAGTAGATGGGCATTGTCACAGAGCAGTTCATGCAGAACAAAATGTTATAGCAATGGCCGCTAGGAAGGGAATAAGTTTGGAAGGAGCTACGGTATATGTAACTCACTTTCCCTGTGATACTTGCTTTAAGTTGTTAATTAATGCAGGAGTTAAGGAGATAGTCTATGAAGAGATGTATCCAAATAAAGCTACTGAAATTCTCCTAAAAGAGGCCCAAAAAAAGGGTATTGTAAAAATAAGGCAATTCAAGGTTCCTAAAGAGAGAGTTAAAATATTTTTGGACGAACTCTTTAGGGAGGATCTTTTGACAGAGTAAACTATTTTTCAAGTTTTTTTAGATCTTCTTTGATTTCTTGAAGCTCAATAGCCATTTTTCTAGTGAGTTCCGTTATTTCCCTTTCGGTTTTATCTATTCTCATGTATATCCTGAACATGAGAATATAGTTAAGCCCAATCAATACTACAAACAGGGCATCTAATCCCCTTCCGAGTCCTAATAAGTTTTTTATGAAGATTGATGTCTCAATAGGCTTTAAAGAGATTATTAGCATGATTATCAAGAGGGATTCCCAGAAAATAAATCCTTGCCATGTCATTTCTTTTTTTCCATATTTTCCTAACACATATACCATAATTCCCAAAGATGCGAGGATAGCAATATATTGGATGACGTACATCTTAATCACCTCAACTTCTCTATAATCAAATCGAAGGCGATTTTAATTCCTTCTATGATGTTTGTCCCCTTCTTTTTAGTATATTCTGTGTAAACAGCTTTTATTGGAACTTCACTAATTTTGCACCCATTTTTAGCGGCTTCTATTATTATCTCACTTGAAACAGCGTATCTATCACACGTTATTCTCAATTTTGAGGCACATTTTCTATTTAAGCATCTTAGCCCACTTTGAGAATCAGTGACATACTTTCCTGCGAAAGCTGCAGTTATAAAATCCAATATGGAGTTTCCAAGGCGTTTTACAAAGGGCATTTGAGTGACATCTCCTTTTAGCCTAGATCCAACCGCAAAATCTACTTTCCCCTCAATCACAGGTTTCATGACTTTCAAGGCATCCTCTATCCGATGTTGTCCATCAGCATCGAAAGTTAAGACAACCTCTGCGCCCTTAAGGAGCGCATATTTTATCCCTGTACCGAGGGCACCGCCTAGTCCTCTGTTTACTAAATGACTCAGTACTACAACTCCTTTTCTCTCTGCGATTTCTTTTGTTCTATCTTTGCTTCCATCATTTATTACTATAATCTCACTTTTCTTGAAGTATTCTAGTAACCTTTCTAGGACCATTTCAATGGTCTTCTCTTCGTTATATGCCGGAACAACCACATAAGTGTTAAGCAATCGTTTAAATAAAGGTATTGCCTCTTTTATCGTGGGTATCTCAAAGTTGGCTTTTTCATCTATTTGAAAACTCATTCTGCCACTTTCATTAGATGTTACAAGAACACTTAAAGTTCCTAGGGCTTTTGCAGGAATCAAGTCGTATCCATGATCCCCTACCACCACAGTTTTTGTAGAGGGGATTTTAAAGTGATCTAAAATGGCCTGTAGGTGTCCATTATTTGGTTTTACTTCCTTCCAAGGAACGTCATCTCGTGTTACTATGAGGTCGAAGAGATTCATAATTTCATGTTTTTTCAGAGTGAATTCAGTGGCTTTGCGAGAACTTCTTGTCATTAGGGCTAGTTTTATTCCATTATCTCTTAAAAATTCGAGGAGTTTTCTTGTCCCCTCGAATAAGTAACTCTCTTTAGCCCTTTCGATTTCAAGTTCCACAAGAAATGAATGTAGATATTCAAAATCTATCCCAGTCTTTTGGGAGATACGAATTAGTGTCTCATACATGGGAGTTAAATTGCCTATCAGCTCTTTTGGAATCCCTTCTTCTAGCAATTTATTTCGTAGTCTCTCTTTTATTTCTTTGAAGTCCATTGGGGCACCTATGAGTGTTCCATCGAGATCAAAGACCACCAGTTGGATATCCATCTTCTCCACCGACCTTTATTAGATAGCATCGGAAAAGTTATTAATCTATTCCCCAATTTAGCGTGAGGGATTATAATGATAACGGCGGTTGTTGGAATTTTCCTTTCCTTGATCCTCACACCATATATTGCTTCACTAATGAGAGAAGCGGGCATTTTAGGTAGAGACATTCATAAATTGGATAAACCTGAAATACCAGAGATGGGGGGAATAGTCTTTTTGATTTCACTTCCCCTAAGTTTGCTCATAATTTTAAATGAAACAATAGGTAAGGCCATCTTAATTTTCGTGCTCTTTGGAATTATTGGTATACTTGATGACATAACCCGATTGAAACAATCACATAAAGTTGTGCTTTCGTTATTAGCATCTCTCCTAGTGTTCTCTTTACCCTTAAGCACCAACGTAGATTTGTTATTATTCTCGATCGAACTTGGCGTGCTTTATTACATTTTTTCTGTTCTTTTTATAACTGGAGCCGCAAACTTGGTGAATCTATTAGCAGGTTTTAATGGATTAGAAGTTGGAACTTCAACAATAGCCCTTTTCTTTTTAGGGTTAATGACATCTGGGAGTGCACAGGTTTTGGCTTTTACAGGGGCAGCGGTTGGGTTAGGATTTTTATGGTGGAACAAATATCCAGCAAAGATTTTCCCAGGTGACACAGGTACTTTGTCTCTGGGGGCACTAATAGGAATTGTAGGGATTTTGGGAAAAGTTGAGCTCTTTGTGGCAATTCTTCTCCTTCCACATTTTGTAGACTTTCTCCTTAAGACAAAGATACGATTTAAAGGTAGACCTCTAGGTAAAACAGAGGTTCAGAAAGATGGTACACTTAAAGCTCCTCCCTATCTAACTTTTTTAGGCCTTATAATGAGAATGAAAAAAGTGAAGGAATATCAACTTGTTGCAATAGTATGGACAATAGAAACTTTTCTAGGCATTATTGCTCTTCTTCTTCAATCACTTTGACCATACCAAAACCATAACTGGTTTTATCCCCGAACCCATTTTCGTATCCAAATTTTGCTATCTCCTTTGAACCGTAGTACCTAAAGACCATCAGTGATCCTCTATAGTATGTTTTGCCCACTTTTATTCGTACTGGCTTGAATTTTATGACATCTATGTGAAAATCGGTATCCTCTGGGAGTTTTCCATATATTTCTGAGAATTTTGTGAGCATAATCTTTCTAAGTTTATCCTGAAATCCGGGACTGTTAGGGTATAAATCCCAGATCTTTACTTTATTATCTTCAAATTTGGCAGTTCTAACAACAATGGGGCTTAGTGTCGAGAATAGCGTGCCTTCGGATATCTGTGGCTCTCTGAGTATTTCAATATTGACCATCGAAAAGGTAGCATTACCTACCTTGAGAATAGGATTTGAGACAAACCCTTCTGCAATTGCCTTTATGATTTCGGTAAGTGAGGAGGATATATAGAGAGACACGTCATCTGAGAGGACTTTAATGCCCTCTTCTGGGATAATTTCTCTTTCTCTAATCATTATCCTGGAGAAGGTAAAATAGTCCTTGTACTCTGTTTGCAATATTTCAGCTAAATCTGGCGCTGCAAGGAATATCTTTTCAAGCAATTGGTTATGAATTTCATCATTGTAGTTGAAGGGAACTATAAGATTCTTATTTTCTGGTTTAAGCTTGATTTCAATTCTCATTAATTTCCCCCTCCGCTTCAAATACTATCTTTGCTTTTAGTGTTAATAAGAATTTCGAATGGAAATAGTATCCTTGCTCGTTTTTAACAAATTGAAAAGGGCAGATGAAAAAGGGATTAAGGGCAAACTTTTTAAAGTCCTTTTATCATACTTGGGCGGGAAGACTCCTCCCAAAAGGGTGGGAATGAAAGCCCGAAAGATTTAAATACTTACACCAGCGGGATTATACTTGGAAAGGTAGCCGGCGATTCTCCCGTTGGGGGATAGCCGGTAATGGCCGCGTGAACCGGCCGGTGAGAGTGAGGCTACCGGCAAAGGGGATGTCGAATGAACTCTCACGAAGCCCCGGCTCTCAGGGTGGGGTAGTTCATCATCCACTATTGGCAATCTTATAAGGGACGGCTGGCTAGAGCTGGCCGTCACCGGGAGGTGTTGTAAATGGCACGGTTGCATGCAAGAAAGAGAGGAAAATCTGGATCAAAAAAACCACCGAGGACTGCTCCACCTACTTGGGTGGAATACACTGCTGAAGAGGTTGAGAATCTTGTTATCAAACTTAGAAAAGAAGGTTACAGTGCTGCTATGATTGGTACTATTTTGAGGGACCAGTATGGAATACCCAGTGTTAGGCTTATCACTGGAAAGAAGATAACTCAGATTCTCGATGAAAATGGTCTCGCACCGGAGTTACCAGAAGACTTGATGTTCCTTATCAGGAAAGCAGTTAAGTTAAGGAAGCACCTAGAACAGCACCCTAAGGATCTTCACTCAAGAAGAGGACTTCAACTCACAGAAAGCAAAATCAGGAGACTTGTTAAGTACTACAGAAGAACTGGAAAGTTACCAGCCAAGTGGAGATACGATCCAGAACAGGCAAAGTTGCTTGTCCGCTGATTTTTCACCTTTTTATTATTAAGGTGATATAATGGATAAAAATGCGTTCTTAGATAAGGTTAGAGAAGGGGCAGAATTAATAAAAATGCACATTGAGCTAGGGCATACTATACGTATAATTTCTCATAGAGATGCAGATGGTATTACTGCGGGAGCGATCCTAGCAAAAGCTATAGCAAGGGAAGGCACTAATTTTCACCTCAGCATTGTAAAACAACTCAGTGAAGACATAATTAAAGAGCTGGCTGAAGAGAATCAAAAGATATACGTTTTCAGCGACTTGGGAAGTGGGTCTATAAGTCTAATTGAGAAGTATCTAGCGGATGCCACAGTAGTGATAGCTGATCATCATCCCCCTGAAGATGGAGAGATTGAGCAGGAGAATCATGTTCTCGTGAATCCTACACAATTTGGGGCGGATAGTGTTAGGGATTTGAGTGGCTCGGGCGTTGCTTACTTCATTGCTAAGGCATTAAATGAAAAGAACGGGGACTTGAGCTACTTAGCCTTAGTTGGTGCAGTTGGAGATATGCAAGAAGTGGATGGTCAGTTTCATGGGATGAATATTGAGATAATAGAGGATGCAAAAGAACTCGATCTTATAGAAGTACAGAAGGAGATAAGGCTTTTTGGAAGAGAAACAAGAACATTATCTCAAATGCTCGCTTATGCGTCAAATCCAGAACTTCCGGGGATAACAGGGGATATAAGGAATGCTATAGAGTTCCTCCGAAGCAAGGGATTTGATCCAGATATGAATTACTGGCAACTTAAAGAGGAAGAGAAAAGGAGACTTCATGATGTACTAGTTATCCATCTAATTAAAAACAACGCTTCTAAAGAGGATATCGACAGGCTCATAGGGGATGTAATCCTTATTAAAAAATATCCCGAAGGGGATCCACGGCACGAAGCAAGAGAATTTGCCACACTACTAAATGCAACGGGGAGACTTAACATGGGCACGCTTGGTGTTGCTATATGCTTAGGAGACGAAAAAGCATTCAAAGACGCTTTAAAACTTGTAGATGAGTATAAAAGAGAACAAATAGAGATGAGACGATACCTTATTCAAAATTGGAACAGTGCAATTGAGAAAGATCATGCTTATGTTTTTTACGCTGGAAAGAACATTAAAGACACTATGGTTGGGATAGCAGCCACCATGGCAATAAATGCTCAGTTAGCTAGAGCGGAAAAACCGGTGATAGTTTTAGCAGATAGTGAAGAAGATGGGCTTATTAAGGGATCTGCTAGAACCACAAAGAAGGGCATTGAAAAGGGGTATGATCTTGGAGAAGCCCTAAGAAAAGCTGCAGAAGTGCTTGGAGGAGAAGGCGGAGGCCATGCTATAGCAGCAGGGATAAGGATACCAAAAGATAGACTTGATGAGTTTACGGAGCTTATAGATAAGCTTCTTGGAGAGCAGAATTCACGTGGTGAAAAGAATGAAAATTAGTGCTAGGGCTGAGATAGTATGGGAATACGAAAATGAGAATGTAGCCCGAGCTATAGCTGAGGCAGTTGATGTTGATAATTTGGATTTACCAGAAAACTTTAAATTTAAAACTTACTGGAAAGATGGTAGAGTCATAACAAAAGTTAAATACCTTGGTGAGATTGAAAGCTTGATAGTGGCGCTGGATGATTTGGTATTTTCAATCAAGATCGCTGAGGATGTCATAAAGAAGTGAATTGGAGGTGTTAAGATGCCAAGAATTAATCCAAGAAAGAGAGCTGCTGCCGCAAAGGATAAGTGGAAGCTTAAGGACTGGTATATAGTATACGCTCCAGAATTTTTTGGAAACGTTGAAATAGGACTCACTCCTGCAGCGGATCCTGAAAAGGTTAAAGGTAGGGTTATTGAAACTACATTGAAAGACGTGACAGGAGACTTCACAAAGGGTCATGTTAAGCTTTACTTCCAAATACATGATGTTAAGGGTCAGAATGCATACACCAAGTTCAAGGGACACAAACTTTCTAGAAGCTATATAAGGAGCCTTGTAAGAAGAAGAACTACAAGAATAGATGGAATCTTCAATGTCACCACTAAGGATGGGTACAAACTCAGAGTCATGGGGATGGTCATTGCCATAAGAAGAATTCAAACCAGTCAGGAAAGGGCAATTAGAGACATTATGGAGAGTATAATCCGCAAAAAGGCTGAGGAACTTAACTTTACTGAATTTATCTTAGAAGCAGTTACTGGTAGGATGGGTGCTGAATTGGCAAGAGAAGCAAAGAAAATCTATCCACTTAAAAGAGCTGAGATAAGAAAGATAAAGGTTCTTGCTGAACCAGAAGCATGACTATTTTTCTTTTCTCTTAGCTTTTTGGTGGGATCTATGAAATTTTTGATTAAAACTCAAAAAGACATGGAAGCAGTAGCTGCAAATTATATTAAAGATCTTCTTGATGAGACTGAAATATGGGTAACTCCTCAAGGTTATTCGGGTTTAGTTCTTGTTGATACTAAAGACCCAAAGGCCGAAGAAAAGTTTTTTGAAATTCCTGAGATTGAAAGGGTTATTCCAATTCTTTTTGAAGTTCCAGCAACTCTTGATGCGATAGTAAGTGTAGCTGAAGAAATCGCTAAGCATATACGTGAAGAAGAAACCTTTGCAGTAAAAACAAAAAGAAGAGGAAAACATGAGTTCTCAAGTATAGATGTGAATATTACTCTTGGTGGAAAAATTAGAGAACTTACGAACGCTACGGTTGATCTATCTTTTCCGGACAAGACAGTTCTTGTAGAGATTATAGGTGAGAGAGCTTACATTTCCATTGCTGGAAAAGAAGAGTGGAAGAAATTCACTCCTGAAAAGATTAATGCAAGAAAGCTGTTCAAGAAGGTTACTATAGTGCAAATGCCCTATTGGGGAGACTATAAGGCATGTAAAAACTTTGGTGAAAAAATTGGGAGGGCTGTTCAGGCTTTTGAAGTTAAAGAGCTAATAATTGCACCTAAAGAAAAAATGAATGCCTATGAATTGATGGAATTTATAAAAGGTATTAGAACAGGCCAAGAGTCGAGGTATCAAATTCAGAAGGAAGCTTATCCTTGGAAAGTTGAGAAAGTCCCAATTAGTGTTTGGGATCTTTATCAAGTTATAAGAGATAAAAGAAGGAGCAAACGGCTTCTTATAATAACAGACCCCAAAGGGAATACTATTCCTGAAGTGAAGGAAAATCTTGCGAAGGATTTGTATTATGCTAAGGAAGTTGTTATTTTCATAGGGTCAAGAGAAGGTATTCCAAGAGGCCTTTTTAAGTATGCTGACTATGTGCTTGACTTGGCTCCATACATGACGTTTGCAACAGAACATGGGATCCCTGCAGTTTTAATAGCTCTTTGGACTATTTACGAAGAGGAACTTAGGAAAAAAGGAACTAAAGGGGAGTAGGCTCAGGCCCTAAGGTCTTCATCACGAGTCAGTAATCCGCTGTTTCTAACTGTTCTTCTTTTTATATAATTTCATAGAAAATAATGGAAAAACGTATAAAGGATGGGCGTGTACTCTATATTGGGGATGATATGGAGAGGCATTATACTCTAAAAGAAGCCTCGAAAATCCTTGGAGTTACTGTAAAAACGCTTCAGAATTGGGACAAACAAGGAAAAATTAAAGTTGTCAGAACAGTTGGGGGGCGAAGAAGGATTCCAGAAAGCGAAATCAAGAGGATCCTTGGGATTCAAGAGGAAAGGAAGATAATCGGTTACGCAAGAGTCTCAAGCAGAACCCAAAAAGACGATTTGAACAGACAAGTCCAAACAATAAAAGAATTCGCAAAAGAGAAAGGTTGGGACATTGAAATCCTCAAAGATATCGACTCGGGGCTAAACGAAAAGAGGAAAAACTACCAGAAGCTCCTCAAAATGGTGACAAACAAGGAAGTCTCAAAAGTCATCATTACATATCCCGACAGGTTAACACGATTCGGTTTTAAAACTTTAAAAACGCTCTTTCAAGCCTTTGGAACGGAGATAATAGTAATCAATGGAGAACTTCAAAAAGAGCCGAGAGAAGAACTCATTGAAGACTTGATAACAATAATCTCGCACTTTGCTGGCAAGCTGTACGGCATGCGTTCTCACAAGTATAAAGAGGTTGTGAAGAATGCAAAACAACTCTTCCAAGAATGAAACCGTCGTGAGGGCGTACTCAATTCAACTTCAAGGCGATAGTGTTATTCTGGAGTTTATTGAAGAGTACTACAAAATGGCAAAAACTGCACTCCAAGAAATCCTCAATACCGAAAAATTCACGAAGTTTGAGAGGAAACAACTCCGAGACACGCTTTTAGAGAACTGGAACTATGCTGCCCACTACGTTGACTCTGCAATAAACCAAATGCTCGGTCTCGTGAAATCATACAAGCGAAAACTCAAGAAAGGAAAGAAAGCTCGGGAACCAAAGCTGAAGAAGAAATTCGTTTACGTGAAATCAACACTCTTCAGGCTAAAAGGCACAACCCTCGAAATCACAATAATTCCGAGAGAATACTACCTCGAGATTGACTTGACAGAGTATCACTACTTGCATCCTCTCCTTGAGGGAATCAAAGAGGGAAAAGCAAAGCTTGGTGGCTTGTTTTTATTTCCAGACAAACTCGTCCTAAACTTTGTGAAAACTGTAGAGTACTTCGAGCCGAAGGACTGGATGAGCATTGACATAAATCTGACCAACATCACTGCTCTTGCCGGTTTAACAGTCTACCGCTTCGACACTAGAGAGCTTTATCACGTTCACAGAGTTTACGAGGAGAAGAGGCAGAAAATTCAAAAAATTTCCACATGGAATAGAAGATTGAGCACAGAGCTACTGGAAAAGTACTCCGGAAGGGAGAAAAACCGAGCAAGAGATTTCTTGCACAAGTTATCTAATAAAATTGTTGAAATTGCTAGGGAAAAACAGATGGGTATAATCCTTGAGGACTTGAATGGCATAAAGGAGAGGGTTTTGAACGGTTCAAAGAGTTTGAACAGGAAGCTTTCAAAGTGGAATGCTCGTGAACTGCAAAGATTGATTGAGTATAAAGCGAAGTGGTTTGGGGTTCCAGTTGTTTACATTAATCCGAGAAATTCTTCTCGTGTTTGTCCCGTATGCGGGGGTCGGTTAATACCCCAAGAGGGGCGTTTAATGAAGTGCTCTTGCGGTCTTGTTGAGGATAGGGATTTTATTGCTGTGTTGAACCTTCGGATGTGGGGCTCAGGGGTTACCCCGAAAGGGTTAGAGGTTTCGAGGGCTTTCACCGATGACGGGCCAATGAAGACCAACCCCTACGGGATTATTGCAATAGAAAAACAAAGAATTGGAATAAAATTCCATAAAATCACACTAACTTCCCCGTAGGGAGAACCCCATCTCATCATAGCAAGAGAGAGAAGATCAAAGCTCCAGCAAGTCCTCCAAGGAAGGTTGCTAAAAAGTTTGTATGGTGATTGTTAACCAAGCCTCTTTTTTCTAGTGTGGCCCCAATAATGCTATCTATATTGCATCCCAAGAATCCACCCAAAGTTATCGCAGTAAGCATTTCAATCCACTTATTGCTTAAGGGAATGGCAAAAAGGCCTATGACAAATGCCCCTGCTATTGCAACTGCTTCACCCGGTAAGGATATAGCACCTTCCTCTCCTGGTAGTGCTGGTTTGAGAGTGGTTATAATTCTTGGAGCTTTTCCCCAGATTTTTCCTAGTTCGCTGGCTAGGGTATCTGCATTTGCGGTAGCTATTGCCGAAAATGTTGCAGTCCAAAAAAGGTCTTGCTTTGTGTAATATTCTATAAGCAGAAATATTAATGCAGCTAAACCGTTCCCAAAAACATTTTCCCAGCTTCTAATCCCCTTGCCTTCTTGTGCAATTCCATTTCTGATTTTTTCAGAAAAGTGATACCTGGTAGCTAGAATTCCAAGTATTACAAAGGCTAAGAGAGCAAGAAATGGATATACTCCCCCTAATCCTAAGGTTAGGATCCCCAAGAAAGTGGCAGCTAATGCGCCTTTATTGTCCAATGCTCCCAGTTTATATGCCATAATTCCAAGTGTTCCCACTAGTGTTACACTGAGTATGATGTTCATTGCTGTCACCATTGAAATTTACTGTTTGGGTTCTTGTCTCTTTTTTGTTTTATTAGTCTTTCCTTCACTTATTGCCGAAAAATAGAAAGGGTTTAGACGAGCTCAAATTTAACAATGTCTGTTACAAAACTCATGTCCATACCTTCTAATCCTTCAACTTTTTTAGAGAGTTCATGGATTTTTCTTTCGATTTCTTTCATATTCTTCGGAGCTACTAAATGAACTATCAACTGGTGATATCCAATAGCCCTCTGAATGACTTTTACTTCTTCATCCTCTTTTAAGGTCTCAATTATTTTCTCAATTGGAGCTCCAGGTTTTAAGGAAATACCGATAGCCACGTAAATATAACCTAGCCTGTCAAAATCTGGTATTATAGTGTATTTCTTTATTACTCCTTCCCTTTCGAGCCTCTCTAGTCGTCTAGAAACCCTCTGTCTTGTCGTGTTCAGAAGTTCTGCAAGCTGTCTATAATTAATTCTGGCATTTTTCGCTAATACACTCATAATTTGTAAATCAAATTTGTCAATTTTGTTTTTCATGTACAAGTCACCTTATACTTTTTAGATGGCGATTTATATAAATATTTCGAAAATTACTAACATGATGATCTGTAGTTTCATAACATTATCAGTAAAAGGTTATGTCTTTTGAATAATATTATGTAATTGGAGATTTCCATCTTTCTCTATCTCGAGATGAATACTTAGAAATTGTTTTGTGAAGAGCTTTTTCTGCATCAATATTATAGTAGTTTGCAATGCATAAAAGAGCAAATAAGACGTCTCCAATTTCTTCTACAATTTGTGCTGGTTCTTTTTGACCTTTTACCCCCTCCGCTTTTAATATCTCTCGAGATAGTTCTCCCAGTTCTTCAATAAGTGCAGTTAGCATTGCAAAAGGTTCCCAATACCCCCCAAATTTTTTTATGAGCTCGTCAACTTCCTTTTGGATACTCATCATATTTCATCACCAAAAAATAGAAATTGGCTAAAAGAGTTCTTTTTCCAATACAGAGAGATATTTTTTAAGTTCTTCCATGTTTGTTTTATAGAATCTTAGCTTGCCCTCTCGTCGTTCATGTAAAAGGTTCATGCTCTTTAGAGTTCTTAAATGGTGGCTTATGAGTGTTTGGTCTTGATTCAGCGCCTTTGCTATTAAACAGACACACATCCATCTGTTTTTGAGCATCTTTATTATCCCAGCTCTTATTGGGTTTGACAGAACCTTAATAAATTCCATAAGTTTAGGAGACAACTCTGTCTCTACTTCTTCTTCTAGGTCAAGTATTTCACATGAGGCCAGACACTTCTGAACTGTTTTTCTCTGTTTTTCGTTAAGTCCTTCAAGAAGTTCCCTCACCTTCATTTTAATCACCAGATATTTTAAAGAACTCCCATTTATAAAAATTTTCATATGAATGAAATCCCTAATCAATAATCTCTATTTCTATTTCTACACCCTCACTATTGTAAGCTTTCACACTCCACTCCTTGAAGGGATATGAGATTATCACATGAACTCCGCCAAATTTAGAAAAAAACTTCTTATCAGGTTGTGATGGTTGTGAGGAAGGGCCGGGATGAGAGTGAACGGTCCCTTTTATATTTTCATCATGAGGAAGGAGCCAGGTATCGAAGTAAATTGATTCTTTTCCAAAGTATCCTTTTGGGATTATCAAGACCTCTTCAAAAATGCCGTCTTTTTCTCTTAAAAACCCTCCAAATTCATTGGGATAAAAGTCTCTTGCCAGCTGGAGAAGATATTGGAGAAGATCCCTTCTAATCTTTATTCTCATTTTTCTTTTCCTCCAGCATGTCTAAGGGAGAGTATAAGATGTATCCTTGTTTTCCTCTGACCAACTGGCAAGCTTTATCCACTTCTTTTTTTATCCCTATCCATAACTCAGGATAGTCTCGCTTAAACTCCTCAAAAAGGGCTTTTAATTTTTCTTTATACTTTATTATCTCGCTGTTGTTTCGAAGTTCTTCAGGATCTTTATCTTTAAGCTCTTTTTCAGCAATGTATGTTCCCAAATATGCTGCTGGGAATCTTGAGACGGGAAATACTAAAAAGAGGGCTAAATTGAGAGGGGTTGGTTCATATTCGCTTATTGTATTAAATCCTTTTCCTAGAACTCCGTATCTTTTTGGGATGAGTCTTTTTCTTGAAAAAATGACACTCTTTTTTAGGAATCGTTTTTTCAGCTCTAAGCTTATGTACCCTTCATGCAGAAGTTCTGCTATCGTGGCTCCTACTATGGAGTATGCAACATCATATCCATCGTATCGTTTCTGCCATTTGAAGTACTTGGCCCCTTTTCTAATCGAGGGGTTTTCTTTGGCGAAGTCTTCTAGGAATAATAGCACAGCAATTGCTGGACTCACTTCATCCATTTTTCATCCCATACTTTATCTCTATTTTGCAATTATTAAATATATCTCTTGAGAATCTTTTTAAAGGCCCTTCTTTATAGGTAAAATATGCGTGCCTATGTATTAGCTTTTCCAGAGAGGAGATGGGAGAACTATTTACTTCCAATAAATGAGGAACCAGTAGTAAAAATAGTTGAGAGGAGATTATTAACAGCAAAACGAATTGATGAAGTTATTACAATAGTTAGGAAAGGTCAATTAAAGAAATTCTCCCTTCATATATTGAGGCCAGAAGGCGTAAATGCGAGAAATAAGCTTGAAGCTCTCTATAAGGTTTTGCCTTTCTCAGGAGAGATTTTTCTTATTGAGGGAAACATGCCTCTGGTGATGCCCTTTTTACTAAATTACCTCTCCACTCTCTTCTATGAGTTGGATATTGAGGCTTTAATACCCTCATGGGCCAGTGGGCAGCTCGAAATAACTCATGCTTTTTATGATGCAAGGGCCCTAAAAAAGGCAATTGAGGTTTGTTTGGCTGAGAATGAGAGGCGGTTGAGTTGTATTGCAAAATATCTCGATTATAAGAGAATTAGTATAGAAGAACTTAGCAAAAGGAATCCTAAAGTTACACTAAGCTTTTTCAAAATCAGAAACTCGTTTGACTTGGCATTTGTAGAAGAAAATTTAAAGAGAGGTTTCTAGATTGTGACGGCTTGTTTAACTCTCTTGGCAACTATGGTTGCAATTCCTCCCTTTATCAGGTCTATTATCACAAAGGGGGCTACGCCCACTATAAATGCCTTTCTGAAATCTCCTCCCATAAAAATCCCTAATCTGAACCATCCAAGAAGGTAAATCACTAAAATTCCCAAAAGCATTGCGAGAGTATAGTTCAAAAAGGTCTCTTGCCTTTCACTTAGGAAGCCTACTAGGAATGCTGCTAGGGGAAATGCTATCAAATAACCTCCTGTTGGACCGTAAATGTAAGCAAAGCCACCACTTAGATTTGCGAACACTGGAAGGCCAAGGCTGCCCATGAGGAGGTATATTAGCTGGCTCAAAAATCCTAGGCGGGAACCCAAAATAAAACCACTTAATAAAACAAAAAGAACTTGAAGTGTTATTGGAACAGTTCCTAGTGGAATTGCTATTTGAGCTCCAACTGCAGTTAAAGCAGCAAATAATGATGGGTATGCAATATCCTTCGCCCTCATTTTACCACCTCACTTTTCTCCCTTTGGTTAACTTTAAAATTTTTGCGGTTAACGAATCCCTTAGCAATAAACCTTTAACCTCTCATTTCCAAAGACACATCATGAGAGGAGGGATAAGAGATAGTCCAGTAAAGAGGGAACTATTGAAGCAGCTCCGGAGGAAAGATGTAGTGTCCGGTGATGAAATTGCTCAGAGGATGGGAATCTCTCGTGTAGCTGTTTGGAAACATATAAAAGAACTGAATATGTTAGGCTATGAAATTCTTTCTACTCCTAAAGGATATGCCCTGATCAGGGAAGCTCACAAGCCTTATCCATGGGAACTGGATTTTGAAGTGTATTATTTTAAAGAAGTTTGGTCCACAATGGATATTGCAAAAGAACTTGCAAAAGAAGGAAAAGAAAACGTCTTTATAATAGCAGAAAAACAGAAAGGAGGGAGAGGAAGACTAGGTAGGAATTGGGTTTCTCAGGAGGGGGGATTATACTTTTCTCTTGTTGTGAGGCCTAAAATACCACTGAAAGATGTAGATAAGCTTGTATTCCCTATTTCAAGTGCTATTGTAGAGGTATTGGATGAATATGGTATTTCTGCCAAGATGGCCCCTAATGGAGACATTTTTGTGGGGAATAAAAAACTTGCGGGAATATTAATTGAAGCTGAGGGAGAGATTGATTTAGTTAAATATGCCATAATCGGAGTGGGGGTGAATGTAAACAACCTTGTTCCTGAGGACGCAACCTCTCTAAAAAGAGAGCTTGGTAAAGAGATTAATCTTTTAGAGTTCGCGAGAGTATTATTCCTGAGGATTAATCACCATTTGTTAAAGGCAATCTTTTAAAGTATTGAGCTAAAGTTTGAACGATGATAGAAGTAAGGAATCTCTGGCATATCTACAATGGGAAGAGAGTGGCAGTTAAAGGAGTAGATCTAACTATTGGAAATGAGATAGTTGCATTAGTAGGGCCTAACGGCTCAGGGAAGACCACTTTGGCGAAGCATCTAAACGGTCTTTTAAAGCCAACGAGAGGGAAAGTCATAGTTGATGGAATGGATACAAGAAAACATAGTGTGGCAGAACTTGCTAAAACAGTAGGTTATGTCTTTCAAAATCCTGAGCACATGTTTTTTGAGGAGAGTGTGCTCAAAGAGGTAGCATTTGGGCCAAAAAATCTTGGACTATCAGATGAAGAAATTGAGAAAAGGACTAAATGGGCCCTGAAAGAAGTGAACCTTGAAGGATATGAAGACAGATCCCCCTATGCACTCAGTGGAGGAGAAAAGCAAAGACTAGCTATTGCATGTGTCTTAGCTATGCGACCAAAATATCTTATTCTCGATGAGCCTACTACAGGTCTTGATGAAGAAAATGCTAAAAGTATAAAGAGAATAATTAGAAATCTCTACTCTGAGGGACACGGAGTTCTCTTGATAACACATGAAATGGAGCTTGTTCTTGAGCTCGCTGATAGAGTGGTTCTTTTATATAATGGGGAAAAAATCTTTGATGGGGATGTTAGAGGATTTTTTGAGCTTGAGCTGAGAAAATATGATTTAGATAGGCCCAGATTACTAGATATCAGCCAAAGAGCGGGTATTGGATTTGTAAGGAATATTGAGGATTTTGTGAAGGCCTTGGAGATGAGAACATGATGTATACCCTTTATTTAGAACGAGACTCATTCCTCCATAGTATGGATCCTAGAGTTAAAATAATTGGATCGTTTCTTGGCGTAGTGGCCCTTATATTATTCAACTCTCCATACCTTCTTTTGGCAATATTTTTAGGGCTCATTTTAATCCTTAACTTCTTGGGTAAGATACAGTACAGGGAGATCTTTAAAGCATTGAAACCTCTTATGCCCATAGTACTAATTGCTATGGTGATATGGCCATTTATCCTAAAGCCTTGGTATTTTGGTCTTTTAATAGGAGTTGGTTATGGGATTAGATTGCTCTCAGTGGCCCTTCTTACTTTGGGCCTTATAATGACAACTTCGCAGAAGGATCTTGTACTTGGGTTTATCAAGATGGGAATGCCATATGAAATTGGACTTACACTCACAATAGCCCTTCGTTACATTCCGACCCTTTACATGCTTACCCAGACAATAATGGATGCTCAAAAGTCAAGAGCTTTGGAATTAGAAAAAGGAAACTTTCTTCAAAGAGCTAAGAATACTGTTCCTGTCCTGATTCCCTTAATAGTGGCTTCAATAAAGACTGCTCACGAGCTCAGCATTGCTTTGGAAAGTAGGGCTTTTGGTGCCAGCAAAAGAAGAACCTTTCTTCATAGTATTAAAATGGAAACCAAAGACTACATATCTCTTGGAGTACTTATTTCGCTGTTTTTTATGGCTGTTTATGCGAGGTATTATCTTAAGGTTGGGTATATTAAGTTGTTTTAGTGTTTTTGCTCTTTTATTATATATGAAATTCAAACTTTGAATATTTTCCAATCTTCATATTCCGTTGTCCTTTAGTAACTTGATGTTTCAAAAAATTGTGGGGTTACTCTCCATGTTAAACGACATTTTAATGGAACATTTATAGTTGATTGTAAAAATTCTAAAAAACTGTTCAATATCTGAGAAAGAAGCTCAGGTGTTAAAACCTTTCAAATGCTTTTTTAACATACTCAAAGAATAATATCTCGGTGATGGTTGTTCTGAACTAAAATATATCTTAAAAAGGGAAAATCGAACTTTTCCTAAAGGTTTAAATAATATGGATGTCAATAACTTCCAAAGGATAGTTGTAATTTGAAGGGTAATAACTATTCTTAAAATCAATGGTTATCTAATCTATTGGTATCAAGGAGATGATTATATGGAAAAGTCAGAAATTTCTGTTGAAAAAGAAATTTTGAAGATTCTTAGGGAAAAAGGGGAGTTAACAGTTGCTTTCATTACTCGTTTTTTAAACGAAAGTGGTATTGAGTGTACCCGTCAAAAAGTTGAAAAAACACTTGAAAAGTTGTCAAGAGCAGGAATTGTAGAGTTTTTCTATAGAAATGGGAACCATAGAAGGCACTATCGGTTGGTGGTGCAATGAGAGAAGTACGTGGAGGGGTTCAAATGAGGAGTGAGGCAAATACAATGAGCCCTTCCTCAATGATATTGGGTAATGATAGAAGGATGCTCCTGATTAAATATCTCCAAGAACGCGATGGAAAGGCTGATTTAAGAGATATAGTGGACTTCATAGCCGAAGAAGAAGGGCAAACTGATAGAAGACATAGGAAAAGTGTTTACGTTAGCTTGATCCAAACACATATCCCCAAAATGGAACGAGCAGGAATAATAAAATTTGACCATCACACTGTCACATTATTAGAGATTCCTGAAAATGTTGATGTATACATGGAGATGGTAGGAAAACACGATATAAGTTGGAGTGCTTTTTATGCAGGGGTTTCTATAATATTTGCCATTACTGGTTTATGGCTCAATAATCTTCCTCTTGTCATAGTATCCGGGATCTACCTAGGTCTTTCAATAATTCAGCACTTTAAGACTTATAGGGTTCTTAGCTCGGGAAGTCGTGAAGAGTAATGAGAGATTACCTACAAATAATTCGAGGTAAGTCGGAATTAACTATATACAAGAGAGAGCAAGAAGAAGGTGAGTGCTTCACCGTTGGGGTGAGGCACCCTTCGAAAAATTGGAGGCGAAAGATTTGAAAAAAGTTTTAGCACTTGGAATGTTGGGCCTTTTAGTGGCCTTTGCAATGGCCCTTGGCACTACTGCAACCTTCAGAGACTACAGAGCTCAAAGAAGTGTCCACGTTAGCGTAGTTGCAGATGACGTTGAGCTTATTGATCTGCATCCGGGCCAACCATATGCTTACATAAATGACAGAGGAAAACTCGTTATAGACTTCTCAGTCGACAATCCAAACTGGCCGGGGTATATGGACTCGCCATATTACATCCCCAACTGGACAGGAGGTCTTGGGATAAGCCCGCAATCAAGATACAACTTTGACCATGTTTTCTATGTAAGCAACCACCTTTGGGAACAAATGCCTATAGTGGTCCAGGTTATTTCATCTGACCCAGGTACATTCTCGTTCTATGACCCCACATACAACATGTGGATAACTAACGGCTTTGGACAACCTTACAACTCAGATACTGCAGCTGGAGACGTGTGTTTCATTCTGTTCCCTGGAGAAGAACTCGGTATTGGAATGGAAATAGCAGGCGGACAACTTGGTGACTTCTATGGAAACATAACAATTAAAGCATGGCCATTAGGAGAAGAGCCAATTCAGTGTGGGGTGATAATATGAAGAAGATACTAGGAATTTTCATGTTGATTGCAGGAATTGTCATTGCAGTAACAGCAAGCAGTGCCACTTTTGCATACTTTGAAGCAGATAGAGAAGTTCACATAGAAATGGTTCCAGACGATGATGAACTTGTTGACTTAGTACCCCTTCAGCCTTATGCATACATAAATGATAATGGGATGCTTGTAATAGATTTGAGTATGCAAAATGCGAACTATTGGGAGCTGTTCTTACAAAACTTGACAATAGGTAAAGGTGTTAGTCCAGACTCAATTTACGTCTTTGAGCACGTTTTTGGCGTGAGCAACCACCTTTGGGAAAACGTTACTATTTGTATGCACATTGAGTACAGTGGAAGTGGGGCAATTAGCTTCTTTGAAGGAGAATACACAAACGAGACTGTTGGTGTAGATGAGCTTGAAGTTACTATTCTTCCAGGAGAAACTGTAGAGATCGGAATGATCATTGACAGCGAAGGCTTGGACGATGGCGATGCATTAAGCGGGACTTTAAGTTTTGATGCAGTACTCGGTGAATGTGAAGAGGAGTGATTAATCTTTCTATCTTTTGGGGGCATTTGCTCCTTACATTTAAATTTATTAGGGGGAGAGAAAAGTGAGAAAGATACTCAAGTTTGCTGTTCTACCAGTTATACTAATCATAATGTTTTTTGCGTGGGGGGTTTTTGTTGTGAAGCCAATTCCTGTTGTTCTTGCTGTTGATAACAATGGTTCACCTTCAATCGAGACTCCCCTCCCACCATATGCTTATCTAAGTGAAGGATATTTAAAAATAGATATCAGCAATAAGAGTCCTCTTTATCCTGGTTTTGGGGAAGGTCTCTCGCTGAATTCAATTTACGTCTTCGATAGTGTCTTTGAGATATACAACAATGAAAGTGAGACAGGATTTAGTGAAATATGTATTACTATAAGCTCACCAACTTTAACAATTGGGCTCTTTGTAAGTCCTTACAATAATACTTGGAGTCAGAGCATAGAATTTACTGTTTTGGCGAATCAAACTGTGCAGGTAGGAATGCGCTTTAATACCATAGGTCTAACTTTAGGTAATTACGACCAAAACATTACAATACAGGCTTTTGGAGGTCCTTGTGAATGAAGAAACTCATTGAGTATCTTCTAATTCTCACGATTTCCGTGATTGTCTTGGGGTCTATTTTAGGAGCTCTTCTAGATAGGCCCGTTTTTATTTCTTATGTTTATTCAGATAGCATGACTCCTACTTTGAATAGGGGGGATTTGTTTTTCATAAATCCTCTTTCAAGGAGTGCAGATATTGGCGATATAATAATCTTTAATCTGAGAGGTAGTTGGACTGTCCATAGAGTTGTAGGAATCGTTGAAGGTGGGTATATAACAAAAGGTGACAATAACGTTGCCACGGACCAGCAAGGGAAGAAAACGAATCCAATTTTACCTAAAGACATTGCTGGGAAGGTTATTATGATTGGAGGTTCTCCTCTTAAGCTTCCTCAAGTAGGCACTTATCTTCAACGTGGAGTTTCAGGAAGAACCAAAATTATGCTTGCTGCATTGTTGGTAATTGTAGGGGCTCTTGCATTTACGGGTGAGAGCACGAAACACAGAAAAAAGAGGGCTAAGTTTATTAAAATTAAATTCAAGACATTATACATTCTTGCTTCGGTTTTACTACTTGTCATGCTCTCAATTTCAATGTTTGTTTCCTGGCAAGTTCTTCCAATAGAGTATGCAGTAACTTCTGCTGGTGGACAGAGAGAAGGGTGGTACTTACCAGGATCTACATTTGAGGAGGAAATCACGATCAAAAATGGGAACTTTTATTCTATGGTCTATTATCTTGAACCAGAAAGCCCAAGGATAGTAGAAATATCAGAAACTCACTTTGAATTAAGCCCTCAAGAGGAAAAGACAATCAAAGTTTTAATAAACACTCCGCGAGAAACATCGTTATTTGTGGACAAGATCAAGGTTAATGCTTACATGCCAGTGTTACCTCGGTCTGTAATTGACTGGCTTTATGATATAAGACCTTTTGCCCCGCTTTTTGCAATTCTTGCAGAGACGACAATCTTCTTGGGGTTGCTTTATGCTATCTCAGGAATTGGGAATGAGGACATCCTCAAAATCAGAAATAGAAGATCGAGCTTATTAAGGCAAATCAAAATGGAGGTGTTTGGAAAATGAAAAAAATAATCCCAGTCATACTTATGTTGCTACTATCTTCATTGATAGTCATTGGTTCGAGTGGCACTTTTGTCTACTTTAATACAGAGAGAGAGGTAAAAGTTGCAGTAGTTCCTCACGATGAGGAATATATAAGCTTCATGTGTTACGATGGATATGCAGCGACTGTGGTTGTTGATCAAAATAGTCAAGTTGAATTTGACGCACTAACAATTGGCAACTATCTAAATGAACTTGAAAGAGTATGGATCTGGCTTGATCCGGATTATTCGGACCTTCCCACGGGAGCAGAAATGTGGATCGAGAGTGAAAATGGTGTGGAGAAACCAATAGATTCTCAACAATACTACACGTTCTTGGGAAACATAACAGTAGGTACCGCTGATCCGGGTACTTACATAGTACCGGTTACCATCTATGCCAGATGGAACGGTGGGGATGCTGTTATAGAAGCCTGCTCAATAAGAGTGATAATTCTAAGCGGTCCAACGATTAGAAAGGTTCTTTTAAGTGGAAACACTACGGGAATCCCACTAAAAACGTATCAGGAATGGGTATTCCAGATAATTGTAAACAATTCTGGAATTCCAAGGAACTTGACTATAAAGGATGTTATCCCAGGGGAGTTCAATGTAGATCTAAACAGAACAAGTGCAAGTAAAGGTACTTATGCGTTTACTAGACATGGAAAGTCAGATCACTTGGAATGGAATGTCGAGCTGGGTCCAGGAGAGAGTGCCCATATGAATATAACCATCTCTACAAGATGGGTAGAAACTGGACATGGTGGAAAATGGGAATTTACAACTTGTGGAACTTACCCCTTAAACGAGGGTGCGAAAATTGTAGGATACGATATTACAAGCAACAATATTACTGTTGTAGCTGATGTGAATTGTGAAGACGACGGAAACTGTGAACATGATTGTGGAGGATCTAACAAAAAATGTTGTTGAAGTAGTGGAGGAAATTTAGATGGATATTAAAAGTGTGATTAATGTAGAAAACTTAAAAAAATTGGTAACTAGGAGAGAGGTTCTAGCCATATCACTAGTGCTCTTCCTATTTTTTGCATTTTACTCAGTGAAACTTTTGGGGGTTAGTTCGACAGTAACTACTCAGAGTGTGCTTGGAAAATACACTCAAGAGGGCGAGTTGATTCATGTGGCTATTTTGAAAAATAACACCTTATATGGAGAAAGCCTCAGAAGAGCAGAATATCCAATTCCGCTGGTTGAAAGATTTGTTTTAACTTACAGTTATCGATTTACTCCAATGACGGAAATAAAGGGTACGTATCGGACTTGGGGAATAGTGAAATACAGTGTGAAGCGAGGTAGTGAAGAAATTGTTCTTTGGGAGGACACGCTGTTCGAAGACTCCGGAGAACTAGAAGATGGTAAATTCATTGTCGAGTACAATTTGAACTTAACTAAACTTGATAGGAGAACGGCCGAAATAATGGACCAGCTTGGGTTAAAAAGATTGAATAGGAAGATAGTATTCACAACAAGTGTTCATGTTCAAGGTAAAGCCTTTGGAAAGGAGATAAATGAAAACTTTGAACATATATCTACATTAGTTAAGGATACTGGGATTGGGTTGTACTATTTTACAAATGAAAAAGAGAGTGTTCAAAAATCAATAATAGAGAGACAGACCCAAAGAACAAGAATTAGTAAATATGGTGTAACAATGTATGCTGATACTGCGAAGAAGGTCATGCCATTGTTGGCCCTTTTGTTCTTGACCCCCTTGATAGGAGGCGTGTATACTATTAAAAGCCAAAGGCCAAAGAATGAATTTAAGGATCTAGCTCCCTACATTACAGAAGGAGCTCCTGTTGAAGTAGAGAGGAGAGTTATCTTAGCTACAAAAGATGATCTGAAGAAAACTTTTGATCTTTTAGATAAACCAATTCTCCATTACACAGAAGGTGGAGAGGACATTTATGTCATAATCGACGGCGGCATAGCATACGAATACAGACATAAGAAAAACACCTGACTTTTCTTTTTTTATTTTACTTAGAGTAAAATTAAAGAATCAAAAAACTGCAACGCTAATGCCCAAGAGTATCATAAAAGCAAACATTACTATTATTTCTAACTACTATTGTCATGAGCCAAGCTATTGCTGCTTTTCCCCAATCTGTGTTAAACACTGTTTTTATGACCCAAATATACACTAGTATTCCTAGTATCCACCCTATGATAGGTACCCATACTATAAGCAGGGCTAAAATTCCCCCACCGACTACTGCTATCATGGATTTTCCAAGTGTTACATCCTCTATTCCAGCAAATTTGGCTCCAAGCATCAAGAAGAACCCTGCAATCACGAGAGCGATCAATATCACTATCACTGCCATGAATCCCATTGCAGCAAAAAGTCCCGACATAAAAGGAGCCCTCATGGGTACCCCCATCATTTCACATCACCTCAGAACAGATATTTGCAATACATACCTTATTAGCTTTTTCATTTTGGAGTAGAAAAAAATTTAAGGAATTAGAAAGAGGGCTTTTGGGGAGTAAGATGGAATCAGTTGAAAGATTCATATGGGAATATTTTGTAAGACCAATGTACACGAGAGAGGGATACAATCCATATAACACTCTTGTTTATGCCCTTGTTTTAGGATTCGCAATTATCTATACTTACAAATGGATAATAAGACCACTAAAGATAAGAGTGGATGAAAGACTCTTCTATGCTGTTACCCCGATGGTGATATTTGGTTCTACTGTTAGGGCCCTTGTAGATGGAGGGATTCTAAAACCACATCCTCTTATTTTGACTCCTGGAATATTTTTCACAGCATTTATTTTAATTGTGCCTGCGATCTTTGCTGATTCGAAACTAAAGACATATCCGAAAATAACAATAGGATGGGGTTCTTTGCTGGCCCTTTATGTTAACTATCTTCTTATAATCAATGCTAAAAGTTGGATGCCGTATGAGCTAACGGTATTTTATACAATAGTCTTTTTACTGCCGATTTTGGGGTATTACAGATTCAAACCCTTTGAAAAGATATATCTTTTCCCAGTGTTTGCTCACATCTTTGATATAGGCTCTACAATTGTCGCAATCCACTATTATGGTTATAGAGAAGTACACTGGCTGGAGAATATCTTGGTTCAAAAGTTTGGGGCATTTATTTATTATCCGTGGATAGTGTTCATTCTTGTGGTAGTTTATTATGGTCTGAGATATCTTGTCCCAGATGAAGAGGAGAGGAGGTTTTGGTATTTGGCTGTTTATGTCTTAGGACTTGGACCAGCAATTAGAGATCCGGCCCAGATGATCCTTCAGATCGTGAGTTAGTCTTTTCTTAGTTTTCTTCCTTCTTCAAGCTCTCTTCTCAAGAGAGTTGCCTCAAACTCTGCCTTCTTTGCCCTGAACACCTTTGCTATCCTCTCAATGGCTTCGAGCTTCCTTATTATGCCGTCGAGCCAAGTAAAAACATCTCCAGGGTAAAGTATCAGAGAATATTGCTTTCTGAAGTATTCGGCTATTTGAGTGGGGTGCATTCCCTGTCGGCGGAGTTCTATCACAAGGGAAGAAACTCTTTCCATAGCATACTCTGTACACTCTTCCGCTTCACACATGAAGAAGTCTTGATATATTAGGAATAGTTTATCCTGAACATTGGGACTAACCTCTGGTAAAACTTTTTCAAGTTCTTCCAGTATGGAAGCAAAACTGGGTGAGAAGATGTTGCTACTTAGTCTTCCTCTCACAGCACTTTCGAGCTCTCTCTGGAATGTTCCGCCTAGATAAACGTTCTCAAAGGGCAAGAGCTTGATTGCAATTTCTTTCGGATGCTTTTTAAAGAGATTTCTTCTGATAAACTGGGCTTCTTTTGGAAGGAGGAAGCTCATGCTAACGGCTCTTCCATAAGGAGTTACTTGAACAAGCTTACCTTTCAATCTAACAAATTCAAACTCCTCAAGTTTCTCTAAGACTTTTTCAGCATTTTGGTTTGCTCCCAAGCAAAGAGTTTGCACTTTTTCTATGTCATCTAAATAGGAGAATACGGATGAATGGGCTAAAACCTGATCTTGTTCAAGTTCATCACTCCATTCTACATAGACTGGCTCAATTGGGGCCGTTAAAAGCTTAAAAGCTATTTCATCTTCACTACTCTCCATTTGAGTAGAATACTTCCTTCCAGGTTCAACTATAAGGTAAACCTTGCCCTTTTCATGGTACAAAGGTCTTCCTGCCCTTCCGAGCATCTGGTGGAATTCTCTAACAGAAAGCCATTTGTTGCCCATTGCGAGGCTTTCAAAGATAACCTGCGATGCTGGAAAGTCAACTCCTGCCCCTAATGCTGCTGTAGTTACTACAACATCAAGCATTTGTCCCTGGAATTCCATTTCAGTTAGCTTTCTTTGGTAATAGGGTAGACCACTGTGGTATGGCTTGGCCTTGAGCCCCCTACTGGTTAAAAATGCTGCCAATTCCTGGCACCTCTTTCTTGAATAAGTAAAAACTATGCTCTGTCCTTTAAATCCTTGAGGAGATTTTCTCATACTCTCTGCCTTGCATAACTGGGCTATGTATCTCCATTTTTCGCTCTCGTTTCTTGTTATGATGACGTGTCTCTCTAATGCGACAGGTCTTGCGTCATAAAGCACTAATTTCAGCCCTAGTTCATTTGCGAGTTCATTTGCATTTCCAACAGTAGCACTAAGGCCAATAAATTGGGCATTTGGATATAGTTTCCTGAGCCTTGCAACAAGACCGTCAAGCCGTACTCCTCGTTCTTCATCATCGAGCATGTGGATTTCATCTATTACAATCGTTCCAACATTTCCAATTTTTCTTCCTGCCCTAAGAAGATAATCAACTCCTTCATAAGTTCCAACAATTATGTCTGCCTCTATGCCTGTGTCTACCACTACAAGTTCATCCTTTGTTTTTATTCTGCTCATTCCAACCCTTATAGCTACTTTGAGCCCGAGTTTAGAATATCTTCTTTTAAAGTCTTCATATTTCTGGTTGGCTAGGGCTACAAGTGGAACAAGAAAAAGAAGCTTTTTCCCACTCATTGCTTTTGGAACACCAGCGAGTTCTCCTATTAGAGTTTTTCCACTTGCAGTTGCGGAGACCACTAATAAACTTTCACCATCAAGAAGACCATGTTGCAAAGCTAGTGCTTGGACTGGAAGGAGTTTATCAACTCCTTCTTTCTTTAATATTTGTTTGAATTTGGCTGGAATTGGGAGTTCATCTATAGAGACTTCTCGCACTTTAATCCTCTTTGGTTTTAATTCATCCCACTTTGTAACTTCTGGGTTTTTTGTTGGATCAAACCGAGGGTCAAAAACAACGAGTACCTTATCGAGGTCTTTAAATCTTTCAAGAAGTTTCTTAGCTTGGTCAAACATTCCAATGCTTCTGAATCTATATCTAAGCTCGTTTTTTAATTCTTCTTCAGCACACTGCTGACAAATATATTCCTTATGATATTTTACTCTATTTCCCTCCGTTAGTGTAGTAATTTTCCCATTCAAAAGACAGAGTCTACAAAGGTCAGCTTTTTCTACTTTCTTATTCTGAAGTCTTACTTTGAAGTATTCGTTCCATTTGTCCCAGGCCTCTGAAGTGAGGACTATTCTCGCACTTTTTAGCATTTTTTCGATCTCTTTTGGGTTCTGATACTTACTTCCTTCTAGAACCTTAAAAAGCCGTTTATCTCTCATTATAAGTCTAAAAATACGTTCGGCCTTCAGATTTTGGATTTTGGAAAGTTTTTCAGGTTCATTTTCTATATAGTAGGCTTCAAGCTCGCTTTCTTTTCTACCTTTCTTGACCACGAGAAGCATATTTAATCACCGGTTGTTTTTTCTCTGATTTTCCTTGGAGAGAGATATGCCTCCATCCTTGAGAACTTCCAGTACAATTGTGACTCGCCAACGGCGTAGATTTTTGCGTAGGTATCTTCTAGAAAGGAGGTTCAAAAATTCTTTTAGCTCGTCCATATTCTTAAAATTGGCTCGTATTAGGATTTGAAACTCTCCAGTTTTTTTGTAAATTCCTAAAACATTATCTAACTTTCCAATTTCATGAAGAACTAAGTCTGTTCTAGGGTCTTCCACTAAAAGCTCTAACTCTATTAAAGCCTGCAGGTATTCATCAAGAAACGTAGGTTCAACAAGGGTGGAATATCCCTTTATAGCACCAAGTCTTTCAAGTTTATCTACTCTATTCTTCACACTGGCTACAGAGAGTCCTAATTTTTTGCTCAACTCGGTAAGCGTGGCCCTTCCGTTCTTTCTAAGTTCTATCAGGAGTTTCTTGTCTATCTCATCAATGCCTGCCATGGTGATCGAAAAATATTAAGAAAGGGAAGCTATTAAGTTTTCGCTACTCTATTGTGTGGACTTGAGGTAGGGTAGAAATTTTAATTGGTGCTCCGAATGCCCTATCACCTGCATCTCCAAGACCGGGGAGGATATAACCCTTACTGTTAAGCTCTCTGTCTATTTTTGTTACAAATATCTCGGCCTCTGGAAACTCTTCTTTTATTCTCTCTATTCCTTCAGGTGCAGCAAGAACACCGAGGACTATGAGGCGTTTTGGAGTGCCATACTTTTTGACTTCTTCAATAACTTTTACCAGTGTTGAACCTGTGGCTATCATGGGATCGGCTATTATTACAGTATCTTCTGGGGTTATTTGGGGTATCTTAATGTAATTCATTTCTATCTCAAACTTAGGAGCTTTTCCTCTTGATGCTGAAACAATTCCAATACGGGCATGCTCGAATACCTTTACAAGCCCTTCCATAAGAGGAACTGCGGCCCTTAACACAGTGACGATCACAATATTTCTTCTATCCTTGACGATTATCCCTTCAGTTTCCTCTAAAGGGGTTTCTATTTTTATTTTCTCGATGTCCATTGTTTTTATTATCTCGTATCCCATAAATCTTCCAAGTTTTACAAGGCCTTTTCTAAAGGCTATTGAATCCGTCTCTTTATTCCTTAACTCTGTTAAAATCTCCATCAAATATGGAGAGTCGTCAAATGAGTAAACTTTTTCCCATCTTTCATCCTTTATCATCTTTCCTCACCTCAATATCTGATCAAGGAGTATGGCAGTTAGAGCTCCAATAGCCATTCCCGATTCTAAAATACTACTAACAATTTGAGGGAAATGTTCAAGGAACTCGGGAGGTAGTTGAGGGGCGCCCAATCCGACTATTAGGGCACTTGCAATTATGAGCATGTTTCTATCATTTAACTCAACTTTATCCTTTATTAATCTAAGCCCTGTGACGCTTATCATACCGTAAAGTGCTATTGTAAGACCTCCAAGTACAGGATGAGGCATTGAAGCCAAAATTCCAGAGAATTTGGGAATCATAGCTAGGAGTATTAGTACTACCCCACCTACTTGCACCACTTGTCTGCTTGCAATTTTTGTTAGAGCTACGAGTCCAATATTTTCAGAATAACTTGTAGTACCACAGGCTCCAAGAATTCCAGCTATTGAACATGCCAATCCTTCACTCATAATTCCTCTGCTAATGTTTTTGTTTGTTATTGGGGCTTCTGCTATTGCTGAAATTGCATGATAATCTCCTACACTTTCTATGATGCTCACCATGAAAGCAAAGAGAAGGGTTATTATTGCAGTTGCATTAAATACTGGAGTTCCCCATGGAAGAGGTTTTGGAATATTTATAAGTGGGAGTTCCTTTACAAGTGTGAAATCAGTCATCCCCAAAACTATACTCGCTGTATATCCCACAAATGCCCCTGCAATTACGGGCATTGCTCTCAATGACCCTTTTCCTTTAAGTGCTACATGCATAGTGGTTGCAAAGGTTATTAGTGCTATAAAGAATGCTTTTGGAATGCTTGTTCCATTTGGATCAGCAAAGAAGTTAAATGTATACTTTACGGCTACATGAGCAAGCGAAAATCCTATCAGCATTATTGTGACTCCGGTGACAACAGGTGAAAAGAGCTTTTTGAGCTTTCCAATGATTCCAAAACCACCTATTGCAGCTTCTATTAATCCACCAATTATCAAAGCCCCTTCTACAGCAGGTAATCCTAAGTTATTTCCTATACTTATGAGTCCTGGTATGAAGGCAAAACTGGATCCCTGGACTATTGGATATCTCGACCCTATAGTAGTTTGCAAAAGGGTTGCTATTCCCATGGCTAGTAGAACTACTTGAATTAAAAGTGCAATGTCTTTTCCATTAAGTCCAATCGCTGTTCCAACAACAAGAGGCACTGTAACAGTTGCTCCAAACATTGCAAGAACATGTTGAAATCCTAAAAGAACAGCTTTCTTTGATTCCACTTTTTCTTCGATTCCGATTTTAATTCCATTTGCCATTAAAGCCCGCTCAACGTATGTCATATGTGGCTTAAAAAATTTTCGGAAATAATAGATAGCTATGTGTTAATAATAGAAGCAAAAATATAGAAAATAACCAAATTATTGTAATCACTGACCCTTTTCTTCGGGAGGTATGCTTTCTTCTTTTACAGGGATTATGCATAAAAATTCAAAGGTTTCTGAATCGGGATTCTCATATCCATGGGGTTCATTTGGTGGTACATAAAGGAAACTTCCTGGGATTGCTTTCACGGTTTTTCTGCCGTTTGTTATGTAGCCTTCCCCTTTCACAATAAATATCTCATGCTCCCAGTCATGTTGATGAATGGGGATTTTCCCGCCTTTTCTAATAACAAAGTATCTCATTGCAAAGTTTTTGGCCCCGATTTTTGGAGAAACGAGCCATCTAATTGTCGTATTCTCAACACCTTCAATTGTAACATCTTTTTCCTCGACATCTTTATAATGGCTAACAAACATTCTCTTATCACCATAAAATCTGAGGTGAGAGTGTTAATAAGCTTATTCCTTGAAAACCTTGTCTTTCAAGTTGGGTATGTCATCTCACGATCCATATAGTCCACACCATAAAAAGATATGCTAGGATGCTCAAAATGATGTGAATCTTTATCCATGTTTCTCTTCTTTTAGATAAGAAAATAAAGGCACCACTTAGCATTGAGAGGCTCATAAGACCAAATGTTATATAACCGAGGGTATAGTGATCTAGCACAACCATATCAAATCCTCCCTACTGGGAAAATATAGAGTGGAACTCCATCAGTACCAATGATCTTTGCCACTTCATTTTCATAAAATGCTCCTACGGCAACGGTTCCAAGACTTAGGGCAGTTGCTTGGAGATAAATGTTTTGACCTATATGTCCAGCTTCCATATGCACGTACATTCGTCCTCGTTCGCCATAGTAGGAAGTTGTCCTCTCATAAAATGCTACAAGAACTATATCTATTGCCGCATCTCCTACCCATTTCTGATTAAGGGCTGCTTTTTGAAGCTCTTTTCTGAAATCCCCTTCTTTTGTTAGGGTCATGCTATGTTCAAAGGGATTGTAGTGATATATGCCTGGGGTAAGGCCTTTAACATTTCCAATAACTACGAATATCTCAAATGGATAAGTAGCTCCGGCACTAGGAGCAGCTCTTTTTTTGTCGTGAGTTATTCCCTGAGCTGCCCATAAAAGTTGGGAAAGTTCTTTTAGTGTTAAAGGTTCATTTTTATAAGTTCTGATGCTCATTCTCTTTGCTATTGCTTCCTCAAGACTCATCTCACCTTCCAGCAGTGGCTTTGGTAATATTATTTTCTCTCCTGAATACACGACTTCACCTCCTTCTTTTTGAAGACGGGGCTTTAAGAATAGTAGAACTGATGAGGTGAATACAAGAACCACTATAAGGAGCGAGACTTCTCGATATACCATGGTTATAGATATGTCTTCATCTTATTTTAGCTTTGCTTTAAGAATTGAAAAAGGAGTTAGGATTTTCTTCCGGCGATAAATCCTAGAATTAAGCCTACGACTAAAGCGGAAACTATTAATGGAGTTGAGAGTTTCTTTGTTTCAGGTAGTGGTTCTGTAGTTGTGTTAGTGGATGTTGCAGTTTGGTTAGGGATTAATGATATCAAAGGTTCCTCAGTTATTTTCGGAGGAGATGTGGTTCCTAAGAAAACAGTTGATGTTTCTTTGGCGTATTGATAAAACATCATGGCAGTTTGGATGTTGTCCACTCCTCCTTGCTTTTCATAGCTCTGGGCAAATTCGTAGTATGAGAGGCTTAAAACGGGGTAAATGCCTTCTTTTTGGGCTTGAGCAATTGCGATTCTGGCATCTTCTTTCATTCTCTGTAATTTATCCATTAAAATAGTCTCGTTATCTATCCCAAGAGTGTCTAGGATTATCTCAGCTTGGATTCTTGCTTCCATTGCTGAGAATATTGCTGCTGAATATTTTCCATCTAGATAGTATTCTTCCCCCTCGTTCATTAGACTAATTAAGTCTTGAAGACTCACCTCGCCAAACATGGAAGTGATATAAGTAATTATTAGTCTTGAATTGTCCAAGTATTCTCTTGCAGTCTCTTTTACTGAATCTCTTTCAATGACTTCTCCTTTTGCATATCTCTCTCCTAAGGATGCCCAGAATTTTGCAGTTTGTATTCTCTCGTAAGCAAAGGCAGCACTACTTACTGCGTTCCAGTAATTTCCATCATAATAGTTTGACCAGGCATCTTTTAGGAGGGACTTTGCTTGTTCTATCCTCTCTTCACTCGCAGCAACTGCTTGAAGCATACTTATTCCCCGTATTGTAATGTTTGAAACATGGTTTTCTGTTTCCTTTATTTCATTGTCAATACTTTTTAGCAGGTTCTCTAAGTCACTGTCTGATTTTATATCTAAATACCAGTCCACGTGTCTTATTGTGATCCTGGCTTGGAAATCAAGGCTTAGAGCTGTGTAGTACATTCCCTCATCAAGATTCTTCTTAGCTTCGTCTAGTTTCTTTTTTGCTTCATCTAGAGCATTTTTAAGGTAGGAATAGGTAGTATAACTAATATCGCTGTCTTTAAGTTTATTTTCAATCTTTTCGTAGTATTTAATGGTTTCATCATAGTCTTTAACAGCATCCTCTTTTAAAAAAGATGTATCAACATTCAAATTAGCTGGTACCGGAGGTTTTTCTATCTTTTTTCCTGTAAAGTAATAAACAGCATCGTAAATGTCTTTGATCTCTTTAACATCCAAGCCCCATCTCTCTTTGGCATATTCAACTACATCCACTTTTTCCGACTTACTCGTTATCTCGACTATTGATCCTATTTGTTTCTTTTCTGTTGTTTCGACAATTTGAATTCTTTGTCCTTCTGGAATTAAGAAAAGTTTAGCCCCCACACTATATGCTGCAGAGGCTTTCTCGAGGATTCCGCCAACTGGACCAATACTCCCATCTGGATTTATCATCCCTGTCATCATAACGTCTTCTCTAATTTTCCATCCCTTAAGGGCTGCAATAATCCCTACTGTCATGGTTCCTCCTGCAGAAGGCCCACCTATGATTGGTGCGTCAGATTTTACGTGAATAAAAACGTCATACTTGCTCATATCCACACCTAAGACTTTTCCTGCTATTTGTGCTGCCAATCTTGCTGAAGCCTGCATATCTACTTCTGCAAGAGGCCAAGTCTCAACATAAACGTGTCCGGTTCCGGGAGCAACGGTTATTATAAAGTCTGTTGCAATACCAATTAATTCACCACCTGAGGTTCTTGAGACTGCTGGAGCCTTTAGGATGATTGTATTTCCACTCTCTGGACATTGTGCAATTGTAAATGGTAAAAGCAAGAAAATTAGCATTAATGTTGCTAACATCTTCTTCATTCTATTCACCCCCGCTAATTTAACTCTCTTTGCCATTTAATATCTCTTGTGGTTCATGAATCCAAAATTCAGTGAATGAACCAAAGCTCTTTTAAGGAATTTGCTAAAGATTCAAGGGGGAGAAATATGGGTATTTACTCTTCATTCATCGGGAGAAAGTTCAAGCATATAGCAGGTAAGAAATATGAAGATATAATAAAACACTATCGTGAGTTCTTGCTTACAGAAGAAGAAAAAATGCTACCTGAGATTCGGTCAATCCTTATGCCCCTTGATCGGTATGTAAAAAATATTCCCGATGAGGTATATGAAACTGTAAGTGCATATGATGCAAGTGTGTTGCTAGTGTATATCATGGACTCAGAGATCTTTCATTTATTGAGCCAGACATTGAGCAAAGAAGCTAGTGAGGAATTTAAGCGAAGAGAAGAGATAGTAGGTAGGGAGATGCTTGATAAGATTGCAAAAGAATTAGAGGATTTTGGGTTAAGAGTACAACGGAGGATCTTTTTTGGGAACAAAAGTGAAGATATAATAAGATTGGCTGAAAATAGTGATATGCTTGTTATTTCAAGGGCCTATGGATCTGAGATAACGAAAACCTCTCCTCTGAGCCCAATAGTCCTTAAGATAATTCAACACCTGAAAATTCCTGCTGTAGTCTATTAGGGGGTGAAACAGTGACAAACATGGAACTCTTTGCATTACTGGTTTTCATTTTTACTTACGCTCTTATAATAAGTGAACGAATTCACAGGACAGTTGCTGCAATGATGGGAGCTTCTATAGTTTTATTGGCAAATATAGTCCCTTGGGAGAGAGTCCCTATTTTTTTGGATTTAGACACAATTCTCCTTCTTGCTGGCATGATGATAATAGTTAATACAACTAGAATGAGCGGTCTTTTTGAATATATTGCAATAAAAACAAGCAAATTGGCTAAAGGTGAACCTATTCGTGTCCTTTTATTGTTTTCCATTGTTACGGCCCTTGTTAGTGCTTTTTTGGATAATGTAACAACGGTTTTACTTCTCACGCCAATGCTTCTTTATATTTCTAGATTAATGGAGATAAATCCTCTTCCCTTCCTTCTTTCAGAGATCTTTGCTTCTAATATTGGAGGAACAGCGACTCTCATTGGAGACCCTCCTAATATAATGATAGGCTCTGCTGCTGGACTGAGTTTTAATGAGTTCATTAGTAACATGGGGCCTATAGCCCTTTTGGATCTAGTGGTTATGATCATTATAGTCTATTTTGCTTATCGGGAGGTATTACGAGTCAGTGAAGAAAAAAAGGAAAGAATTCTAAGAACTCTAAATGGTTTAGATGAAAGAGCTGCTATCAGAGATTTAGCTCTTTTCAGAAAATCAATAACTACTATCTTGATTGTGATAACCCTATTTTTTGTTCATGATAAACTTGGTGTGGAACCAGCAGTGGTGGCATTATTTGGTGCTTCTTTGCTCTTATTCTGGAGTAGAGAAAACCCCGAAGGGATTTTAGAAAAAGTAGAATGGGCGACTCTTTTCTTCTTTGGAGGTTTGTTTATTCTAGTGGGGAGTCTTGTCGAAACTGGATTTATAGAGCAGATAGCCCGTTGGATGATGTCTTATATGCATGGTGAAGGAGAAGCAATGCTAATTATAGCATGGTTCTCAGCATTTGCTTCAGCTATTATAGATAACATACCTTTCACAGCTACTATGATACCTCTTATTAAGGCTATGGGAACGTCTCTTGATACGTATCCCCTTTGGTGGGCCTTAAGTTTAGGAGCATGCTTGGGAGGAAATGGAACTGCCATTGGAGCTTCAGCAAACGTTGTGGTCATTGGAATAGCCGCGAAGGAAGACATAAAAATCACGTTTGTGGATTTTCTTAAAATGGGAATTATAGTAATGGCACTCACAGTTGGGGTTGGTATTGGAGTTTTATGGTTTAGATATGTGTGGTGGTGAAAGATGAGAATACTTGTGTTAATAGATGGGTCAAAATGGAGTCAAAAAGCAGCCCTTCATGCACTTACTATTGCGAAAAAGAAAAATGCAAAGATAGTCCTTTTCTCAGTTTTGGACAGGAGGGAGGCTAAAGCAGTTGCTTTTAACCTTGGTGCAAGACAAGGAAGCTTTGAAAAAATTCGTAGCTTTGAAGAGGAAGTGTGGAACAATATGAAAAGGAGTATTCAAGAAGTAATGGGGGAAATGTTGAGATTTTGTCAGAGTGAAGGCGTGAATTGCTCTATAAAAATTGTAGAGGGTATAGCGAAAGATAAAATTCTAGAAGAAGCAAATAGTGGAAAGTATTCTCTAGTTGTGATGGGTGCTTATGGGAAGAGTGGAAAGACGAGAATAGGAAGCTTGTTAGAGGAGATAGCAGGGAATATAAGGCCCCCCCTTTTAATAGTTCGATGATTCATATACTCTTTTTAGTCTGAGATCTTACTTTTTTCTTCTGAAAGCCTCGCCCTTCAAGACAGAGGGAAGATCAGTACTTGAAATTTTAATCCTGAAGGGTCAATAGCATCCTCTAACACACAAAACGTTAACACATATAACTTATAACTTAAACAGTATACAGTATAACACGCAGATACACAGCTTTTAAAAAGCCTAAAGCGAAAAGTTTATATAGCGATTTTGGCTTCTTTCTTTCGGTGCCCCGGTGGCTCAGCCTGGTGGAGCGGCCGCTTGGTAAGCGGCAGGTCGCGGGTTCAAACCCCGCCCGGGGCTCCATATCAGATCTCTGTTTTGAGAATCGTACCATAAACCGTTAAAAAGTCTTAATACCATTCTTATTCTGATACTTATGACCAGCAGAGAAAGAGTCTTGGAGCATATTACAAAGAATCCAGGAATAACTTTTCGTAAATTAGCTCAAGAACTTGAGATGGGAATAGGAAATCTCCAGTACCACCTTCGACACCTTGAAAGAGAGAACAAAATTGTTGCAAAAAAACTTGGAGGTAGGAAATACATCTTCCCTGCAGATTTTAGTGAAAGTTACAAACCCCTTATGATAGCAATTTCAAATGAAAGTCAACGGAAAATCTTAATTTTACTTGCAGAAGATGAAAAAAACCAGCACGAACTGGCAGAGAAGCTCAATCTAACTCCATCCACGATAAACTACCATATGGAACGACTTGAAGCACTAGGGCTTGTGAGGAAAATTAAACATGGAAAGAATGTTATTTATCAACCAAATTATGATAAGGATGTTTTAATCCGTATAATCAGAGAATATAAACCCAAAATCTGGGATAGACTTGCTGATAAGCTAATTGATTTAACCTTAACCTTCAGGGGGGAGGAATATGATTGATCTTCTAGGATATATCCTAGATAGTATCGTAATTGTTTTGGGAGGTTTACTTTCGGTAGTTGCGTGGAAAGCATATAAGAAGAGCGGAATGAAGAGTATCTTACTATTACTCTTAGCATTCCTCATGTTTACTATCAAAAAGATTATTGAAAATTTCCATTTGCTCAACGGCACAGTCTCATTAGATATTATCGATATTACTTCAACGACTCTAGAACTCGGAATACTTCTCCTATTTTTTGTAGCTTTAGTGAAAAGAGACTGAGAATCTTCCTTATGATCCTAATCTCTCCCCTTCCATATTTACAGCAAGCTGACATCCTCCCCGCCCTGAAGGGCGAGGCTTTCAGAAGAAAATGTTTAAGAAATAGGAGAAACAGGCATTAGTATTCTCTTTCTACTATGAAATCTGCTAAAAGTTCGAGATACCTTCTAGCTTCACTCTCTGGCAGTATCTCTAGGGACTTTTTGGCCTCATCTGCAAGTTCTTTTGCAACTTCAGCAGCATAGTTTATGCTTCCATATTTCTTTAAGAGCTCGATTGCCTTTTTGACCTCTTCTTGAACGTCTTCCTCTATGATGCCTTCTCCTTGTACGTCTCCAGCATATTTTCCGAATATCTTAAAGAACTCTTTTTTGTCCTCTTCATTTGCATTTTCTAGGAAGTGGGCTACAATAAGGGTCTTCTTGCCCTTTCTTATATCGCTTCCTACGGGTTTTCCAAGTTTTTCTTCATCGGCTATAAGATCCAGAACATCATCCCACACTTGGAATGCTATACCGATGTTCCTCCCATATTTTGATAAAGCTTGAATATACTCCTCATTGTCTGTTCCTATAATTCCACCAATTGTGGCTGAAGCATCTATTAGCGCACCGGTTTTTCCACTTATCATTTTCATGTATTCATCGATGCTAACACTATCTTTGCTTTCAAATTCCAAGTCCATTGCTTGACCTTCACATAACTCGTTAGAGGTCTTTGAGATAACATCCAGAACTCTTACAACCTTTTTGGGGTCAGTAGGAATCTTTGCAATTGCCTCAAAAACTTTTGAGAAGAGCAAGTCTCCAGCGAGTATTGCCATGTTTATTCCCCAAATCTTATGAACCGTTGGTCTGCCTCTTCTTTTTTCGTCCATGTCCATTATATCATCATGAACTAGAGAATAGTTATGGAGTAATTCTACTGCTGCTGCGGCATAAATTGCTTTTTCTGGATCTCCACCCACTGCTTCTGTGGCCATTAATACTATAAATGGCCTAACTCTTTTTCCTCCAGCTAAGGGGTAGTGTCTTGCAGCATCATAAATAACCTTGGGTTCTTTTTCTGGCACAAGATCGAAGATAGCTTCATCAACTACTTTACTCTTTTCTTTCAATGCTTTGAATAAGGGATCAAACTTCATCCTATCACCTCACATCAACTTTGTAACCGTTTCTTGACACGAAAACGTCCCTTCCTATTAAATACCCTTCTTCTTCAGCAAGTTCGGCATAATATGTAAGCATCCTAAATTCACCATGAGCGGGAATTATATTTTCGGGATTTAAGAGTTTGATTAAATATCTATGGTCTTCTCTACTAGAGTGGCCAGAGACATGTAAATCTTTTACCATCCTAACCCCTCTCATTCTGAGTTTGGTCTCTAGGGCGTAGCGTTGGGCAATATTGAGAGGGTTTGGGATAACTCCTGCAGAGAACACAACAGTATCATTCTTTCCAATATCGTAGAGCTCTCCACTAGCCATCCTCGTTAAGATGGCTCCTGGTTCACCTTGATGACCGGTTACAATGAGGAGATAATTTTCTCTAGCCTGAGATACCTCTCTGAGGGTCTTTTGTACGGCAGCTGGGCTTCTAACGGCTTTAGCCCCTTTCATTTTTATTAATCCCAACTGTTTTGCTATGCCGGTATATTTGGCCAATGATCGCCCTATCAGAACGGCTTGTCTTCCCATGTTATTTGCTATTTCTATTAGCTCTTGAAGTCGAGCTATATGTGAAGCAAAAGTAGTTGTTATTAGCCCTTTTTCTTCCATCCCTTCGTAGTAGAAAAAGTCTTCAAGAAGTAATTTTGCAGAAGCTTCGCTTGGGGTCTTTGTTTGCTCGGCAACTCTTGTAGATTCAGGTATCAAAATTTTTACGCCCTCTTGGCCTATCTCCTTAAGCCTCTTATAATCGGGCTTTTCTCCTAGGGGATTGTGATTATCGAATTTATAATCACAGGCATAGACTACGGCTCCTTCTGGAGTATGTATTACAACCATAGATGAATGGGGAATTGAATGTGTTATTTGGACAAATTCTATAGCTAGATTTTCGCTCACTTGGACTATCTCACCATATTGAGTCTCATACATGGGGTTTGTAACTTCAAAGTATTGCTCGCTTCTAACTTCCCCTTTTGCAAGTTTTATTGTGTAAGGAGTTCCATAAATTGGGACGTTGGAATAGTGAGGTGCAAGTTTTGCTATGGCACCTATATGATCGAGATGGCCATGAGAGAGGGCTATAGCTACAACTTTTTTGTTTCTAATTGAGGTATCGTCTGGAATAGCCCCTAATTTTCTTAAATCTCGCGAACTCATTTGTTGAAAGTTAACATCTTCATGAATAAGAACTCGATCAAGTCTAATTCCCATATCAATTATTATAATCTCATTTTCATATTCTATGGCAGTCATATTTTTACCTACTTCTTCATAACCACCTATTGTGTAGACTTTTATCATTTCAGTTCCTCCACTATTTTATTGAGGCGGACTTTTTGTCGGCCTCGGCCCTTTGGCTGGTGGAGCGGAACTCCACCGGGTTAAGGTATACTAGCTTCGAGGGTTTAAAAATATGTGCATTAGAAAAGAAAAAGCTTCAAAGTCTTCTATCTTTCAAAAATTCCCACAAGTCAATTCTTTGCTCAAGCCATTCTCTTGCAAAACCTGTAACTACGAGAGGGACTTTCTTAAGCTCTTCCACGTTTCTTGCTCCTACAAGAAACATAGCATTTTTAAGTTCATCTATGTATCGTTGAAGAATCTTGATCACTCCCTCGACATCTCCATTGACTGCTGGCTTCAGCAGAGGTAAAGCAACTCCTGCAAGGTTTGCGCCAAGTGTTAAGGCCTTTGCAATTGCTATCCCATCTCTAATTCCACCTGTTGCTATTATTGGCAAGGTAGTTGCATATCTAACTTCAGCAACGCTTAAAGCAGTTGGAATTCCCCAGTCCCAGAACTTTAAGGCTAGATTCCTACTTCTCTCATCCTTTGCTCTGTAGTACTCAACGCCACTCCATGATGTTCCTCCAAGACCTCCAACGTCTATTGCGTCGATTCCAATGCTCTCCAACTTTATTGCAACTTCCATTGAGACTCCAGCTCCAGTTTCTTTGGCTATTATGGGATATGAGAGCTCACTCTTAAGTTCTGCCAAAGCGTTTATGACACCTTTATATTGTGTATCTCCCTCCGGTTGGACGCTCTCTTGAAGAGGATTCATGTGAATAGCAAGGGCGTCGGCTTGGATTGTTTCCACAGCTTTCAAGGCCTCCTCAACACCATATCGGTTTGGCATATTCTCAGCAAATTGGGGTGCTCCCAAATTGCCAACAAGGAAAATGTCTGGCGCAACGTCTCTAACGTAGTAACTTTCCCAGGTCTCGGGTTTTCTAATCATTGCTCGCTGGCTTCCGACACCCATGGGAATATTCAGCTCTTGGGCAGCTTTGGCGAGAGTTTTGTTGATTTTGCCGGCAATTTGAGATCCCTTAGTTCCTCCAGTCATGCCAGCGATCATTATTGGGTAATCAAATCTCCTTCCAAGGAATTCAATGCTTAAATCTATTTCCTCTTTGTCTATTTCAGGTAGGGATGTATGAACAAAATGTATGTTCTCGAATTGGGTACTTACATGAGCTTCAACTTGCTTCTTTAAGCAGTGCTCTATGTGTTCAAACTTTCTAATTACAGTAAGCTCTTCTTTATCCATTTTACCACCTCTTAATAATTGTCCCTGGATTTTCTCCTTTCAAGATTCTTATTAAATTTCCCTTGACCATTCCATTAGCAAAATACACATCTGTGTAGTGGGCTATTTCTAGAGCTTTCTTTAGTTTATTTCCGATACCTCCCGTTACATCTATTCCAGCCGATTCTGAGCTTTCCAGCAGGTGTTTAATTTCTTCTTTGGTAAGTTCTTTAATGAGTTTTGCCCCTTTTTCTTTTGGATTTTTATCATAGATCCCATCAACGTCCATCAAAAAAAGTACTTTGCTTGGTTTGAACATCCTTGCAAGATAGTTTATTATCTGATCCCCAGAGAGAATGTCTATTCCCTTATCCAGGGCTATTGCCGTGTCACCAAAGAGAACTGGGATGAAATCTTTCTCCAATAGCTTTCTTAAAACTTCGAGCTCACCATAGACAATTTCACCTTTTTCTATGAGGAATATTGATGAAGAAGATACAGAATAGGCAGGTAGGCCCTTTTCGAGGAAAGTTTCGACTATTAGACTGTTTAGTTTAAGCATTGCTTGGTGTGTCTTGGAGAATCCTATTCTTTTTCTTTTTACATCTCCTATTAGACCTTCTCGAATTTTGTACTCCCTAGCATTTGGATGTCCAAAACTTCCTCCACCGTGAACGAAAATGAACTGTTCATTTGGATAAAATTGAGCAATCTCCTCGGCTGTCTGTTCAATAATCTCCTGATTAAACGAGTAAGGTTTGTTCTTGTTACTTATAACACTTCCACCAAGTTTGATGATTATCATTTCTCAACCTCCTCAATTCTAAGTCCTTCTTTGCTAATCTTGGTTATCATTGGCATTCCACCAGCGATTTTTATGGCTGTTGCAACTTCACTTTGCTTTTCTGGAGCTAAGGCGTACATGCATCCACCTCCTCCTGCTCCAGTTATCTTGGCTCCCAAAGCTCCAGCTTCTCTTGAAGCATACACTAAATCGCTCAAACTCTTAGTTGAAACTCCTAACGCATCGAGCAAGCCGTGATTTATATTCATTAACCTTCCCAAGAGCTCGAATTTAATTTCTTTGTCATATTCTGCTAGTATTATCTCTTTGGCCTTTTCAACAACTTTCCCCATTGAGTTAAGGATGGGGTCAATTATCTCTGGCATCTCATCGAAGCTTTTCCTAACTTTAGCAACAAGTTCCTTAGTGCTTCCGCTTGAACCTGTGTATCCCACGACTATTGGAAGCTCCACCACTGGCAGACTTTCAAAGGAGCCATTTTGGTAGTAAAGAAAACCACCAACAGCAGAAACCGTTGGGTCAATTCCACTCGAAGCTCCTTGGACAAGGAGCTCCACTTTGTGTCCAAGTTTAGCTATCTCTGCATTGCTTAGTTCCAAGTTCAAAAGCTTTGAGACAGCGCCTATCGTAGCTACTGCTACAGCGGCTGAGCTTCCAAGGCCAGCACCCACGGGAATTTGAGAAGTTATAGAAACTGTTACTCCTTTCTGCTTATCAGCTTCTTCCATGACAAGGTTTATGGCTTCTCTTACGTAGCTCAAAACCTCTGCAGCTCTTCCATAGTCTGTTTCAAAATATATTTGATCTTCTGAGAAAGAAACTGTTAGGCCAGGAGTTCTTATATCCTTTGCCTCTATCCTTATCCTCCCATTTTTATTGAATTCGGCTCTCACATAGGTTCTCAAATCAATAGCTGCCGCTATAGCGGGTTTCCCATAAACAACACTGTGCTCTCCAAAGAGAATAATTTTAGCTGGGGCTGAAGCAAGAACCCTCATTTTTGTCCCTCCTTTTGATGATCTTAACTAATCTAATTTTTCATGCTTTAGAGTATGTTTGTTAAATTTATTTTCCTTTTGGTTGTTTACATTTTTCTTTTTAAAAATGGGAGCCACAAAAGGAAGAGGCCTCCAATCGAAAGCACAAAAATAAGTAGGCCAACAAGGTTTGAAAGCCAGTGCATCTCAAATGCGCTACATGGTGAGCATCCTATTATTAAAGGCTCTACACCAATAGTGTATCCGGGTAGCGCCGCCAAACCTAGAAGAACTGTTGCGGCCAGGGATTTGGCCATGGCACTGAGTTCAGAATAGAACAAAGAAAATGAAATCATGGCTATACCGAGTATTAAGAAATACATGGCAGATTTCACAGTGAGGTCTATAACATCCAGATCATTTAAGTGTGGATCGTTCAGATTGAGAGAAAGGTGGGTTAAATATAAGCCAGCCAAAATAAAAAGGAGGATTCCTATGAACTGAAACACCTTTTTAACAATCTTTTTCATTTTTCCACCTTCCTCTTCTTGTGAAAGTTCGTAATAATAATTGTGGTCTTATTCTTTATAAATTTTTTACTTCCCATAAATTGTAATCTGCCATACTTTTTTGTAAATCTTTACTTTTTTCTGAAACCTCAACCTTCATGGTGAGGAGAAGGTTAGGTCTTCATTTTTTCATAACAACACTCACATATCCTACCACGGCATCCGTACTTCTGCTCACCTCAAAGCTTGTGGTGTAATGTAAAACCTCTGCTTCAACGGCTCCAACAAGTTTTGAAAACACTATCGCAGTTGCTACTCCTCCAGGGCCGCACATTGTGTGATCCATCTTCCTAATTTCATCAAACATTCCTTTATGGTCAAACTCAAGGATCTTCTGAATAACCCTAAAGTCCCACTCCCTAATTCTTCCTAGCAGATCTTCTCCTCTTGCTCTAAAAGGCACATAACCATAAGCATACCCATAGTGCATCATATCCGTGCTTGCTATAATAACGATATCTCTTCCAAGCTCTTGACTTGCTTCAAAAATTGCCTTTCCCAAATCCTCGGCTACTTCGTCATCTTGGAGACCAAGAGTTATGGGAACAATCTTTACCTCTTCTTCAGCTTTTTGAGAGATATATTGAATAAAAGGTATCTGCACTTCTATAGAATGTTCATATTTGTGGGCAAACTCGTCTAAGTCTGCTATTCCCGAGTGTTTTGCTATGGCTTTAGCGAAGTCTCCATCAACTTTGATTTCCCCCATTGGAGTTACCCATTCTCCTTCTGGGTAAATAGCCACTGGTGAACCTAGGCCAGTGTGGTTGGGCCCTATCACAACAAAAGTTTCTGGTAAACCGTCTTCGTAAATAGCTTTATATGTTCTTGAAGCAGTAAATCCAGAGAACACGTATCCTGCATGAGGAGCAACTCCCGCAGTTATTTTTCTCCTCTTTCCGAGTTCCCCAAGGTCTTTAAAAAACTCTTTCAGCATCATGTTAAGCTCTTCTCCAGTAGGATAAAAACTACCAGCAACTGTGGGATATCTAAGCATATCGCTCACCAGAATTGATAGAGAATTTGAGGTTTATTAGGATTTGGTTAGAAAAGCTTTTATATTTTGAATATTTCTTTAATAACGATAGATGTACTTTAGGGTGTGCCGTTATGGCCCGTATCTCTACGGGAATAGAAGGTTTAGATAAGATGTTACATGGTGGTTTGATTTCTGGAAGGGCATATCTTGTAAAAGGGGGGCCGGGAACTGGCAAGACAACTTTGACCATTCATTTCTTAATGGAAGGTGTAAGGAATAATGAAAAGGTGCTGTATATAACCCTTGAAGAGCCCTTAGATCCTCTTAAACAAGATATGAAAAAACTGGGGTTGGACATTAGCACGCCTCTTTTTAAGGGAATTGATGCAACTCCGATTGGAGAAAGAAGCCATATATTTGAAGGAACTTATCATGAAGAATTCGCAAAAAGCTTTGGTAGGCTTGTAAAAGCTATAAAAGAGAGGTTAGATACTGAGGAGTTTACAAGAGTTGTTATAGATCCCATAACCATGGTGAAGCTGACAATAGAGAATGACCTTGAGTATAGACGAACATTTATAGGTTTTTTAAAGGATCTTGCAAAGTACAATGTTACGCTACTCATAACTTCTGAGCTTCATGAGACTGACCTTGAGGATTACTTAGTCAGTGGAGTGATAGAGCTCAGAACATACGAAATTTCTGGAAAGGTCGTTAGAGGAATAAAAATCTTAAAATTCAGAGGAAGTTCATTTGATGAACAGATAAGACCTTATAGGCTTACAGACAGAGGTTTTGAGATTTACAGTGAGGAAGGTATATTTGTCGGGGATTGAGAATGAAAATAGGCATTTCAGAGCTTGATGAGATGCTTGGAGAAATTGAAGAAGGCAATATTCTTTTACTGGAAACCATCGGCACTTTGGGCGAAGAAGTTATTCTTGAAATGCTGAAAGAGAATAAAGAAAATGCTGTTGCTTTTGTAACAAAAAAGATGCGGGATAGATTAAAGGAGATTCCAGAGCTGACTAAGTTGAAATTAATAGTACTTGGTGAGGAGGTATTCCCAGCAGAACTTTATGCTATATCCTTTAAACTTAGAAATCTGTTTGAAGGAGCTCATGTTGGATTTTTCCTTTTACATCCCCTTTTGGTTTTCCATTCTCCAACAACCGTTTATAAGTTCTTTTCAGAGATTGCATTAATAGTTCAGGAAAAGAAGGTAGTACTAACTGCGATCATTGATAAGCGTCTTGTGGATGAGAGAATCCTTGCAATGTTTGAGAACTTGGCAACGTATGTTATCGATATTGTTGAGGTCGTGGAAGGTTTTAGAATACGTAGAGGGATAAGAGTGAAGAAATCCCCAAAAGGAGGAACTGGATTTTATAAATTCGAGATTAGAAACGGGAAACTTGTTATAGGTGAGCCAATTGAATGAGTTTATACAAGTGATAATACTTTTACAAATTGTGTTTCTGATAGGTTTAATTTATACTCTTCGTATTGAGTTTATCTTGAATGAGTATGACAAAAAAGTAAAAAGATTTGCTATTCTGCAGATTAGCGGAGGTTTAATGCTCATTGTTGGGATTTCAGGTTATGTCTTAACCACATATTTGAATCTTTTCTCTATAAATAGCCTCATTTTTGTCTTTTTGACATATTTGGGGGCTGTGGCTACAGTAATGCCTTATAATTCTTCAAGCCTGTTAGCAATAGACAAAGAATTTGCTGTTCAGCTTATTGTAATGGTAATATTTATAATTTACTCATTCATTGCTCATATGCCATATGCTGATATTCTTCTTGGAGCAATTGGTATTGTTATAATCTCCTTAATAAGATCTCTCCTTTTAATACATATCCTCTCAATCTTCTTGAGGACTCTCCTTAGATTGGCCTCTTGGTTGGTGATCATCCAAACTTGGATAAATCCGTTTATTCCTGAGACCCCTATTACGTGTAAGCAGTTTCTTGCACTTTTTGTCTATTTTGTTAGTTTGCTCATCTGGCAGTATTCTACAGTGAGGATATACAACTGCATAAGGGGGTGGATGTAGTGGAGTGTTATTTTATTCATGACCTTGTAGATTTAATTTTTGGTGTTCTCCTTCTTATGTGGTATTATCACAATAAAGAAGTTGGAAAGAACATAAAAACAGCATTAGTCGCTGGATTAATTTTCATCTTGACTTCACTTTTTTATGGTTTTCTTCCAGAGTATATAATAGCTGTGCTGGAACTTTCTGCCTCAGTTCTTTTCTTTATTCTTTTTGCAAGATTCTTCAAAGAAACACTTGGGAATGGGAATACTATTAAGGGGGTAATTGGGGTATTAGTTATAGCACTTCTTGTTCTTATATTTGCCAACATAATGGAAGTGGACAGATCATATATTGTTGTACAGGTGATTTTTTTAACGTGGATAGGATTTAAACTCTTCATGAACTTTGATAGAATCAGAATAGGAGACACGGGTATACTATCTCTCATGATGGTATTTTCTGCGTTAAGTGGGGTCTCGAGGATCCTAAATCTGTTAGTGTTAAGTGATTTCTTGTATTTTAGTGCGGTGTTATTTTTACTGCTATCAATTAGTGAGATGATGTACATTTCATTACCTAGGTCTTCTAACTTTTTTAGAGATTGAATATATTCTGGTGAAAAAGTTTTAAGAATAGATAGTGAGTCTAACCTTTATTGTTTCTATCCCATTTTTGAGACTATCAGAGAATTAAGCCTATTATCCTTGCTTGTTTTAGCAGTTTCAAGATTTGCTTGGAAAAGCTTAATATACTTCTCATCATATCAATTTTAGGTGAAAGCATGTACGGGTGGAGAGGTAGAATAGGTTTAATAGTCCCATCATCAAACACTACAATGGAAATGGAATTACATTCTGCTTTGCCAGAAGGTGTTTCATTACACACTGCGAGAATGCCACTAAAAAACGTCACTGAAGAGGAGTTATTGGCAATGAGTGGCCTTGCATTAGAAAGTGCGAGACTTTTAAAAGATGCTGATGTGGATTTAATTCTTTACGGATGTACAAGCGGTTCTTTCATAGGTGGAGGGGAATTTGATAAAGAGCTCTCCATGAAAATAGAAGACGAAGTAAAGCTCCCTGTGGTAACAACAAGTACGGCAATTGTTGAGGCATTAAAAATTTTAGATGCTCAACAAATTCTTGTAGTGACCCCTTACACAGATGATATAAATCAAAGAGAACGAGAATTTTTAGAGGCAAATGAATTCGATGTTATTGATATTCGAGGGCTGGATATAGTTGACAATACAAAGATAGGCCGTTTGGAGCCATATGAAGCTTACCGCATGGTTAAAGCATTGTTTACTGATGAAGCAGATGCAGTATTCATAAGCTGTACTAACTTTAGGACGTTTGAAATCATTGAAGCGTTGGAAGAGGATTTGGGTGTCCCCATAGTTACGAGCAACCAAGCCTCTCTTTGGCTAGCACTAAGAGAACTTGATGTGAGGGAAAAATTGCCTTGGCTTGGAAGACTTTTTGTTGAATATTAAGTCTTTTCCTTGGTTTCTTTTTCATCTCAAGATGAGAAATATTTTTAAGTTATTTTGTACACTTCACCTAGTATTCACTGAGGGTGATAGTATGATGGAATTCCTCAGGGACTTCCAGAGAATGAGCATGTATTTGGCATATAATGTGAACGTTGATGCTATAGTATATTTAAATGAAAAGCACATTGAGAGTCTCATAAAGGAATTTGGGGTAGAGAACATTAAAAGACGAATAGAAGAGTATCCGAGAGAGATAAATGAGCCACTAGACTTCGTTGCGAGACTCATCCATGCCCTTAAAACTGGAAAACCACAAGCTGTTCCTTTAGTGGCTCATGAGGCAGACAAGTGGTTCAATTCCCGCTTTACCTATGATGTTGAAAGAATCGGTGGACAGGTAGGAGTGATAGCCAATCTCCTTGCTAACCTTAATTTTAATAGAGTGATAGCTTATTCTCCTTTACTTGGAAAGAAACAAGCAGACATGTTTGTAAATAGAGATAACCTTCTTTATCCCACAATTGAAAAGGAAAAGGTTGTTTTAAAAAAGCCATTGGAAGCATATCGGGAAGAGGATCCAGTAAAGATCAACAGGATCTTTGAGTTTAGGCAAGGAACTAAGTTCAAACTTGGAAATGAAGAGATAATTGTTCCATATTCTGGTAGGTTTATAGTTGCATGTCGGTTTGAAGAATTTGCTCGGATAGAAACGTCTCCAGAACTTAAGCCACATTTACCAGAAATTGGGGATATTGTGGATGGTGTTATTTTGTCAGGTTATCAAGGAATAAGAAAGCACTACAGTGATGGAAAAGATGCAAATTACTATTTGAGAAAAGCTAAGGAAGACATTAAGCTCCTTAAAAGAAAAAAAGACGTTAAAGTCCATGTGGAGTTTGCGTCAATCCAGGATAGAGAACTAAGGAAGAAAGTGATCTATAACATCTTTCCCCTTGTAGATAGTGTGGGAATGGATGAAGCTGAAATAGCCCACATATTAAGTGTTCTTGGGTATAGAGATCTAAGCGATAGGATTTTTACTTACAACAGAATTGAAGACGCTGTTTTAGGGGCAAAAATTTTATTGGATGAGCTTAACCTCGAGATCCTTCAAATCCACACAATTTACTATTTGATGTATATCACCCACCGAGATAATCCCCTTAGTGAAGAAGAGCTCTCAAAATCCTTAGAGGTTGGCACGACTTTAGCCGCTACAAGGGCATTTTTGGGAGATATAAAACGCCCAGAGGATGTTAAAGTTGGTTTAAATATACCATTCAACGAAAAAGGAGAATTCGTTAAACTTAGGTTTGAAGAAGCAAAAGCGAAAATGAGAACTAGAGAATATAAGATAGTCATGATTCCAACAAGGCTTGTCAAGAAGCCAGTTTCTACAGTAGGCCTTGGAGACACGATTTCAGCGGGAGCCTTTGCGAGCTACTTAAGTTTGTTGAGAAAAAATAAGGTGTATTAAAGTTCAGATAATTTGTTTCCATTTAAATGGGGGTAGTTATAAGTTCGAAGTTATGAGTTATACCTTATTTCTTGTACTTCCTTAAGTTCTTAAAATTATGGAGGCAATGGAAATACCCTTCTTTTGGATCTTTAAATAAGAGATATTATTCTCCAATGAGGTCATCAATGAGTTTAGCTTTCTCTTGGGCCTTCTTTAAGTGTTCAACAGTAACCTTGGTGTAAATTTGGGTTGTTGAGAGATTTGAATGTCCAAGAATCTCTTGGATAACTCTTATATCAATACCCTTTTCCAACATATGGGTTGCAAAACTATGGCGAAGCATATGAGGGGTCACCTTTATACCAGCTTTGTCTCCATACTTTTTGAGCAAATACCACACTGTCTTTGGCGATATCTTATCCTTTTTTTCTCTTCTAATCTCTACAAATAAGTATTCGCTCCCGTCCTTCCGTGTTCTTAAATAACCTCTAACCTCTTCAAGAAGTGGGTCTGCTAGCGGTACTATCCTATCTTTTGCGCCTTTTCCTCCTTTCACAATTAGGATTCCTCTATTGAAGTCTATATCCTCTATCTTAAGATTGCATATCTCACTCACTCTGAGCCCCGTGCCGTAAAGCAATAGTATTATAAGTCGGTCCCGTTTTTTTGTTGGAGGTACGGCATCTAGGAGTTTTCTAACTTCTTCTCTTGTTAAGCTCTTAGGTAGGTTTCTTGGGACTTTTGGTGACTTCAATTTCTCGGCATCTTCATCAAGGCCTTCAAATCTGAAATATGATTTTAAAGCCTGAACAACGAGATTGAGACTTTTATTGGAGTAGCCTTCTTTCTTTAGTTTGGCAAGAAAACGAAGTGCAGAACGATAATTGGGATTTTTAACATCTTTTAAAAATCTCTCTACGTAGTAGGTGTACATTCTAACTGTTTGAGGACTTTTCCCCTCGAGTTCGAGGTAGGTTTTAAACTCTTCTATTCCATCGTCCATAAGGATCACGAAAATAAATTATTAAAAGATTAAAAGTCTTCAAATCTTGTCTCCGGTTCCTCGATTTCTTCGGGGGTTTTTTCTTCTACTTGGGGTTCTTCCTTTTGTGCTTGAGCTATACTTAGGCTTAAATGAACAATTCTGAGAAGCTCAACTATGAGATCCTCGTCTTCTGAGTATATGTAGCCTTGACCAACGATTATCTTTCCTCCAAGGTTCAACTTTTCTACAGCTTCTGCAATAAATTTCTCTTCCGGGGGTGTTGTTTCACCGAAGAGTTCTTTCCAGATTTCGGCCAATTTGAAAATGTTAGCCCTTTTCTTTAGGGACTCTTTGAGTCTGTTGTTTTCTTCCAAAACTTGGCTATATTCTTCTAGGAGCTCTCCATATTTCTGCTCGAGTTCTTGATAATTCCGTTTAAGCTCCTCATTTTCTTGGCTTAACATTTCGTATTTTCCCTTTAAGTCAAACAGTTGATTTCTTAGGGCTACATACTCAGGCAGAACTTGAAGACTCTTTAATCCGGCCCGTACGAGAGTGTTTTTGAGTTCTTTTCTTACCAGCTCCACATCTATGTGTTCCAGGTCATGTCCCATTGGGATTTTCATTCTTTCTACTTGTCCAACTAGCTCACCCAACTCTCTAAACATTCTCTCCGCGAGCTCTCTACCGACTCTATCTGCATCTGTGGCGATTATCAGTAAATCTGCTCCAGCTGCAGCACTCTTGGCTATCTCTAAGTTTGTAGTAGGGATTATAGCAGAAATTGTTATATTGTACTCACTCCCAAGAGCTAGCCCTTGAAGAGCTTTACTCACTACCTCTACATCACTTGCTCCTTCTACCAAAATTCTAACATCAACAATAGTCATTCCCAGCACCTCCACGGGGTGTTACCCCCGAGTTTTTATTGGTCAGGCGTTATAAAAGCCTTTGGGCTAAACTTCTATTTCTAGGTTATTGTTCTCCAAGATAATTTCTCCATTAAGAAGGAGGCTTATAGAAATTCCCCTAATTTCAACACCTTTCTCTTTTGCTTCTTTTAAAAGTTCGGCAATTTTTGGGTCACCTTTTTCATATGGCTTAAATTTCTTAGCTCCGGGTAAGGCACCGATAAAAATTATCATGGCTCTTTTCCCGCTATCTTTGAGATTTATGAGCTCCTTTATGTGTTTCTGTCCTCTAATGCTCGGACAGTCGGGGTACATAGCGTATTCGCCATCTCTCAGAACTGCACTTTTCATCTCAACCCACACTTCTTCTCCATTGCATTCTAAAAGATAGTCTAGTCTTGAACTACCAATTTTAACCTCTTTTTGTTTTATTCTACATCCCCTAAGCCATGGGATTAATCCCAATTCCACGGCTTTTTCAAAGGCCTTTGCTTGAATCCTTGTGTCTATAACTGCTCCTCGTCCATTCTTTTCTAAAAATCCAATTAAAATGAAGTCTGTTTTTCCACCTTGCTTCGGAATACAAAATGCCTTCCTTCCTTTGATCATAAATTCCTCTAAACGCCCGGTGTTTGTTATTAAAGCTTTTTTGATCTCTCCATTTACTTCCACTAGCCCAACAAACCGATTAAGTCTTTTTATGAAAGTGCACTTAATTATTGGAAGCTTTAACAGCATGAAATATATTGTGTTATTGGGTTAATTTAAACTTATACATTTTCGAGTGCGTACTTTGAACTCCTCCTGCCTTAAAGGAGGAGGCTTGAGAAAAGAAAAAAAGTCTCATTTTTTATTCCGCACCTAAAACCTTAAATATACTTCATACTACATTACGATGAATATCTAAACGAGGTGGTAACAATGGTGGACTATGAACTTCTAAAGAAGATAGTTGAGGCTCCAGGGGTTACGGGTTATGAGTTTATGGGAGTCAGGGACATCATAATTGAGGCTTTCAAAGATTACGTAGATGAAGTTAAAGTAGATAAGCTTGGAAACGTTATTGCTCACAAGAAAGGTGATGGTCCGAAAGTTATGCTTGCTGGCCACATGGACCAGATTGGTCTCATGGTCACTCATATTGAGAAAAACGGATTCTTGAGGGTCGCACCTATTGGTGGGATTGACCCCAGGACTTTAATTGCCCAGCGTTTCAAGGTTTGGGTTGACAAAGGCAAGTTTATTTATGGTGTAGGTGGAAGTGTTCCGCCTCACATTCAAAAACCAGAAGAGAGAAAGAAAGCTCCAGATTGGGATCAAATTTTCATAGATGTGGGTGCAGAGAGCAAAGAAGAAGCTGAGGAAATGGGTGTTAAAATCGGCACAATAATTACTTGGGATGGTCGTTTGGAGAAGCTTGGTAACCACCGCTTTGTTAGTATTGCTTTTGATGATAGGATAGCCGTTTACACTCTTGTTGAAACTGCAAGACAGCTTAAAGAAACTAATGCAGATATCTACTTTGTTGCTACCGTACAAGAAGAAGTAGGCCTTAGGGGTGCAAAAACTAGTGCTTTTGGAATTGAGCCAGATTATGGATTTGCTATAGATGTTACAATTGCTGCTGATGTTCCTGGAACACCGGAACACAAGCAAGTGACCCAATTAGGAAAGGGAACTGCAATAAAAATCATGGATCGCTCTGTTATATGCCATCCAACAATAGTTAAGTGGATGGAAGAAATAGCCAAGAAATACGAGATCCCATACCAGTGGGATATACTTCTCGGTGGAGGAACTGATGCTGGAGCGATACACCTCAACAAAGCAGGAGTTCCAACGGGAGCAATAAGCGTTCCTTCAAGATATATCCACTCAAATGCAGAAGTTGTTGACGAGAGAGATGTTGATGCAAGTGTTAAGCTAATGGTAAAAATCCTTGAGCACATACATGAGCTGGAAATTTAATTTAAATCCCCTCTATTTTTTCTTCTCTTAGAACTTCGGCAATTTTATGTTTTTGGATCTCTGGATATATTTTATAAAGTTTGTAAAGGAGGTATGCGGCTCCAGTTAAAATGCCAGCTATTATGAATGGTAGCTTTGAAGGTAGTGGCAATCCGCGGTACCATGTATACAGGAGATAGTTTTGATAGTAGAAAAGGTATGCGAGAATCATGAGAATGCCTCCCTCAATTCCAGCTTCTAATAACTTTCTTTGATACTCTTCCATTTTAGACCCTCTCTGATGCTTTAGGAAAAGTTAAAAACCCTCATTAATAACCTTTTTGATGAGTGAAGATGAGCGAATATTTCCCTTATACCTCTCTAAGGCCAAATCAGAAAAAGTTTATTGAATTAGTGGATAATGCCATTAGAAATGGGGAGAACCTGGTTATTGAGGCCCCTACGGGGTTTGGAAAAACGATAAGTGTGTTAGCTGGAGCCCTTCCGTATGCCAAGGAGATGGGGTACAAAATTATTTACCTTGCAAGAACCCATAAACAAATGGACAGGGTAATTGAGGAACTTAAAGCGATAAGTAAGAAAACCCATGTTGGTGGAGTTGAATTTAGAAGTAGAAAAGAACTATGCCTCCATCAATATATTCAGAACTTTGCTCCAGATGCGTATAATGCAATGATTGTTTGTAAAAACTTAAAAAAACTTGGAAAATGTGAGTTTTTTGAAAATTTGAAAAAAAAGAAGGAGGAATTTGATGAACTTGTCCAATATTTCGTGGAAAGACCAGCGGAACCTATAACTGTGTTAACTCATTCAAAAATGCTTGATTTTTGCCCATATGAACTTACTCGAAAAATAGCCCTTAAAGCCGATGTGATAGTTGCTAGTTATCTCTACATGATTAATCCTGGGATTAGAGAGAACTTCATGGCGTATTTTGATTTCGATTATTCTGATCTGATTATAATATTCGATGAAGCTCATAACCTGCCCAATCAGGCTATAAATGCTTTAAGCGATAGGATAAGTATCTATAGTATTAATAGAGCGATAAAGGAGGCTGATGAATATAAAGAGCATGAGATTGCAAACTTCCTTAGCATATTCTTAAGAGGGCTAGAGAAGCTTTATCAGGAGAAATTAAAAGACATGAAAGTTGATGAGGTCCCAATAATACCTGAGAGTATATTTTACCATGTTTTCGATGTTTTGAGAATAAATGAAAAGCAACTTGTTAGAATCTTAGATCAGATGGTAAAAGCAGGAGATGCAATAAGAGAAGACAAAATTGAGAGGAACCTTCCCCCAAGGAGTTATGTGGGAAGAGTAGGAGAGTTTCTTTTGTTATGGTTTGCACTTATCGGTAAAGAGGATTATTTATTCTTGATGAGCCGTGATAAAGGTTTTTCACTTGAACTTGTTGCTTTAGATCCTTCAAAGGCCCTGAATTTTGTGAAAAATGTTCAGTCTGCAATTTTCATGTCTGGAACCCTAACTCCTCTTGAAGCATTTGCTGATGTCATGGGAATAAAAGGGAAACTCAAAAAGTTTCCTAGGATGGTAAAAAGAGAAAATGCGATAGTGCTTGTTGCTAAGGACGTATCTACAAGAGGGGACGAAAGAAGTCTTGAACTTTATAAAAAAATGGCCAAATATATCGTGGAAGCTGTGAAGCTTATTCCAAAGAATGTAGGGGTTTTCACAGCATCTTATGAAGTCCTTGAAGGTCTTCTATCTGCAAACGTTGATATTCAAATTCAAGAAGCAACTGGGAAGAAGGTTTTCATAGAGAAGAAAGGGGGTTCATCTAAAGAAAATGACCTTCTTGTAATGGCTTTTAAGGAAGAGTCTAAAAAAGAAGGGGCAGTTCTTCTTGGGGTTATGGGGGGACGAAATAGTGAGGGACAAGATTATAGTGGGGATGAAATGAATGGTGTGATTCTTGTGGGTATTCCTTATGCTAGACCAACTCCTCGTGTGCAAGCTCAGATAAGATATTTTGAAAGCAAGTTCCCAAAGAAGGGGCGATATTATGGCTATGTCTTACCTGCTCATAGAAAACTCGTTCAAGCTGCTGGAAGGGTACATAGAAGTGAAGAAGAGAGAGGTGCTGTAATAGTTTTAGATTACAGATTGCTTTGGAGCTCTGTGAAAAAAGATCTACCTGACTGGATGAAAGAAACTCTAAGGCCTATAACTTTAAGTTCAATGAAAAGACATCTTATAGATTTTTATCGTGGAGATAAAATTAAAATTACGGAAAAAAGCGTCAAATGAGTTAGCCCTTTCTTTTGACAATAAGGTAATATGCAATTGCCCCAACGACTCCAAAGAGAAATGCCACTAAAATCCATAGAACTTTTTTTGAAGTTCTCATGTCTTTTTGGTTCTTTACGATATCGTAGATGACCCAGACGGTTACTAAGAGCCCTATTATTATACTTATTAACCACCAACTGCCCAGCATGATTTCACCTCAGTTCACAATTACTATATTAATTTATAAGTTTTTTCGAAGTGTTTTAGTAAAATATGTGAGTTCACGCTTTAATTTTTGTGGTAAAAATATGACAAAGAACATTTATATAGTCTCAACTCTTATTTTTAATTACTTCACTATCGTATTTAAGGGGAGGCAAGCATATGGAATTAAAAAATATTACTATAAAAATACTATTCTTGACATTAATTTTAGCACTTCTGTTTTGGCTTCCCATTCCGGGGATAAGAGCATCGTCAGAGGCTGGGAACTTAGTATACTGGTTCTTAGTTTCATTCCTTGACATATTAGTGCTGAGCTACATGATAGTTAATTCCAAGTGGAGCGGGTGGAAGCTTGTTTTAGCAACTTTTGCTGTGTTTTATGGAGTAATGACATTCCTGAGCCAGATAGAGACCATTATATTCTTAACTTACTTTGAGGAGATAATTCCTCCTGAGATGATTCCAAAGCTCTTTGTAGAAGGATTTATTGTTACAGCGGTTTTCTCGCCGATAGCGGTGACAGTTCATGGTAAAATACAAGAAACTCCTCAAGAACGTGCCAAAGAGTTTTCTCTTCCTCTAGGGACGTGGGTTTGGAAATTGCTGTTAATTGGAATTGTTTACATGTTTATTTACATTGCATTTGGAGCTCTGGTCTTCAAACCATTGGCAGGGAAAGCTTTTGATGAATACTATGCTAACCTGCAGCTGCCAGCATGGATACTTCCCTTTCAAATCTTAAGGGGCATAGCGTGGGGCCTTTTGGCAATCCCAATAGTTAAAATGATTGATGACTGGAAGAAAGCCCGCTTAGCTGTGGCTTTGCTCTACTCAGTACTCATGGCTAGTCTCCTTTTAGTACCCAATCCATATATGCCCGATGTCATAAGAAGAGCGCACTTTGTAGAAGTCCTTTTATCAAACTTCTTATTCGGTTGGCTTGTTGTGACTATATTTCACTGGAGGTATGGAAGATGAAGATTGAGATTAGAGAAGTTGATGAAACTAATGTAGAGGACATGATTTCAGTGTGTAATCCTCCTACCATCACTGAGGCATACAAAAAAGGAGTTGAGATCAAAAGGGCATGGCTTCTTGAGATGCTGAGAACTTATGGAGATGTGGGCTTTGTCGGATATTTCAATAGAAAGCCCGCCGCTCAGCTATTAACCTACCCTGAAAAAGCAGACCCAACAAGTCTGAAGCGAGAAAACGTTTTAGTTGTCAACTGTATATACAATCCTTTTTTAGAAGCTCAAAGAAAGGGGATAGCAAGGAGTATGGTCGAGAAACTCATTGAAAAGGCAAGAGGTAAATATGAATTTTTAGTGACCCATGCATTTGAGACAGGAGAGTTTTTGTCACAAGCAGAGTTCTTTAAGAGATTAGGATTCAGAGAGATATCTAAAGAAGACCTTTATTACTCATTTAGCAGAAGGGAGCTTAAAGAACCTTACTCTGGTTTTTGGAAGGGCGGAGAGGAATATAAGAGGAATGAGAGGGACATTGGTAAAGTCTTCCTATTCTACGAGCCTACATGCCCCTTCACTTATCTTTGGGCACATAGGAGTAAAGAAATAGTGAAGGAAATCGCTCCAGAACTGGAGATAAGAATGTTGAATGGGTGGGAACATCCAGAAGAGTTTGTGTCCAGAGGGCGGAATTGGATGCTGGTGAATGGCATTCCAATAAAATCGCTCCCTATAGAAAGGGAGAAGTTCAGGGAGGAAGTCATGAGAGCAATAAAGACTTAAGTGCAGGGGCTAAGGGTTATACTCCAAATTCAAAGCGGAGATGGTAATTTTGAGGATAAGACAGATGGTAACGTTTGAAAAAGGGGATATGAGGTTTAATTATCGGGTGGTTGGGATTATATTCAATAAGAATTATGTTCTCCTCCACAGAGCAGAAAAGGATGACTTTTGGGCTTTGCCAGGAGGACGGGTTGAGCTATTGGAGCCTTCAAAAGATGCGTTAAAGAGAGAAATGCAAGAAGAGCTTAACGTTGAGGTTCGTGTGGACAGGCTAATCTGGGTTGTTGAGACTTTCTTTAAAGATGGCGAAACACTTTTTCATGAGATGGGGCTTTATTATTTGGTGGAGCTTCCCAAAGATTGTTCCCTCTGCAGGGAAAGACAGTTTTTGGGGAAGGAACATCTAGAGGAAGAAAAAGAAATTAGGCTGATTTTTAAGTGGTTCTCTCTTGATGAGCTTGAAGCTCTCCCACTCTATCCAGGGTTTTTGAGGAAAGCGTTAAAAGAGCTTCCGGAAACCACGCACCATATAGAAGTGTGGGAAAATTTGAAAAAGAGGTCAAAGAGCGTCTAGTGGGATTACTTTTCGCAGCTCGGCTTGGATGTCCCTCAGTTTTTCACTAACCTCTTCTTTATCCAACTTCTTCCTCAAACCGTAGAGCTCATAGAAAATTGATAGTATCTCTTTTTCCTCAATAATGCTAAGGGAAAGTGCAGTTTCAATAACATATATCAAATCAACGAAGGCTCTTTGAGGTTCTTGGAGAGGCTGGATGAGAATTTGTTTTATGGATTCTTTCTGCTTCTGTCTTAGCCACTCATCTTCTCTCTTAAAGAACTCATCCAGCTCTCTCAAATCCTCTTTGGGGATCTCCCATCCACTCGCTTCAACGTTCTCTTCTAAATGCTTTACCGTTGAAGGTCCAGTTAGAGCGCATATTATCCCCTCATGGGCAAGAACCCACGCGATGGCAACCTGCACTGGAGTTTTACCATATTTCTCTCCCAACTCGGCAAACTTTTTGGCTATTCTCAAGCCATATTGGAAGCGTTCTCTCTGGAAAAGTGGGTCTAAATAGCGTATATCAGCAGGTTCAAACTTTTGACCTTCTTTAAACCTTCCCGTGAGCAAGCCTCTTCCCGTTGTGCTGAAAGCGATAATTCCCAAATTGTATTTCTTGTAAAGTGGCAAAAGCTTTTCATAAGATTCTCTTGTAACTGCACTAAACTCCGTAAGAACTGAGAATGGCTTTCCAAGCTTGCAGTATTCCTCCGTAACATCTAAAGGTAAGTGACCAACGCCGTAATGCTTAATTTTTCCCTCTTCAACGAGGTCCTCCAGCGCTTCAACTGTTTCCTCTATTGGCGTGGTCGGATCATGGAAGTGAACTTGGTAAAGGTCGATATAATCAGTCTGGAGTCTCTTGAGGCTTTCCTCACAGGCTTTTTTGATGTAGTCTTTAGAGAGGTTTGGCTTTATGTCGCCCCTAATTCCTACTTTCGTGGCTATATAAATGTCTTCACGGAAGGGTTTTACAATATCTCCCAAAATTTGTTCAGCGTTTCCATAGGCTTCCGCAGTGTCAAAGAAGTTAACCCCAAGTTCATAGGCACGGTAAATCATTCTCTTAAACTCTTCGAGGTCTTTTGCTCCATAAACCCCACTCAGAGCATAGGTTCCAATCCCAATTTCAGAAATTTTCAAACTTTTATGCTTTCGGTATTCCACGAATATCACCTTTCAAATCTTTTACTCTTTCTTCCACAACCTTGTGTATGCAAAAACAAGTAACTCATCATTAACGTAAACATTAGCCGTCATTACAGCTTCATTCTCGCTTAAGAAGCAATAGTGGGTAGTGTTTCGTCTTCTTTCTATATCACCAGCAGGAAGAACTTCCTCGTAGGTCTCTAGGATGTATATCTGATTATCGGTTACAAAACCTTCAAATGAATGGTTTCTAATTCTTGCTCCTGTATTCGGATCTTCTTTCATCTCCCCATCCCAGAACAATTTATTTCCTTCTATTCGCATTTTTGCGATGCCAATATAGTCACTTCTCGTTCCATCAGGTTTCACAAAGATATTTCTCTGGATCACGATGCCATTTCGAAACTCAGTTTCGATTATTATCTTCCCTTGCTGTGTTATTCCTCCAGACCGATTAACGTAGTTAGTAAACTCTCCCTCCCAGATGCCAGTATTTTTTAAAAATGCATCGGTTTTGTTGGTATTTCCATTCATCACTAATATTCCTCCATTATTCATCTTAAAGCTCTTTGTTACCTGAGCTTCATCATCTGCACTATTAATTAATTCGTCAATTCTTGGAATATTTATGCACACTGACTTTCTGATTATTGTCCAATAAGTATATAATGTTTTGTAAGAACCATAATTAATTATTGTCCAATATTAACTAACTTGGAGGAAGTTCTGGAATGGAAGTTATAATTCTCGGCTCTGGAGTGTACAGTGGTATCCCTAAACCATTGTGTAACTGTGAGAACTGTTCAAGAGCTAGAAAATTTCACTTATATAGGAGAACGCGCTTTTCAATATACATTCCCAAGATTAGAGCATTAATAGATCCTTCACCAGATTTGCACTATCACTTAGAACATTTGAACGAAAAAATTGAGCATGTTTTTATCACACACGCTCACTTCGACCACATGGGGGGCCTGCCTGAGCTGCAGATTTTTAAGCAGATTAAGCTTTATGGACATGTTATAACTCTTGAAGTAGCAAGAGATATGCAAAAGCGTTTCGTAGGGGAGAGCAAATGGGATTGGGAATATTTCCCCTTGGAGTTCAATAAATGGCATGATTTTGGCTTTAAGGTTTACCATTTTAAAGTTGCTCACCAGCCAATAGAAGTAGCTGGAGGATTTATAATTCGAATTAGAAACAAAAAGATTGTGATTACTGGTGACACTGGACCAGAAATCCTTGATGACAAGAAAACACTAAAAGAGATGAAAAGTGCTAACTTACTCGTAGCGGACATGACACACAGGCATTCAATTCCAAATGTTCATCTAGGAATTGATGATGCAATAAAACTCGCTCAAAAAGTAAGAGCAAAGAAAACTGTATTTGCTCACATAAGCCATACAAACTACACGCACGAAGAGCTTGAAGAAAGGGTAAAGCCCTATTTGGTGGCGAGGGACTTTATGCATGTGAATATCTGATGGGTTTTGTTCGGAAATGCAGTTTTTATTGCCTTTATTTCTGAACCACGAAAAATACCCTGCTGCTGTTTGGTTTGGGTTCGTTCATATCTTTCAGGTTCCCCGCAGGCGATGTCTAGAATCCTGTGGGGCCTTAGGTTGAACCTTTCAAGTAGGGTGGGAAGTGCTTCAGCAACACTCTCGCTGAAACAGAAATAACGCCCTTTATATAGAGGTATGCAAACTTTTTGTAGACTATTATAGGCTTTTCTCCAAATATACATTGCTTAAATAATACCATAAGCCAACATTTTATAAAATATTGTCTTTATATCTGCAAGTAATTTTACATCTTGTCTGCACAGGAATTCGATGAACCTCGCCCCGCCCTCGTAGAACAGCACCCTATCCCAGGGCCTTTCGAGTCCGGAGTGGTTCTCCTCAAGACCAAGCCTGCGCCTTATTTTGTTCTCTATGAACCTCGCGAACCCCTCCTTCCACTCCTGCCAGACCATGTACTCGAACTCTTCTCTGCTGAGAATCTCCCTCAGTTTGTCCCTATGCCTGAACACCTCCTTCGGGTTTTTGGTTTTCAGCGAGTTTAGAAACCTAAGGTAAGCTTCCTGGAACTCCGTCTTGTCGTAGGGAAACGGATAGTTCAGCTCCCACATGTAGTTCCCTTTTGCAGTTTCACTTCTCGCCACTTCCAGTTTCTGCCTCAGTTTCGGCTCGCAGGTCTCCCACTGGTAGCAGTGCACGAACTCGTGGAATATCAGGGCATAGCCTTCAAGGGACTCAAAGGCATCCTCCGTTACCACACAGACGGCCTGATTTTTATAGCACTCCAGTGGAAAGGCCGCTCTCAGCTTTTCCGGGAGTGGTACCGGTGATGGCTCCCTTTTGATGAAGGTGTATCTTCTTCCCGATGAATCGACGTCAAAAATCAAAAATTCTCCATCTTTGGCGATTGCAATCGGAAACACCCTCTCTAAAAGAGGATGGATGTCCATTATCTTGTTTTGGATTTCAAATATCTTTTGCAGTTTTTGGATTTGGAAAATAGTTTCACACTCCTGTCTGTTTCCTGATTAAAAGCCACCAAACGTCATTTCCCCGGAATCCACATCGTCTGTAAAGGAGTTCTGGCTTGGTTTTATTGTTAACCTCTCCGGATACCGTAGTAAATGCCGCACGATCCTGGAAACGTCTGAGTAACTCCAGTACAAGGGTTTTGCCTATGCCTCTTCCTCTGTACTCTGGAAGAACCTGTATCCACTCAAGGGAACCTTCTCGAACTGTGGGATCAAGCTCCGCAATCCCTAATCCAGCCGGATTGCCTTTCTCGCTATCAATTATCCAGATCCACAGATTGGGGTCAAATACTGGGTGCTTAGTCCAGCTTTTTACTATTTCTGGAGTTACGTTTATGTTTTCGTAGCATCTCTTGATGACCTCTGCAACAAGGTTGCTCTCGTTTTTTGCGTCTACGTCAACTATGTGGAAGCCTTGTGGCAGCTCTACCTCTCTCACCTGCCGCTTTTTATGTATAAGCCTGAAGTACGGCACTTTTATGTCAAACCTCTCAATGGGGAAAGCTCTTAAAAAGTCTTGGTGCACAAGAGCAAATTTTAAGCCATTCAAGCGTTCCTTGGGAATTTTTGGTGGGTTTCTGCTCCGGTTCCAATATACGTATAATTCATTCTCCTTCCAAGCCTCAAGGTGCGTTACTAGGCCGTTTTCAGCCCTGAATGACGTATCAAATTTGCTAAGGTCTTTTAGAGTCTTCCATAACGCATTTGGCAAGACCTGACAGGGATTTTCGCAATAAGTTGATATAAGTGCATCGTAAAACGCTTCCAATTGCATCCCTAAACCTCCGTTTTTGTCTTTAAGCGCCAGCCGTCGATGTTAAATCCATTATTTTTTGGATTTCAAATATCTTTTGCAGTTTTTGGTTAGAATACATAATTCATGTCCTCCCTTTATTAAAACCATGCACTTGTTTTTGTAATGTTCATTGTTATTATGTTTTAGGTTTATCATGTCTATAACTCGTTTGCTTTAGATGACTGGAGAGACAGGATTCTATTTATGTATGGTGTTTTAAGCCGAGCATATTTAGAATCATCTAATCCTGCTTCTTTGCTCCATTGTTTTTTGAGCTCATAATACCTCTTAGCTTCTTCCGGATGTTTCCTAAGATAATCACGGAAGAACAACTTATCTCTGTGTTCTTTGCTTCCAAAAAATGTTATATGGATGTGTATGTGGAGTTCTTTCCCACAATGTCTGTATTGTCCTGAAACGAAAAGCCTTTCGGGAGGGGTTCCACCTTGAGGATTATATTTATATCCTTTGGATTCTAATATTTCAACCACTTTCCACATATGCTCCTTCTTGGTTATAATCAATACGTCAATGATGCCCTTTCCCCCTAGACCGGGGACTGCTGTGCTACCTATATGTTCAACCTCAATCTGATATGAAATTGTATTGCGAATGAACTGTCTTATCTCTTTAAAGATTGCGGGTGCTTCACTGTTATAGGGCAATACTCTCTTAAGCAAACCAACCCTCTCCTCCACGATTCTCCTGTGTTCTTCTTCCGTCAATGTGGGGGCTTTGTTCATCCAGAACCTGTCGCATGGGATTTCTTCGCACTGTCCGCAGTGCTCCAGCCCTTTATCGATCACACAGCACTCATAGAAATCACAAATCTTAAGCCCCACTTCATGCAGCCAGCATGGCCTGCCTTTTATGGCATGACACCCTCCACAGTTTTTTCTATACATTCCACAATCGCTACATATACATCCACATACTCCAATAACTTTTTCCATAATGATACCTCCTTAGGTTTTTAATGTCTGTTTAACTCACTTTAAACTTTCTCTTTTCTGCAAGAACTGTTATTTAAACTCTGCATCTGTCATCATGCTTCCATTTCCTCCCTAAGCATGACAATTAGCGAACGTGTAACGTTTTCTCTATAAGCCAGAGTCTCTAGAGCTTTGGCGAGGGCTTCGGGATCTTTGATGAAACCCTCTACGTCTTTCATATTCTGTTTGAAGTTGTCTGCCAGTTTTTCCAGGTAAGTTATCATCCACGGGAGCTTTGCACGTATCTGTTCAGCTTTTGTGTCGTTATTTGCTCTTATTGCCGTCTCCAACTCCTGAAGTCCGGAGATGAGCTCTTCAACAGCACCTAACCACTCTTTGATGCTCATTCCGGTTCTCTGTCTGAATATTCTTCTAACCCACATCCTCGCGAACCTGTTGAGTTCGTTAGTCTCTCTTTCAACGTCTTCCATGATCTTTTTTAGTTCTTCAACGAGTTCAAATGCCGTTTTTTCACTCACAGCCTCATCTCTATGGAGAATATTGTTGGTATGTTTGCCCTCAGCTTGTGTGGGGAAAATTAGGAGCCCTGCCTTAGCAAGCGGCCCGAATGGGTCCGCCATCTGCCCATGATAGTCCTTTGCATAAGCAATGCAGTAGGCAAGTCCTGCTGCACAGTCTTCAGCTGGCATGAGCCCATTATATCCTGGATTCACACTTTGATTTATGAACTCATCATATGCCATGCCATAGAGCGGAGCTAACTCTTGAGCAGCATTTCTTATTCCCGGAGTGTCAACCATTCCGGGCGCAAAGATGAAGACCGACACACCCGAGTCCTCACCCAGTTCTGTCGCTAAAGAGAGCCCAAATGAGTTTAATGCAGCTTTAGAAGCCGAATATGGTGCTACGTAAGGCATTCCCTCTTCTGATGTCATCATGACAATAACTCCATCCTTTCTTTTTACCATACTTGGCAGAAAGGCCTTTACTAAAAGAACAGCTGCTTGAACATTGACTTTCCAGGACTCGTCCCAATCTTCATGAGATGTGTCTAATATTGAACCAGTCTTCACTATAGTGGCGTTGTTGACCAGTATATCCACTTTGCCGAACTCTTTGAGGATTCTCTCTGCAAGTTTCCTAATGCTCTTCTTATCAGAGACATCAGTTTGGAAATAAAAAGCTGTGCCTCCCTTAGAGTGAATCTCTTCTTCAACTTCAGCGCCTGATTCGGAAATCTCGGCAATAATAACCTTTGCACCAAGCCATGCCAAAACTTTTGCAAGCTCTTTACCAATACCGCGTCCTGCACCCGTAATGAGTGCAACTTTTCCAGAGAATTCGTCTCTGGATAGGTCCATACTTTTCAATTTTTCATATCCCATCTTAAATCCTCCAAACGTCGACACTTATCCCAATCACCTTTCACAACCACGCTTCGATTATTACTTCTTCTTTAAGCTCTCAATATTGTATTTTGCCAAACCTTTTGTGTCCACTCTTTCGCTTTTTTAGCTCTCCCTCCTCAAGAGGCCCCTTCTCAATAACGAAGAAGATCTCCCAAGGTAAAAGAGAACCTCATTTATAGCCAATCCTCGCGTTCATTGAAACCTTCCAAACTCATAGCCAGTACCCGCTAAACGAGAATCCCATTCCTCCTTTATTGTCCTCCCTCAGCAGGTCATAATGTAGCTCATCCACATAACCAAACTCAGGCAAATAAACATGCTTCCTTAAGCGGCCGACAAACTTGAAGCCATTTTTCTCCAAAACCCTCTGGGAAGCTTTGTTTGGCTCATACACTCTTGTCCAAATCTTGTTGAGATTCATGTTTTCGAAAGCAAACTTGCATAATAGACTCAAAGCTTCACTTGCATACCCGTTCCCCCAATGCTCTTTAACTATAGCATACCAGACCATAGCATGCCTTGAAACCCAGTTAATTCCCTGTAGACCTATAAACCCAACAAGCTCACCACTAATGTTGCTTACTATTGCAAAATCCACCATTTTCTGTTTGTTCTTTTTAGACATCTCATAGATCTCATCAAATTTTTCTCTTGGGTATATTCTCGCTCCATCATTAAGGAAGATTTGTATATCTCTGTCATTTGCCAATAAAAACCATTTATCTTTGTCTTCTTTCAAAATAACAGCCAATGAAACCTTCTCCCCTTCCATAATTTTTGGTCGTTCCATTGTTCATAACCACCTAAGTAGTCCCTTTCATCTCTTTAAATTCAAGGCATGCCAGAGAAAGAGAGTCTCTGGCTTAATTTTTCCTCTTTTCACTTTTTTCTGTTTCATCATCTGCTGACACTTCCTTACATCATGTTCCTGAATCCCCATGCATCTTTAACTGCCCATTCTTTCACAACTTTGCTTTCCTCTTTGCTCACTCTCGTCCAAAATCTCAAACTCTCAAAGTCAAACACTTTACATCACCCCACTATTTCTTAAAGTGCTCAAATTACAATATTCTAATGGTCAAAACTGAGCAATTTTGAATCTTTTGACATCTCTTTAGTGTTATAGGGCCCCAAAGGCTTCCAAAATGCTTTCTTCAAAAAGGCGATGTTACATCAACCCTAGAAGAAAATCGGTGAAATGGTGAAGAACCACTGCCGGAAAAATGCTGCGGCTTTTCATATAGAGTATTCCCTAGAGCCAACCGAATGCACATCCAAGTTGCAAGAGTTAAATATAAAGAGTTAAATACTGGATTAAACAGAACCTAAAAATCAAGGAGAGTATTATGAAAACAAAACTTATCACCGTTGGTTTAGTTATTTTTGCATTTTTAATATTTGGTTGTTTGGGGAATAAAGGAGATGTTGCCCTAACCGAGCCCGGCTCAAATAGAAAGATAAACTACAATGGGATCGAACTCATCATGGAGTTCAATTTTTGGAACATAAAGGAGTTCAATGGAAGCGCTGAGCTAGCTTATTATAGAAGCAACAACACGATAATGTTTTATGCAAATCTGAGTGGCGTTGTGATGAAAGAACCTCACCGCTACGTTCAAGGCTATCCAGAAGTTATATATGGTTATAAACCTTGGACTGGCCACAAAACTCAGGGAGATCTCCCCATAAAGATAAAGGAGCTTGAAAGTTTTGAGGTAACATTGAACTATTCCCTCTGGCACGAGAGAGACCTACCCATAAACTTGGCTATGGAGACATGGATAACCGCGGAGGAAAAAGCCAAAGAGATTAAAGAGGGCGATGTAGAGTTAATGGTGTGGCTCTACTCGAATTCACTCATTAGACCAGCAGGGAGCAAGATTGACATCACAAAAACCAAAATAGTTGTAAACAGTACCCTGAGGGAAGTAGAATGGGAGGTATGGCTCTACTGTAATGCCCTGCCCTGGGACTTGATAACCTTCCGTTTAAAAGAGCCCATTAAAAGTGGGGAGATAAGGCTTGATGTTACACCTCTTTTATCCACTGCTAAAGAAGTTTTTGAAGAAAATCTTTGTAGAGTTGAGAAATTTGACGAACTCTATCTGGAAGATTGGGAAGTTGGAACAGAGTTTGGAGGTCCTCATAGCAGGAGCGCTAACTTTGGGTGGCAGATATCCAAATTTGAGATCAATGATGGAAGGTGAAATCAGCATTAATATATTGATAAACCGTTGTATTCGATGTCCACAATCTCAATTTGGTCATAGCAAAAGTCCCCTGTTTTCAGCTTCCATATTATGTTGACCTTGCTTGGGACAATAACGCCGTTGAACATTTTATATTCCACAATCTGTCCCTCCCAGTCCTCTAAAACGAACTCCCCATTAACCTCCATGTACCGCTTTGCAGTGATTCTCGTTACTTCACCCTTTTCGTTAAAATGGAAGACCGCAGAGGCTGAAACTCCGTTGTAGGTTATCGTAGCTTTTGCTGAGGTGTTATCTATAGATTCCCATGTGATGTAGTCGTTTAAAAATGCTGAAGGAAACCAGATGCACTCAGCAAGAAATCTCAAAAGCTCTCCGTGATCAACCGCATTTCCTTTTGCATCTACAACCGTAATCAATCCCAATAGTTTTACCACCAGATTGCCCCTACCCTCAACAAATTCGTCCTTCGCATGTATTGATAGCAGTGGAGCAGCTCTCACTTTTGCTATCCAGATGAACTCAGCGGAATCTACCCTAAAATACTGCTCTGCTGTTAGTGGCATCCACTTTTGATCTTCTTTCATACGGAAATACCCGTCTTGTTTTAACCTAACGGTGTTGATTTCTTCCGTGCCTATAATCTGGGTATATCTTAAATACCTTTGAACCGGCTCAGGCAGATCTTGTACATCTTCCTCGGTAATGACTTTGGGTTTTGTCATATCACTCTCTTTAAAAAGCTCTTTTGCGTCATTTCTTGTCCTTTTGGTGAATGCAACACCACCAAGAACAGCGGTTGAGACTAACAGAATAACGATTATTCCTAATACAATTAATACGCTTTTTATCATTTTGTTTTACCTCATTTCGGAACATTCGTCACCTTAATTTGTGGTGACAATCTTTGTTACCTACAAGCATTATATACTTTTGGGTACCCAAAGAAGAAGTAGGAGAGTTTTATTATTGTTAAATTTTCTAAGCTAGGAGTTTTGGGTTAATCACTACTATGAAGCTAACAAAAGAGGGTGAGATGCTATAGCTAAAGAATGCCAAAAAAGATTGAAGAGAATATAGAAGAATTTAAAAAGCAACAGCTATGCCTATGGATTATCCAATCATTCCCCTGGTTTCTACACCAATGTTCATGACACTTTCTCTAAAGTTAAGGTAGTAATATATTGACGCAAGGAGGCTGAGGGTAACTAGGGTAGCCACAAGGGCTGAAATATCAACGATATCTAAGAGAGGCCCAATAACTGCCATTCCAAGTGGAGTTGTAGCCATTATTGCAGTCTCAAAGGCAGAGAAGAATCTGGCGCGAACTTCATTAGGGACGCCCTTTTGAAGCTTAGTGAAGAGTGGGACATTAACCAGAATGTTGAAGAATCCACCTATCATAAAAATCCCGAGGAGTGCTGGATAAGCTACAAGTCTGACTAAAGGATGTACAACCACTGAAAGCAGAAGCAGACATATAAGTTGGGCAAAAAGGGCTTTGAATAGCAGATTCTCAGAGGATTCTTTGAGCTTCCCTGCTATGAGGAGGTTCCCGGCCAAGGCTCCAATTGTGGCGGCGGTTTGAATACTCCCGAATTGAACAGAGGAAAACCCTAAAATGACTCGTGACATGTACGGGAGGATAACCACAAAAATCGGATTTAACAGGGTGTTTAGGACTATCCCAAGGCTAACAAGAATGAGTAAACTTTTTGAATTTTTTATAAATTTAAAACCTTCGAGCATATCTTCCCATACTTCGCCGAGACTTGAAATCTTACGGCTTCCCCACTGATACTCTATTAACATCTCAAAGAGGCCGGAACCAAAGAAACTTATTGCGTTTATTAGGATTGCAAGCCTAAGCCCACCAAATGCGTAAATTATTCCTCCCAATATAGGCCCAGCGATTCTTATTATCTGACCACCGCTCTGAAGTGTGGAATTAGCCTGAGCAAGTTCTTCTCTTTTTACAAGGTCGGGGAACATTCCAGAGATCCCTGCTGAGAAAAATGCACCCATAATACTCATGATGACTTGAATTGCAAGCAAACTCTGGATATAGAGTAGGTTGAAGAGGATAACTCCGAAAAGGAGGACACCTCTAGCTATGTCAAGCCACACCATTAGCTTTTTTCGGTTATAACGATCACCAATTACACCAGCTACTGGATTCACTAAGAGTCTTGGAAGCAGTTCAGCTATTATAAAAATGCTCATTATAGCTCCGCTACCAGTTTTGTCTAGGACATAAAGGGGAACTGCAATGTCCTGAATTACCCATCCAACTTGGGATATCCACCTGCCGATAGCATAGAGCCAGAAGTTTTTATTGAGCATTATGTTATCACCAAATTACAGTAAGAATGCTCAATTGCAATTATGTTTGTGATCAGTAGTGACCATTTAATCAAAAAAGCTATGGTGCAAAAGCTTGTTTGCCTCTCGAAGACCTCGTTCTTTGGGGCGGGGAGGATGTCAGTTTTTCCCAAGGAATTTCTTCAGCTCTTCAAAGTTCTTAACATCGGACCACATATGGATGAATTCTATATTTGGAACCTTTTTCTTTACTTCTGCATAAGAACCATTATCATCAACATAAACGACCTCTCTAATCTCATAGCCCAGACTTTCAAGCTGTTCGACTGTTCTCCTAATCATATCCGCTTTATCAGGATGATTCTCTATTTTTGGGAAGAGAAAATACTCCCAAATTCCAAATGCTTCTAAAATTGGTCGTACTATTTCTTCTACGTTCCAGCTTGCTATGCTTAAGATAAATCTTTCCTTTGCCCATTCAAGAAACTCCCTAGCTCCCTCAAAAAGCCTAACCTCTCTTCCATAAACATCTATGAGCAGATTCCCTTCAACCTTAAATTGAGGATCTCTAAATCGCAGGATTTCAAATTTAAGAACCATTTGTTGTACATCTTTTTGTTCCCAAAGTGTTCCGTCTAAATCAAGAACCAAAAGCTTCTTCATGATACCACCAAAAACAAATTATTATCAAAAACAAGATATAAAAGAAAAGAAGAGTTCACTCCTTCTTAACGTGCTTTTCGACAAATTCTTTGAGGATGTCCCTGAGCTTTGGTTCTCCGATTTCTTCGAGCTCATACCTAACTCTGACAGCTGGTTTATTGAGTTTCATAACGCGTCTGAGATCAATTGGAGTTCCTATTACAACTACGTCAGCATCGGCTCTGTTAATGGTTTCTTCAAGTTCTTTGATTTGCTTGGCGCCATAACCCATGGCTGGAAGAATGACGTCTAGGTGGTTGTACTTCTTGTATGTGTCGACAATTGAACCGACTGCATATGGCCTTGGATCAATTATTTCTTTTGCTCCGAACTTCTTAGCTGCAATGTAACCAGCACCGTATCTCATTCCACCGTGGGTAAGTGTTGGTCCATCTTCAACAACAAGAACACGCTTACCCTTAATGAGCTCGGGTTTATCCACATAGAGGGGTGAAGCACCATCAATGACGATAGCATTGGGGTTGACTTTTTCGATGCTTTCGCGAACTTTTTGGATGTCATCTCTATTGGCAGTGTCAATCTTGTTGATTATTATAACATCGGCAGCTCTGAAGTTGGTTTCGCCTGGATGGTACTTGAGCTCATGTCCAGGCCTATGTGGATCAGTTACAACTATCCAGAGATCTGGAACATAGAATGGGAAGTCATTGTTTCCGCCATCCCAAAGGATTATGTCAGCTTCTTTTTCGGCTTCACGGAGGATCTTCTCGTAGTCTACACCAGCATAGACAACCATTCCTCTATCGATGTAGGGTTCATATTCTTCTCTCTCTTCGATGGTACATTCGTGTTTATCGAGGTCTTCATATGATGCAAATCTCTGAACGATCTGCTTTCTCAAGTCACCATAGGGCATTGGGTGTCTTATAGCAACTACTTTGTAGCCCATCTCTTGAAGTAATTGGGCAACTTTCCTTGAGGTTTGGCTCTTCCCACATCCAGTTCTTACGGCTGTTACGGCCACAACAGGTTTGGTGCTCTTTATCATGGTGCTCTTTGGACCCAAAAGCCAGAAATCGGCTCCTGCTGAGTGAGCCCTGCTCGCAAGGTGCATCACATGCTCATGTGAAACATCAGAATAAGCAAATACTACAATATCTATATCATGCTCCTTGATAATTTTTTCTAAGTCATCTTCACTCCATATTGGAATTCCATTGGGATAAAGTTCTCCAGCAAGTTCAGGGGGATAAACTCTTCCTTCAATATCGGGAATTTGGGTTGCAGTAAATGCAACTACCTCGTATTCGGGATTGTCCCTGAAAAACGTGTTGAAATTATGGAAATCTCTTCCAGCTGCTCCGAGAATAACTACTCTTTTTCTTTTCTTTTCGGCCATTTTTATCACCTCAAAATATTCAGCTTAGACAGGTGATGTTTAGATATTGGCATTTATAACTATTTTTGTTGCCTAATGAAACTCTTCGTCCAAAAATCTTCATTCTAGCTTTAGGGATCAAAAAGAAATTTCGGCACTACTAGTACTAAATTAGACATAAAACTTATTCACTGTTTTGGGAGTACACTTCTCAGTGTAAGTATATGCCCATCCAGCGTAATTTGAACCTTTAGAACTTCTGTTTTTCTAGCTTTCTCTAAGAGTAATTTGTATATCTCATTTGCGCTCTCTTCATTTTTCCAAGAACTCTTCCAGATAAGTACATAATGGGTGGAATTTTCTGCTAGGATAATAAGATCTCCATTCCAAGCACGTGTAATTGTCAAAGCGCTGTCTGGATTTACACCATTTGTTATCATAATGAGATAAAAGTAAAATTCCCCTAGCCTATCTGCATGGAATATTTTGTAACTTTCATCGATGTCGATATCTAGTTTTCTGGGGAGAGTTTTATTTAAATAGAGCTCGGGATGCATTATTTGCTGAGTTGTTTGAGGGGGATTTGAGTAAGCATTGTTAATAAGGTTCCATCCACCTACGGAATAAAGATACTCAACAAAATGATCTCCAAAAACATAGGGGAAGTAGCCAAAATTTAGTGGAGGATCTGCTAAATAAAAGGATGTTATTTTTTCTATTTTAATACCATGCATTTTGCAATATATGTCTGCGGTTAGATCTGCATCTCCTTCTACTAAAGCCTTGACAGCTAAACTCCCATCTAGTGTTTCGGGATACTCTGGATTAAAGTATTGTTTCTGAAGAACATGAGTAAATTCATGTGCCAAAACCCTTTGGGAAGTGTCTCCTGTTCTGAAGAAATTCTCTGAAATGATATAAACCTTGTCGCCCGAAGTTACGGCTATCCAAGAGGCCGTTTCTTTAGTTCGAGTTTTTGTTAAATTATATTCTGGAGGCACTAATAGAGTCATTTTATAAATAAGTTCCCATTTTTTTATATTCTCATAGTCTCTTTTGCTTGGACCCCATTTTTTAAGAGCCTCCTCTTGAGTGAGAACTTTTATTTCTGGATCTCCTTTAAAAGGAAGTTCTCTGATTTCCTCAACTTCCCTAGAGATGTTAAGGGCAATTTTAAGAACTTTTTGTGCTTCGTCACCTGGATAAGAATAGTTATGATATAAGAAAGCGGCAAGGAAAAGGAGTATTATAAAAATCCCAACAACTTGCTTGTTTTTCATTTAATTCACCAAAGAAAGAATGAAAAGATCACTCTTTAAATTCTACAAATTCTTCTTTCATGCCTTCTTTTGTTATTGTAACCACCTGTATTTTCCTTTCACCAGTATATACATCTCTTTTACCTGCTGTTCTAACAGCTCTTATTGCAAGTTCACGAGCCTTCTTAAGACTTATATTTTCCTTGTATCCATCTTCGAGGATTGCTATGGCAAATGGGCTTCCAGATCCTGTTGCGGTATAATTATCGAAGATTAGACCTCCTAAGGGGTCTAAGTTAGCCAAGGTTGGTTCTTCTACGTAACCGCCAATTATGATTTGAACCAGATATGGGAACCATTTGCTTTCGTTAAGTATGTTGCTGAGAAGATTCGCCATGGCTTTGGCTGTCATTGGTTTTCCCCATGTAAACTGGTAGTATCTTGCTTCAGCTTCAAGCATTCTGGCTAAGGCTTGTAAATCTCCTACACTCCCTGCGGTTGTTATGGCGATTTTGTCGGTTATAGGGAGGATTTTCTTTATATTAAGAGTTTCTACCATGTGATCAAGAGAAGCCTGAGTATCTGCAGCTAACACTACTCCATCCTTTAGTTTAATTCCAACCGTTGTTGTCCCGGTTTTCTTTTCCATATCTTCTCACCTCTAGATGTGTATTTCTTAGAAAAGTTTTAAACCTTTGGGAGTATACACTAAGTTAAAGTAGATTTAAAAATAAGCGAAGGAGTTTTCAACCCTCAAGCATGTCTTTGCAGCTCTCGCAGACCCAGCGTTCATAACCCTCGCGAACGACTCTGTGTAGCTGAGCGTATTGGCCACATACTTCACATATTCCATAGACTTCTCCAGCTTCTTCTTCGGACTCTTCTTCCTCTTGATTGTATGCATTTAAAGCTGCAAGTAGATCTGCTGCTGTTACAAATCCCATTGGCATTCCCAATTTTGTTACAAGAAGTCTTCTAACGCTTTTCTCCATCATTAGTTCAATTGCATCCTGGATGTCATAATCATACTCTATTGTTATGGGAGTTTTTGTCATAATGTCGCTTACTTTGACTTCTTTGGGGTCTTTTCCCTTGGCAACTACCTTATTAAGTATGTCTCTATCAGTAACGATGCCTATGATTTCGTCTTTTTCCATAACAACTGCACTACTGACTTTGTTTTTTGCGAGAATTTTTGCTACTCGTTCGACAGTTTCAACTGGTTTAACAACAATTGCTTTCCTTTTAACTATCTGCTCCACAGTAATTTTTGGCATCATTGTGATCCCTCCTGATTCATGTTGAACTACGCTAGGAGACTTAAAAATGTTTTGGGCTTAGATTCTTTTGCTCAATAAGTATCGAAAAACTAGGAAAAAGCTTACTACGAAAACCAAAACTGCTAAAATATAAGGCATTGGTGAGGTTTTGACCAATGTGGGCATGACAGTTTTGTTGATAGTTTCAAGGCCTGTGGGAGTAGGAGCTTTTTCAACTGCGTATGTCATGTTTTCAATACTTGGTTGGGGTTTTTCTGCAAGAAGTTTATTGGATATTATATAAACACTAGAAGCCAATAATCCAGCTATGCTTAAACTTATAATCTGCATCTTCTCAAAAACTCTTAAAAATCGTTTTTTAGTTGGTATCCTCCTTGGGAGAAGCAAAATGGGTTTTGATGAGGCCCTATACAGTTTTACCTCTTGTAATCTTTTTCCATACTTTTTCCCAGCTATTTCAACAAGACTAACTCTCACCATTTTATCTAAGTGATAAGAAACTGTAGAAATCGGAATATTGAGCTCTTTTGCTATTTCGGACATTGAAAGTGTTTTTTCTTGGAGTAAAGTGAGAATTGAAAGAGCAGTATCATTAGCTAGAATTTGGGCGAGTTCTCGTGCCTTTTCATCTCTGATGTCAATTGTCTCAAATTCCACTCACTACACCACAGAAAATTTGGTAATGTAGGTATTAAAATCTTTGTTTTCACTTCAAAAGTGATTGAAGTTAAAAATTTAGTAAAGTTATGAAAAGGAAAGAAAAGCTAAACTCATGGCTTTTCGAGGATGATCTCAATTGTTGATGTGTTTGCAGTTCTTCCATCAGCTGTTGGAAGTTCCTCTGTGCCTATCTTTATCTCCTTAACTCTAACCTCTGGAAGGAACCTGTTTCTGACGATCTCTGCAACGTCAACAGCTCTGCTGATAGCCCTACCTCTTGCTCTAACGCTAACTTCTTTAGCGCCCTCGTTGAACTGGGTTATTACAGCTAACACATAGTTCATAACAGGCTTCTTTCCTATGAAGACAACATGTTCCTCTGCCATTTTTGACACCCTCCGAAAGTTTTGTCAATAGCAAACTTTGGATATATAGTTAAATACTTTTCGGTTAAATAGCAAAGTTTCCAAATACTCTCTAAAAACCCAAAAAGTTGGCTTTTGGTTTTAACATTTTTGTGTCGATTAGAAAATTTTTTTAAGCTAGATTATAACAAGAAATTGGTGATAATATGGCTATTCATCCAATCGATTATAGGTATGGTAGTGAAGAAATGAAACGTATCTGGGAGGAAGAAAATAAACTACAAAAACTTCTCGATGTTGAGGCTGCTTTAGCTAGAGCTCATGCCCAACTAGGTAATATTCCTGAAGAAAGTGCAAAGATAATCGGCGAAAGGGCCAATACCAAGTGGGTGAAGGTTGAAAGGGTTCAGGAGATTGAGGAGGAGATACATCACGATATAATGGCTGTAGTTAAAGCTCTGAGCGAAGTCTGTGGAGAACATGGGAAATACGTGCATCTTGGGGCCACTTCCAATGACATAATAGATACTGCAAATGCTCTCCTAATTAAAGAGTCTTTGGAGATTGTCCTAAAGGATTTAAAGGAGTTGAGGGCAATTTTGAAGAGTCTTGCGAAAGAGCATAAGTATACTGTGTGCATAGGAAGAACTCACGGCCAGCATGCGGTTCCAACGACATATGGAATGAAATTTGCAATATGGCTTGATGAAATACAGAGACATATAGAGAGAATTGAAGAAGCAAAAAAGAGAATTTTGGTTGGACAAATAAGTGGTGCTGTTGGGACAATGGCTTCATTTGGTAAAATGGGCTTAAAAATCCAGGAATTAGTGATGAAGGATCTTGGTCTCAAATCTGCTCTAATAAGCAATCAAATAATCCAGAGAGATGTGTATGTAGAACTTATGAGTATCTTGGCTATTATAGCGTCTACTCTTGATAAAATTGCTCTTGAGATAAGAAATCTTCAGAGAACTGAGATTTTAGAGATTAGTGAGCCATTTGGAAAGAAACAAGTAGGTTCCTCCACAATGCCTCATAAGAGGAACCCAATAAGAAGTGAGAAAATTAGTGGGCTCGCGAGAGTTATCTATTCAAACATTATTCCAGCACTTTTGAATAATCCTCTGTGGCATGAGCGGGATCTTACAAATTCTTCTGTTGAACGGGTAATACTTCCAGAGACATTTGTGCTCTTAGACGAGATGCTTAAAAACACGAAGAAAGTGCTTTTGGGCTTGCAATTCTTCCCAGAAAACATAAAGAAGAACCTTTACCTCACAAAGAACTTAATAATGGCTGAACCATTAATGTTAAAGCTTACTGAGAAAGGTATGGGGAGACAGGAGGCTCATGAACTCGTAAGAAGGCTTGCAATGAAGGCTTTTAAGGAAAATAGGGATCTATTAGAAGTGTTGTCTGAAAGCAAAGAAGCAAGAGAATATTTAACAGATGATGACTTGGCATCATTAAAGCCTGAAAACTATATTGGAATGGCCCCTCAGATAGTTGACAATGTCATAGCTTACATAGAAGAAAAAGAGAAAACTGAAGAGTCTTAAACTACTTTTTTAATTTTAATACGTCTAAGATCTTGTCCTCTGCTGTTGGGAGGACCAATGGTCGAGAGAGGTGCTTTCGAGCATCTGGAGGTACTTCATAGATCTTTCTTTTAAGTTCTCGTGAAATTCTTTTGGGGATCAAGACTTTTTTCATTTTGTATCCGCACTTTTTGCACTTTAGATACTTTCCTTTACTCTTCATAGTGCCTTTACATTTTGGACATTTTGGTTTTTCATATGTTATTTTTTCAGCTAGCTTTATAGGGTAAAACTTTTCGAGGTTGAGGGTTAACACACCATTGAATTCTTTTACTCCACCAGCAGCGATTATTTCATCTCCCTCAATGAGCATTCTTACATATTTTCTAAACCCTTTTGTGGGTTCAAACGCTGCTACTCTCAGGGTTCCACTCTCATCGCATATCTCAAAAAAGACATGACGTCCTTTTTCCCAGTATTTTTTTATCACTTTTCCTCTCACTATAGCACTCTCTAAGGGTTTTAACTCCCCAATTTTTTTGAATCTCAGATGGTCATCTGTGTTTTGGTTAGTTTTGTAAATCTGGAAGAAATCAATGGGTTCTTCAAAAATAATATTTTCAAAGGCCCACATAACTTTGTTTTTATCTATTCCTCTAATTCCAACTAACACGGGATCTTTACCATGGGGGGTTATTAAGACACTGCCCTTGGATAAGTCAACATTGTCATAGGTAAACGGATACGTAAGATAATCTACTGCAAAGACACTTTCTTTACTGACTTTTCTGACAGTTCCCCAAAACTCTCTTGTCCGATAAGCAAGGAGTTCATAAGTAAAGACTTTGAGTGGATGGCCGATGGCTGCTAATGCTCCTATTATTCCTCGTCCTAACCTGAATTTATGAACTTCAGCATTTAGCTCTTCTGCAATATTTTCAGCTTCTGTTATATCTAGATGTTCCCAAATAGCCTGATATGCAAACCTTTCTAGCTTTTTAGGAACGTCGCCTTCAATAAAAACGACACCTGGATTAGTGTTCTGATGAGAAAAATCTGAAAGTTCTTTTACTATTTCCAACACGAGATTTTTTATTTTAGGTATATCTTCTTCCTTGGCATCAAAACTCATCGCAACAGCCCCGTTCCCACGGGTTTTATAGGGCACATTGGGATTTAGTCGGATCAATTTTGGTAGGTCTAAAGGCTCCGCTATCTTGGAAATTTCTCTATATAATAAAGCTCCTAAATATGTGGTGCACATGCCCTCTGGAGAGTCTGTATCGTCGATACCTATGTGGAGTTTCACCATCTTGACCTCCTTCTCACCTTGAAAGGTGAGACTTTCAGGTTTTAAAGCATAGGGCTAGTTAAAAGTTTATCTATCAAAGGAGTGTGTTAGTACCAAAGCACTCGAAATCTCATTATTACATTTTAAAGAAATGTGGAAAGAAAATAGATTAAATCCTGAGTTCTATACCATCAAGCTCATTGTCTATCGATTTGACAATTGAGAATAAAATATTTTTCCCTGCTTTATCCAGTTTAATAATCGTTGTGGAAACGCTTTCAATTAGAGGGAGTGCTTCAGGAAAAGCCCTCTCTAAGACATTTGTTGGTATGTAATAGAAGGCTATCCTCTTTTCAAACCCGATAAATGGCATAACTTGATTTATAAGGTTCTGTAGTACTTCTTCTTTGGAACCAGATGTTATTAATAGTTTTTCATAACCTAAAACACAATTGATAACTCTTTCTCTATTGAAATAATTTTCAAAAATCTCTTGATACCTTTTATTGAGCACCGGTATATCACTTCGGCTTATATATCCTATAACATTGCCTGTTTTTTGAATTCCTCTAATTTTAATGACTTTACTTTCATCTAGCATTTTAGTTTCTAATCCTGCAATTTTCATGTGTTGTTTGTAAACATTAAGAGTATCGAGAATATCGTCAATAAGGATTAGATATTCTCGCTCTTTGGCCCAGTTTAATATTAAATGAAAGAGTTTTGAAGTTGGAGTATATGTAGAGTGTTCTACTAAAACGGTTTCCCCCCATTTAAGATTATCTAGGATCCTCTCTAACATTTCAATCATAGTGTACACCTCTCATGATACATATGCAATATTTAATATTTAAATTTTTTATGAATGGAAGTGTAGGAAGTGTCACAATCCTCAAGTGGTGGTGCTTTTTCACGCTACATTCCTTAGGAGGGAGAGGGAAGTTAGACTTGCCAGCATATTTAGAACGATAAAAACTTTTAAAGTCCTTTATATTAGTTATAAATGAGATGATGGAAAAAGAAAGATTATTGCGGGTTGTTGAAGGTATCTTCAAAGGCACTGGATTTAAAGTTGCTAGAATGGAATTTAGGGGTTCGTGCTTTGATTTAGCTGCTAGTAGACTATTTTTACTCTTATTTGTGAAGGTTCTTCAGAATATTGATTCTCTCAGTGAAGCCCAAGCTGAGGATCTAAAACGATTAGCAAAGCTTTTTGAGGCCTCACCACTTATTATCGGTCTTAAATCAAAGAATGAAGAGCTTGAAGAAGGAGTAGTTTATGAAAGATACGGACTCTATGCTTTGAATCCTCAAACGCTCTATGACGTACTTGTACAGAATGAGCTTCCCGCAATTTTTGCTGAGAGGGGAGGTTTCTATGTCAGAGTTGATGGGAACTACCTGAAGGAACTGCGAGAGACTCATGGTTATAGTGTTGGAGAACTCGCTGAATTGCTCGGAGTTTCGAGAAAAAGTCTTCAAAACTATGAAAAAGGAGAGCAGGCCATGAGTCTTGAAATCGCCCTTAGATTAGAGGAGATCTTTGATGCTCCTGTTGCAAAGCCAATTGATATTCTTAACTCGAGAGTTGAGGCTAAAATGAGAGTAGAACCCGAGACGGAATTAGAGAGAGAAATATTTAAACGTTTAGAGACGTTTGGCATGGGTGTTGTTAAGATTAAAAAGGCACCCTTTGATGCAATCTCTAAGGAGGAGGGCCTAAAAATACTCACTGGTATAAGTGAAAGAAAAACAAGTTCAACAGTGAGAAGGGCCCAAATGGTGAATGAAGTGAGCAAGATCATTCATAGTGACGGTCTTTTTATTCTTGAAAAGACAAAAACTGAGGTTGTAGGGGAAGTTCCATTGATTCCCAAAGAAAAACTTGATGAAATTAAGGACGCAGATGAGTTAATGGAAATGATTGAAGAGCTTAAAAAAGAGATAAAGAGGAAGATATTCAGCTGAAGATAACTTTCCTCCAGAGTTCCCTTATTTTGTCAACATATTTGGTGGGTGATGCAATTAACACTGCCCATCTGGGCGTTTGTCTCCGTTTTAGGGCATTTGCAAGTGGAGTAACTTTGGTAAGAGGTCTTATTTCTCCATTGTGCATTAATACTCCAATTTCTGTGGATTTTAGTCGTGGTTCAGTTAGCATTAGATCTGCTGTAGAGAATTCTATGAGAATTTCTCCTTCTTTTGCCCCTACTGCATTTGCCAATGCCCTTTCAAGCTCTTGACGTTTTTTAATGTCTTTATATATATTCAATAGTTCTCTCTTTTCTTCTGTTGTTAATTCATCAGCATTTAGTAACAATGCAGCTTTGAATAAGTCACGGTATTTAATACGCTTTACAATTTCTGCTGGATAGCCTTCTAGGTCTTCAAGTTCAACAAGAACTCTACAGTCTGTCATTTTCCAGAATTCCCACAAATATCCGTCCTCAAGGGCAAACTCAAGGGCTCGTGTAAGCATACTTTCAGCTATTTTCACAGTGTGATGGAAGTAAACTCTGGAATACATTAATGCCCTGGCTACCATCATGCCCTCTACGGCTTCTACTCCTTTCTCGTCCACTACTATTTCATTGTTATGGATTCTAAGTATTTTAAGAAGTCTTTCGAGATCAATTATTCCATGTGCCACACCAGTATAATGAGCATCTCTGATGAGGTAATCTATCTGGTCTACATCTACATCCCCATGAAGGGCCTGTCCAAGGTATCTTTTTTTGTATTTACCTAAAACAATATCTGCAACTTCTTTTGGTTCGTACCCATAGAACTCTAAAACCTCTGGGATAAATTGTCTTTCCTCAGTCTCTCCATCTATGATATCTATTTTTCCAAGGATTATATTTTGTCCTAGATGCATGTGATCATATTCTCTTACATAATGCTCGTATATTTGTTCAAAAGTATGCGAAAAAGGCCCATGTCCAATATCGTGTAAAAGTGCTCCGGTTTCTAAGATTGTACTCTCTTCCTCAGTTAATCCAAGCTCTTGGGCAAGTCTTTTTGCGATACTGTAAGTTCCAAGTGAGTGTTCAAATCGTGAATGATTCGCACCGGGATAAACGAGATATGCTAATCCTAATTGTTTTATGTTTCTTAACCTTTGGAATTCTGGCGTTTTTATAAGATCCAAAATGAGTCCACTTATTTTCATACTTCCGTGTATGGGATCATGAATTATCTTTGGTTTCATTTTCCTCACCTGTATTGGAGATTAAGAATAAAGAAGTTAAATAATTTTGCATTTTTGTTCGAAAAACTTCTCCTTTTAATAGGGAACATATGACATTAAGAATTGTGATATTAGAAGGAATAAAATAGAAAAGTCAGATATCTTTTCCAACGATGAAAATTCTTTTAGTCTTCCCTGGTTTTTGAGGTAAGTTCTTTCTAACCTCTTTCGCTGGAACAGCCTCTATTCTAAGCTCTGATGATTTAGCTTCTTCTACTTCGTATCTCACTGGATTATTTGCCTCATATATCAACTCTCTTATCTCATCTTCTATACCAGCTGGCTTTTCTTCTGTGTATCCTACCCTTATTGTAGCTTTTGGTTTTGGATTTTCTGGAGAGAGTGGGTGATAGATTATCACGAAGTCTATTAGGAAGGGATATCTATGAACTATGTCCATAACCTGGTCTATGTGGAGTTTTGCCCCGGCGAGACTTATTGTGTCCTTTTCTCTTATGACATTTACAATTTTTCCATCAACGACTTTTGCCAAGTCGCCAATCTTGTAGTTAAACAGTGGTAATCCTGTAAGCTCTCCCTCTTTCATGACCTTTGTTATGTAAATTTCATGATATTCTTTGTACTCTTCGTCTTTGGTCTGTTTAAGGACTATTAGAGAGTCTGAAAAGGTGAATGGAGTTACTTTTTTCTTTGTGATTAATCTATATCCAGTTAGCCCATCTTCTGTGCTTGCAAATACATCAAAAATTACTGCATTTGGAAAGTTATCAAGAACTACTTTTGCTAACTCTTTTGTTAGTGTTTCTCCACCCATGATTATGAGCTGAATGTCATTTCTTATATCTTCTGGGAGAGTTAGGCTAAGATTGTACACTGCAGCAGTTAATCCAAATATTCCTGTAGCTTTTATCCCTCTTAGCTCCTTTATTAGTGCATCTCTCATTCGCAGATATTGGATGGGAATTTGATGATACCTAATGTTTGCATCTGAAAATCCTTCAATCGCAAAAACTCCGGATGAAGACGGTAATGGGGCAGTAAACGATGCCATGATAGATCCTTCTAGGTATTCTAGGGCCCAAGAACGAGCTTGACGGCGGTATCTCTTTTTGTCGTCATGTGTAAAAGGTACTCTTTTTGGATCCCCTGTAGTTCCACTTGTTCTCATTACTCCGTGGAAGATTTCCACGTTTTTTATATATGTGGGCCATAGTTTATCTATATTGTACAAATCGTGGGGTGTTATGAAAATTTTGTCAGTAGCTGAAAGTAGGCTTTTGGGGGTCAATTCGTCAATATTTGTCTCTATGAATTTTTCTTTCCAGAATTCTGTAGTTTCGTATGCTTTTTCGGCTGTATATCTCAAATCGTTGGTATTAATATCTCCAAGTACTATCCCTGCCATGGTATCACCCTCTTCAATAACGCAGTTCTAGTATTTAACCATTTAGTTTTTGGACTATAAAGAAAAATTAATAACCTCTGTGTGTAATTTTATACATCATGTTTTCGAAAGTTGCTAGGAGGATTATAAATGTTAAGATATAAGGATATAATCGAGGAGTATGAGAATCCATTAAATATCAGCGAAAAAGAGACAGTAGAGTATCTTCGAAGAGTTTTTGAACATCACTTTGACAGTACTCCCTATTGGAAAAAAATGAAGGGGAAAATAGAGTTAAATCAGATTTTTGAAGGAAGCTTGAATGAGGTTTTTGAGAACATATTTAACGCTAGGTTGGCTGTTGATGAAAATTATTTACGGAATAACTGGCTGGACTTCCTACCAGAAAACTATAGTGGTAGGATTCGTTTTTACCAATCATCAGGTACAACCAGAGAAAGAGCAATTGGGCACTGGGCATATGAGTATCTAAAGCTTCTTGTAAAATATCTAAGAGTTTCATTTGATGAGATTTATGGATTAAATAAAAAATATGATGAAAACCACAGGATGAGAGCAATAGCCCATGGTCCATATGGGTGGTATCAGGAAGAGATAAGTGAACTAGTATGGTCCTATGGTGGTTTGCTCTATTTTATTGGGGTGGAAACTGACGGAATAAAACGGGAACTTGAGGAAAAAAAATTAGAAGATGTATTAAAAGGAAGATTAGCTCCATTGGCAAGATATACTAAAAGGATTTTTGAAAGGGATAAAATCAATACAATTAGAACCGGCCCACAGATGCTTGCTCTTGTTCCAGAGCCAGAAAACATAGAGACCGTAATTTTGAGTGGACTTGGCATTACTGTTAACTCTCTCAAAGAGATTCAAAAAACTTTTAAAAATTCAACTATCATTCCCCTCTACGGGTATTATGCGTTTGGAGACATAATAGGAATGCTTAAAAATAATGAAGTTGTATATTATCCAAATTACCCATTTACTATAGTATTTCCATTAGTTCAAGAAGGGAAGGAATACAGAATAGCTAGATATGGAGAACGGGGAAGAATGGGATTAATAATCGCAAGACCTGAACTCCTTATAGTGAAGATAGAAGATGAGAGCATGAGCAGAGTTCCTCCTGTAGGTCCATTTGGGTGGGATGGATTTGGAAACCCCAAACGTGGCAAGAGGGTGATTTGAATGGTAGATTACTCAATGGTCTCCACTATTCAGGGGATGGTTGTGTTAATAGCAGATCTCTTAGCGTTTACTCTTATTCTGCGTGTTTATCGAAAGACCAAACGTAGATCTGCACTGTTTATTTCATTGGCTTGGTTTTTTGACTTTTTAACAGTAATCAATTACACTGTGTTAAACCCATATGCAATTGGATTTTTCTTGAGTATAGCTTCTGTTTTAATGTTTTGTGGTACCGTAGAACTCTGCAAAGAAGAGGATAGAGGAGTACCGCTTATAAAGATATTACCATTTTCGTTAATAGGCCCACTACTTGCTTTATACTTCATTGGCCTTGAAATTTTAGCAAAAATGGGGATAATTGACATAATAGAAGGTTTTCTTGTAATGGCAGGTTCTCATGCAACTGCTGGAATATTTTTCCTGTTGGCTGGATACTCTATTAGGGGTATAGAGGACATATATGGAAGGAAAGCAAGATACCTTTTTATTGGACTCGTACTTTTTGGAATCCACCTCTTCCCAATTCCAATAATTTACGGTCTTCCTGAACATCTTCAGAAGATATATCCAATAATTGGATACGCTATTTCGGCAGTATTGGTTGTCTCTTTAACAACTCTCACAATAAAACTAACGTATTCTGATGAATTCAGCGAATTGAGAGCATTAGAAGTTCCTCAAATCACAATAGAACCTGGGGTTCTGATAGTGAACAAGGAAAAATATACAATCCTAAAAGAAACGTTAAAAGATATTCCCGTATTGGCATTTGTTAGGGATTTAAAAGAGGTGTCCGATGTTTGGGAACGCTATTTCATAACCACAATCAGTAAAGAGGGCAAAGATAACTTTATCTCCCCAACCAATTTAGAGAGAATGACTGAACTTTCATATAGATATCTGAGAATGATGGAAGAGAAAGGAAGCAGAGGGATCGTGATTTTTGATTGCTTAGAGTATTTGCTGATGTATAATGATTTCAAGAGTGTGATGAAGTTCCTAAATAAAGTAAAAGATTTTGTCATGCACCACAATGGAACTCTTATAATCGTTGCAGAAAAAGATGCTTTTGAAGATCCACAATGGGGCATTTTAACGCGTTTGCTAGAGGAGGCATAATCAACTTGATCTTTATACTCTTTCTATTTTTCTAAAAATTTTTTCTGGGTAAAAGGTCAGAGATGCTTTTGCTTGGGGAATCTCCATTCCTAGAGCCATTCCAAAGCTCATAAGGTCTCTTGGGGATCGGATTTCCCATTTTGATTCAGCAGAAGATGTTAGAAACCTTGGCACTTTGTATTTATTTACGAGTTTCCAGTTCTGTATCATAAACTTTAACAAGGTAGATCTCTCATAGGAACTTTTCCTTAATAATTGGGAAAGAGAAAATCCTATGGCTACATCATTTCTTGATGCAAGTCTCGCAAGAACATGGTCAAGTCCATTATCTCTCCTACCGAATTCAGGGGAGATTATGGCATCAACTTTACTTTCCATAGCAAACCGAGTAACTCTCAAGTTCCCACCTTGGACATAAATTAAAGCTTTTGGGACCCTCCGTTTTACCTCTCGTATTATGGAAGGCTTATCTGTGATAATGAGAAGTGCAACCTTCCCATATTCTTTCTTGAGTTCATTGACTTCATTTTTGAGTTTATCAAAATTTGGGAGAGTTTTTAGAATAAGTTTTTTTGTAAAGACTACCTCATCATACCACTCCTTGGCAAGTTCGTAGGCATCTTTACTCCTTACGTCCATTTCAATAAATTTCATTCACTCAACCACTCCTGAACGGTTTTCATTACCGTTTCTTTTTTCATTGGAAATGCTTTTATCTTTATCTTGATCTGTATAACATCTTCGCCTTCATCAACTTCAGCTTCTCCTAGATATGCTTTTTGTTTGTTGAGGCGAATAAAGAGTGTTCCTGTTTCATCAACTTTCTCTTCAAGGTTTTCAAGGAGGTATTCTTTATCCTCATCATTTAAAAGCTCCGTGAGATGTTTAAGTATTTTTTTAACACTTTTGCTTTTTTTAACTTCGGCATTTATCACCTTGATTGGATTTCCAAAGTAACCTTCCGTTTCGAGTATTTCAAATTCGATGTCTTCTGAAGGAATGTCTTCTGGGAAAAATATTCCCATAGCTTCTAAGACTTTTTCGGGATCTTCAGTTGCGTGGGCAAATGTTGAGACTCTTATATGATGAGCTTGAAGTTTTGACATTGTTTTCACCTCTTGAAGTTTTGTAATAGAAGTTTAAAAGATATCGTAAATTAGGGGATTAAGAAAAGATGAATTAAGGAAGAATGGGGGATCACTTACCCCGTCCTTGGTGAGCCCTAATGCTTGGTCTAATTTTCTCAGCACCCTTACCTTTGTTTCTAAGCCCCCTGCTCTTTTTACCGGCTGAGGTTAGTCCTCTAAAGGCTCTACCCTTGTGGGCCTTTCCAGCAATCCAAGCTATTTTTGGATCGGACTTAATTACTGGGTGGTGTGGATCCACCATAATAATCTCAAACCATCTATACATTCCATCCTCGCCGACCCAATAAGAGTTGAGGACTTCAAGGTTGGGGAACTTTCTCGCAGCTTTCTCTTCAGCAATCCATTGTAAGGATTTCTTTGGTGAGTATCTAACCTGACCCATCTTTGAGGGTTTTCTTCCTCCTCTCCACCTTGGTCTCTTTCGTCCACCTTTTCTCACTCTAACTCTCACAAGAACATAACCTTGCTTTGCTTGATACCCTAAGTTCCTGGCTCTGTCAAGCCTGGTTGGTTTTTCGATTCTAATAATGCTTGGTTCCCTTCTCCACTTAATCATCCTTTGCTTTAAGAGATCTCCCACATAGGTCTTCTTTGGGCTTTTCCAAGCTTCCCTAATGTATTTGTACATTCCCATCCTTTTCACCTCGTTCTTTACTGTTTGTGGTTCTCCGCAGAGCGGAACATCCCGCGGTCTTCACCGCCTAGTCAAGGTGAATAAACAAGGTTGCTTTTTAAAAGTTGCGGAATTGATTGCTAAATCTCAACTTCAAGGATATCTCCCGGATGCTCATATACAAATACGTTTGCTTTTAATGAAACAAAGAAAGGCAGTGCTTCCTTAAATAACTCTATCCTACCAAAGAAATGCATTGGCACGAGCAATTTGGGCTTAAGCTTTTCATGCAGAAAAGACAAGCCACCAAAATCATGACACACTTTACAGAAATCAGCAAATGCAATATCCACTTCCCCCACTTTTGCAGCTATCTCCTCCACACTCGAGCGATATACTTGCAGGATAAGCCTTTGAACTTCCTCTTCCATGCCACTCCGTCTCCAGTCCGCGTTGTCTCCACCATAATATATGATAGCTCCCTTGTACTTTATGAGATAAGCACAGCCAGCATCGCTGCTTGGATATGCTTTTATCTCCAGCCCATCGAAGGCAACAGTTTGATGTGGTTTCAAAAGAACGCAAATATCTCTAGTTGATGGATAAGACTCCAAAATATCTGCCGAAGCTACACATTTGAAGCTCCTCGCATTATCTTTAAATTTCACCATGGAGGGGCTGAAATGATCCCGGTGAGCATGGCTAAATAACATGATGACGTCTCTATTCGAGAGATAATTTTTGATGCTCTCATCACCTTCCTCATTAACCACAAAGTCGCTGTAATCAAAAACTATCACAAACTCTCTCAAATCCAGCACAAAGCAGTTGTGTGATATGTACATGATTTTAATTTTCATAATTAATCACCAGGGAATCTATACAGCATACTTAAAAATAAATCCTATGTACTTTCTTCACCCGCGTTCTATAATAGTGAACAACTACTAAAGTTCTTTTTGTATCCTTCTGCATGTCGCCTCAAAGCATGCTTCGTCAAGGAGAATAATTAAGACAGTTTTTAAAAGTCGTAACTGTATATTTAAAAAGCAAGCTGCAAACTTTGATCTGGTGGTGAGAGTGAAGATAATTCATCAAGATCCTAAAGAGGGTAAAATCAAGGTGAAGGTGGAGACTCTTGATGATCTCTGGCACCTTTATCATATTATTGATGAGAATGATATTGTTTATGCCAAAACTCTCAGGAAGCAAAGCCAGAGAAGTGACTCTTTAAGGCCAGAAAAGGTTCAGGCGATTCCAGTATTTTTAGGAATAAAGGTCGAAAAAATAAACTTTCATAAGTTTGCCAATGCTCTAAGAATAACTGGCCCCATAATTTACAGTTCGAGAGAGGAAGTACCTCTTGGAAAGTACCATACAATAGCGGTTGAGGAGAACAATACGATCACAATTCAGAAAGAGAGATGGAAAAAACACCATATAGAACGCTTAGAGGAAGCAGTAAAAGCTTCTCAAAGGGCACGAGTCATGATTGCTGTGATTGATGAAGGAGAAGCGGATATAGCAGTTGTTAGGGAATACGGCGTTGAGACAATAGCAAATATAGTTCATAACCTTGGGGGAAAGAGGTATAATGCTGATAGAGAGAGTGAAGAAAAGAAGTTTTTCCATGATCTGGCAAAAACTATAATGGAGATAATGAAAAGAGAAAATGTGGAAAAGGCTATTGTGGCTGGGCCAGGCTTTACAAAAGAGAACTTTTACAAGTTTATAAGTGAGAATTATCCAGACTTGGCAAAAAAAGTTGTTATAGAAGACACAAGTGTCACTGGAAGAACCGGAATCTACGAAGTGATTAGAAGAGGAACAGTAGATAAAGTTTATCATGAGAATAGGGTTGCTAGAGAAATTCAGCTTGTAGAGAAAGTGATCGAGGAAATAGCAAAGAATGGTCTTGTTGCATATGGTCTAGGAGAAGTTGAAGAAGCAGCTAACTATGGGGCTATAGAGACACTTCTTGTTCTGGATGAACTCTTAAAAGACGAACTTAAGGAAAAGATAGAAGAAATAATGGAATTTGTGAGAGGGACAAGAGGGAATGTGGTAATAGTGAGCTCTGAACATGAGGGCGGAGAGAAGCTCAAGGCTTTGGGAGGGATTGCTGCGTTATTAAGGTATAAAATAAAGTGACTAATAAATCTCAGCGTATGCATCGCTCTTAAATTCTGGGAATTCTTCTTCTTTTCCTCTTCTAATGAGTATTCTTTCCTTGCTTTCTGTGAACTTTCCAATTCTAAAGGCCTTAATCCCGTGTCTATGAAGTTCTTCGATTAGAGTCTTTGTTTTCTCTTTTGGGGAAATTATTATCAATGTACCTGTAGAGGAGAGCGTTAATGGGTCAACTTTGTAATGATTCACTACTTTTTTAACGAGTGATGGAATATAAATCCTCTCATAATAAACCTTAAATCCCACCCCAGAATTATTGGCAATCTCATGTAATGCTGTCAATCCTCCTTCAGTTGCATCGTGCATACCACGGGCAAATTTTCTTGCTACTAAGGCATCAGGAATTACTGTCTCGAGTCTGTACATCTCCTTCAGAGTATTTATTTCTGATGGAGAAAGTATTTTTCTGAGCTCGTCTCTCTTGAACCATGCGACACCAACTGCAAATTCTATTGCAATACCTTTTGTGATGATGATATCGTCTCCAGCCTTTGCTAATGGAAGTCTTAGTTCATTTTTCTTTACTAATCCCATGGCTGTTGTTGTTGCGGTTATCTCTTTGACGGTATTGTAAACTCCAGTATGGCCACCAAGAATCGATGTGTTATATTTGTTACACTCGTTCTTTAGTGTTTTCATGATGAGTGTTAAATCCTCCTTTGTGGTTTTGGGGGGAAGTAAGAGGTCAACTATTATCCATCTTGGGTTTGCTCCAAAGACGGCCACATCGCTTGATGCAAAATGGTAAGTGAAAAAGCCGAATTTCTCTTTGGGGACTCCCAGAATGGGATCTGTGGCAATAACAAGGTAATTATCGTCGTCATATTCTAGAACAGCGGAATCAAATCCTTCTCTTGGTCCATAGATGATTTTTGTATCGTCTAAAGGTAGGTTTTTGAGGACTATTTCCTTAAGGACCTCACTCCTAATTTTGCCAAGTGGGAGCATTTTGAAAGCCTCCTTCTTGGTTTTAAAAGGAAAGAATTAATTTTTAGCAATCTTAGGCCTATGGCTTAAAAGCCACAACCCCTAGGGCTTCCTCAGCTCGTCTCACTTTTATGAATCCAACTTTCCTTAGTCTTTCCATGACACCTTTTTGCAAGTCTTTTCGCCTGTACTTACCGCCAGGCTTGCCCACATAGTGAAAAACCCTTCCTTTTGGTTTAAGGACTCTAAACAGTTCTTTATAGAACTCCTCACTGTAAAGATGTCCAGCTAGGGAAAATCTAGGAGGGTCATGAATGACTATGTCAAAGGTTTTATCGCTGAATCTCCGGATGATCTCAAATGCATCTCCTTGAATCACTTGAATATTTTGGGAGCTAAAAAGTTCTGAACTCCAGGGGTTTAAATGGGCCAGTTCAATGACATTGGGGTCTTTTTCAATAGTCATCACATAAGCACCACGTTTTGCACTTTCTATAGCTGTATATCCTAATCCCATACAAGTATCTAAAACAAAATCTCCTTCTTGAGGATTTACAGTATCTACTTTACTTCTTGTGTCTTTTAGTGGATTTGTGTCTTTGGTACGGTGCATTCTAATCCCATTTATTTCTATTGTGGGGGGAATTGTTGGAACTAGTTTGTAAAATCCATTGCGAGCTATTGCAGCCTTGTATACATGTCCATCTTTTATGAAATAAACAGTGTTTTCATCTTTTGCTATCTTTTTAAGAACACTCTTTTCAACTTCATCTCCGTTAGGAAATATTACTTTGTTTTCTTTAACCACAACCGTGTGAGTTCTGTTTGTTTTTCTTAAGTCTAAGTTTGCTCTCACTTCACCACTCAGGAGCAGTAGCCTCCTAGCTTCCCTAAAGGTAAGGAAGTATATTTCCTCCATGTTTCTCACAACTTAGAAAAGAAAAGAGAGGTTAAAAAGCTTTTAGTCATCCAACAACTCTCTCAAAAACCCGTTCAAAGTTCTTGAATACGATTGCTTCAATTTCTTTTTTGCTGAAAATATCTTCTAAGGCCCTCACTAATTTAGGGATATCACTTTCATTTTCGAATCCCTTAACTCGTTTTCCACTTTGGTTTCCGAGATAATAAACAAAATCGAATCCAAAGCCTACATATTTATACCCCACTAAATCAACTATGTATTTGAGGTGGTTTATCATTTTCTCGAGCGTTGGGGCTTCGTGGTCTATAAAACTTGGAATCGCATTAATTCCAATTACTCCACCTCTTTCAGCTATTGCTTTTATCTGTTCATCTTTTAAATTCCTTGAGTGTTTGCATAAGGAATATACATTTGAATGCGATGCTATAATGGGAAAAGCTGTTGTTTCAATCACATCCCAAAAGCCATTTTCATTAATGTGGCTGATATCGATGAGTATTCCAAGCTCTTCCGCTTTCCCTAGAACTTCAACTCCAAAGTTTGTGAGCCCTCCTTTAGTTCGTTCAAGAACACCATCACCAATGGCATTTCTAAGATTCCAGGTGAGTGTTAGGACTCTTACACCCAGATTATAAAAGACTTCAAGCAGGTCTAGGCTGTCTTCTATGGGTTCCCCACCTTCTAATCCTAGCCAAAGTGCTACTTTGTTATCTTTAATTGCTTCTTGCATTTCGGTGACATTTGTCACGAAAACAAAACTTGGACTTTCTATAATATCCTTGTGTAGATTATTTATAACCTCAAGTGCATATCTAAGTGCAGTGGCTCTCTTTTCGGGCCTACTCCAGACGGCCATTACTCTAGAGGTTATGTGTCCACTAAAAAATTTGGAGAATTCAGTTTCTAGAACAGCGCTTCTTCCCTTTTTTCGTTCTTCATAAATATAAGTAGGCAAATCTGAATGAACATCAAAAATCATTTTCACCACCATTGTTCCTCAATACTTTATCATTTTCTTGAGTTCAATCAAAGTGGAAAGGCGCGTGTCTTCATCCGGTATCATTTCAGCGAGTTTTAAGGCTCCTTCTATCTCACCACTTTTTAACATACCAATACTGATTTCTCTCATGATTTCTGAACGAACATATGTATCCTCTATTTTCACAGAAAGTTTTAATGCTTTTTCGAAACGTTCTAGGTTTATTAGGAGCCTAACAATGTACTTTAGTAAGTTTGGAGAAAATGTGATTTTGTTGAGATATTTAAGTGCAGAATCTACAATTTGGTTGTAACCGAGAGTTTCATTCTTTTTCATCCAGAGTGCAATTTCTAAAAGACCTATGATCATCTTCTCCTCATCAAATTTTCTGATAACCAGTTTTGTAGCATATACATATTTCCCTTCTCTAACGGCATTTCTGATTTCTGGAAGCCCTACAGTAGTAAGCGTCTTTGCTAGATCGAGTTTTTTCTCAACAGTGGCAGCTTTTGCAGGGACATGGAGCTTCTCAAATAAGTCGTGAGCTCGTTCGTAAAAGGTAATGGCTTCTTGGGAGGGTAGTCTATCTCCAACTCTCTCCATCATATCTCCGAGATCAAGTAGATACTCAGTTTTTTTCACATAGTTAATCTTTAGATTCACTATTATGTCAAAAATCCTTTCAAAGAGTTCAAATGAAAGCTCTACTAATCCAGAGATACCCATATAGTATGCTATCTCCTCTAAAGGCTTTATTCTTATTTCTGGGTTTTTAATTTTCTCTGTTTCTTTTATAGCGTCTTCAAAAAGGCTCATACTGTAATCAACATCTCCCGCCAAGAAATACACTGAGGCAATATCTGCAAGAGCAATTGCTTTTTCTCTTTTGTCCTTTATTTTTTCAGAAAAATATTCCGCATCTTCCAAGAAGCTATATGTTACTGTGGGATCTGTATAAAAAGCTTCCCTGGCCATACTACTTAGAGCTAAGACTTTCTCTAAATTATCTTTTAATTGGCGAACAAGCTCTAAGGCCTCTTCATATCTTTTGTTTTTTACTAGATACACAATGTCTTCAATTTTGACCATGGTTACCAAAAATTATATTTGATAAACAAGTTAATAAACATTGTTGATTTTTATTTGATGGGGAGGCAAAAATGCTCACTCTGTCATTATACAATTCATATGATCCAAAAAAGATTCATGAGGCCCATTTAAGGGCAATTGCTAGGGCAGCACCAATTTGTTATGCTTTTAATTTCCATCTTGCACTTGTGGGGTTCCCATTTGAGAAGAAAAAGCCAGCGGAGATTGCTATGGAGATATCGGAAAATACTACAATAGGGGAAAGTGGTAAGTATCTTCTAGAATTGGCAAAGAGTAATAAGTTCCACGTTCTAGAATTCCCTAAATCGGGCTTTCCTCCGCAGTTTGGTAATGTGGTTGCGACCACGAGAAAACCGGATGAGAACAAAGAAATCTCTTCCCATCAACTTGCCCAACGAGCACTTAGAGGAGAAAGCTTTATGTTAGTTGTAGGTCTCGGGAGACATGGTTTACCGAAGGAAATATTTAAGTTAGCTAGATATCATTTGGATATAACTGATGGAAAAAGAATCAGCCTAGAGACGTGTACGGCAATTGGCTCAATACCAACAAAAATTAGAACACTAATGGAGGCATTGAAATGGCGGAAAGGAATTTACTAGGTGGTTGGAAGGCCGATGCTGCGTTTTTGCTTATTAGTTTAGTGGTAGTCTTTATGGTGCATAGTGGGTTAAAGGTGGCACTCCACACAGATTCACCCTTAGTCATTGTAATAAGTGGTTCTATGGAACCAACTTTCTATAGGGGGGATGTGGTACTTCTTAAAGGAGTACCCTCTAGTGAAATAAAAGTAGGTGATGTAGTGGTCTATAGGCGTCCATATACAAAGTATCCAATAATTCACAGAGTTAGAAAGATTCTAGAGTACAATGGAAAAAGGTGTTTTGTTATACAAGGAGATAATAACTGGGTCCATGACTTTTATCCTCTTGATATTAATGAGTTCCCATATCTAAAAAGTTATCTTCCACTGGCTGAGGGTGATGTCCTTCCATGTATTCCGGAAGAGGCTATTGAATCAAAAGCTTTGTTAGTATTCCCGAAAATAGGATATCTTCCATTAATCGTAAGGGAAAAGCTTGGTTTAGGATAATGAAATTGAGCAATCAGTTATTAGTAAGTATAAGGGAGGTAGTGGTATGAGATTTATTCCTCTGATTGTTGCAAAGCCTGAGATTCAAATGGCTATGGATGAAGCTATATTAAAGGCAAGAATCGAGGGGAAAGTCGAAGATACTGTCAGGCTCTATATTTTCAAACCGAGTTCCATTACAATAGGTAGATTTCAAAGTGTTGAGTATGATGTAAACTTAGAAAAGTGCAAAGAGTTGGGGATTCCAGTTGTGAGGAGAATAACTGGTGGTGGGAGTGTTTTTCATGATCAATATGGAGAGATAACATATAGTGTTATTATTGGAGAAGACTTTCACGAGAGTTTGAAAAATGTTGATGAAAGTTATAGGTTCCTTGCAAGTCCACTTGTTGAGGCTGTAAAGGAACTTGGTCTTGATAGCAGGTTTTCAGGTTTAAACGATATAGTTGCTAACGGAAAAAAGATAAGCGGGTCTGCTCAAACTAGGAAAAAAGGAGTTATTTTACAACATGGTACATTAATGTATGCTACACGTCTCGATATTCTTGCCTCTGTCCTTAAGGTCTCTCAAAAGAAACTTCAAGATAAAGGCATCACGAGTATATGGGAACGAGTCACAACATTAGAACGAGAGGGACTCAAACTTTCTAGAGAGGAAGTGTATGCCCTTTTGAAAATGAAGTTCTTTGAAAAGTTTCCCCTTAAGGAGGATAAGCTAACTGACTACGAACTGGAACTTGTAGAAGAGCTGATAGAAGAAAAGTATGGCAATGAGGGCTGGAATTTTCAAAGGTAGTGCTCAGCGATCACCTAACCTTCCTCATCCCTCGGTTCGCCCATCAATCATCATTGCATTTTTATATTGGTATCTTTTCTTTTTAAGGGTATGCACTATCTTTTTAAACTCCCTTTAGAAGTGAAATCTGGTGGAGAGAATGGTGGATTTAATCACAGTGGTGGCAGTGATCATTGGTTTTTGGGGGATACTTTATATCATTGGGAAGAATTATCGGGAGGAAAAAGAAGAAGGTCTGCAAATTGATTTTTTTGTTGCTTTATGGAGAACCAAACGTTTTGTGGATTTTATAGATCAAGTGGGTACAAAATTTAGGGGGTTCTGGAAAACTTACTCTACCCTTGCTATAGGGATTGGTTTTATAGGAATGGCATATGTGTTCTATACTCTGTTTAACTTGGCTTTGCAAAGTCTTAAGACGAAAACGGCCACTCCTGGTGTTCAGCTCGTGATTCCAGGGATTACCATCCCCTTGTGGTATGGATTGGTCGGTCTAATTGTAGTTATGTTTGTCCATGAGCTTAGTCACGGATTTGTTGCAAGAGCAGAAGGGTTACCATTAAAATCTGTGGGTCTTGTGCTCTTTTTTGTAATTCCTGGGGCATTTGTTGAACCTGATGAAGAAGCACTCAATAAGGCATCGTTATTGAGTCGATTACGGGTATATGCTGCCGGTTCAATGGGGAATATCGTGGCGGCTTTTACTGCACTCTTGCTGTTGAGTTTTGTCTTGACCCCTATCATACAACCTGCAGGGGTTGAAATCTCGAATTTAGTTCCAGGGAGCCCTGCTCAGAACTATTTACAAAAAGGAGATGTTATAGTTAGTATAGATGGGCAAGAAATCAAGGCTGTAGAAGAGTTTTTTGACATAATGAATAAAACAACTGCTGGTCAAATGATAGAGGTTGGAGTACTTAGAAATGGTAATATGCTAAAATTCAATATTTCCCTCGGTTCACATCCAGATAATCCCAAGAAGGGATATTTAGGGGTTTATCCAGCCCAATACATAACTTCAAGGATAGGATTTGACACCATCATCCTTCCAATCTCTTTCTCTCTGTACTGGATATACATACTTAACTTAGGTATAGGCTTAATGAACCTCTTTCCTATCATACCTTTAGATGGAGGAAAAATGTTGGATGATATTCTCAAGAGTTTCTTACCCTCGAAGATAGCAAAGTCCATCACATATCTTTTTGTGGGTATAGGGCTGTTCCTATTGGCAATTAATCTATTCCCTGCTTTAAGAAACCTATTGGGGTGATTATATGATCCAAATAGCAATAGCTGGTTCAAGTGATTCTCAACCACTCCCAAAAGCTGTTGAAAAGGCAAAAGAGTTTGCTAGGGAATTGGCTAAGTATAAGGATCGTGTTGTTCTACTTACTGGGGGCAGAGGAGGAATAATGGAGATTGTGAGTGAAGAGTTTACAAAACTCGGAGGTATTGTAATAGGAATACTCCCTGAAAAGCAGGAAGGGAACAAGTTTAACACAATTAGGATAAAAACAGGGATGGATTTTGTTGAGAGAAGCGCTATCATACTTAACTCTGCAGATGTCTTGGTAGTTTTGGGAGGAGGAATTGGTACCATGGTAGAAGCATTAATGGCATATGACTACTCAAAGCCTATAGTTATCATAGTGGATACTGGATATGCAAGCGATAGATTAGAGCTTTTGGCCATTGATGGCTATTTTGATCATAAAAAACTTGTAAAGGTTAAGTTTACAAAAAGTGTAAAAGAGGCTGTCACGTTTGCTTTAGAACTCGCTAAATGATTTTTATCTTCCCATTTTCTAGTTTGAAAATACGGGTTGTTGGTTTGAATTTGGGCAATGGGGATTTTCTAATGAACATTTTCTCTTCCACTTGTCCTTCTTGTGAACTGAAGTCTATTTGATATTGACTATAAAGGGAGATCCATGAAAGGAATCTTTGAGAAACACGATCTCTATTAAGAAGAGTTATATTTATTGGTCTTTTCCTTTTTTCATAAATACGGGCGTTTTCCTTTGCTGCAAGATTCTTTTGGAGATTTCGGATTTCAGCTTCCTCTCCTATTAAAAATGCAAAACCATCTGCAGTTACTTGGATTCCAATGGGTCTCTTGTCTTTTATTTGTTTTTCTAACATTCTTCTATAAATTGCCATAAATTTAGGAAGATACGTTTCAGGATCCATTTTTTCATAGAAAACGTATGGTTGTTGATACTCTATTCCGTAGAATGAAGCAAAAATGTCTATAACTCCCAACCTGTTCTTCTCTCCTTCTTCAAAGAGGTCAAATTTTATTCGTTTTAATTCTAGATTGAGCATTGAAAGTGGGACTACTGAGTTTATTATAACTCCAAAGTCCCCTTCCTCTATTCTGTTCCTTAAGATTTCAAAAGCCAGAGTCCATCCTTGCGAATAAGTATCATATGTGATGAGAAGGATACTGTCTTCTATAAGCCCTCCTCCAAGGGTTTCGTCTAATGATGGGATATTTGTTTTTATCAATTCCATGGTAATCACCGCAAAAACTATTGATATAAGTTGGAGTGAAATTTATTTAAACTTTTTTGCTATGAGGAAAGTTTTTTAAGAGGTATTCTTTCTCTGCACTGAGGCGAGTGAAAGATGAAGTGCACAAAATGTGGAAGGGATGCTGTATATTATGCTAAGTATGAAGGTAAGTTTTACTGTCACAAACATTTTAATGAAATGGTCGAGAGCAAAGTAAAGCAAACTGTAAGGAAATATGCTTTGATTAAGAGAGGAGATAGAATAGCAGTTGGCGTGAGTGGTGGGAAAGATAGTGTTGTCTTGCTTCACATTCTCTACAAATTGAGCCAAAAGTTTCCGTTTGAAATAGTTGCGATCACCATAGATGAGGGGATAGAGGGTTATAGGCCCGAGAGTGTTGAGATTGCCAAGAGAAATGCTGAAAAACTTGGAATTGAGCATAGGATTTATTCGTTTAAAGAATATATTGGCTTCTCTCTGGATGAAACTGTCAGTATAATGGGGAGCTTTGAAAAGCGAGAACGTGTGGGGGCCTGTTCTTATTGTGGCGTATGGAGGAGGTGGCTTATAAACTATGCTGCTCAAGATGTAGAAGCCGATAAACTAGCTGTTGGGCACAATCTAGATGATGAAGTACAGATGTTTCTTATGAATATAATGAGAGGAGATGTTGCAAGACTTGGGAGGACTGGCCCATATTATGAGGTGATCCATGAGGGGCTTGTTCCAAGAATAAAACCCCTTAGAGAAGTTCCGGAGAAGGAGATAGTTCTCTATGCAATCTTAAACAATATTGAAGTTGATTTCAGCGAATGTCCGTATGCTATAGAGGCCTTTAGAGCCGAAATAAGGGATTGGGTAAATGAAATGGAGGAGAAACATCCTGGAACCAAGTATCAAATTTTGAGGAGTTATGATAAAATGTTCCCCCTCCTGGCAAAGACTTATGCTCATAGGGACCTTAATCGCTGTAAAATTTGTGGTCAACCTACAACGGGAGAAATTTGTAAAGCATGTAATTTCAGACTTCAAGTTCAACAAAGGCAAAGAAAAAAGAGTAATTTCAAAATGGATTGAATTCTCCATAGATCGGGATTTTAGTGCCACATTTTGGGCATTTATTATCTTTTGTCAGTCGCCATGTTAAAACCCTGTAAGCGGAGCGAATTATAAGTTTCTCTCCACATTTTGGACAGTAAGTAGTTTCGTGTTTAATTGAGCCGATATTTCCAATGTAGACATAGTTTAAGTTGTACTCCCTTTGGGCCACCTCTTTTAACATCAGCAATCTCTCTACAGGGGTTTCTTTCTCCTTCCAGTAATTCATGGGATAATAGCGGTTTATATGGAGAGGAGTGTCTTCTCCAAGCAATTCTGCATGCTTTTTAAAGATCCACCTATAGCACTCTTCAAAATCATTTGTATTCGTCACAGCCAAGTATATCATCTCGACATGAGCTCCTAGCTTTATGGCCTCTCTTGCGTTTCTAAATATCTTTTTATTGTCAATTGTTCCAAGAACCTTCATTTCCGGGCATCCTTTTATGTCAATGCTAAAACCAGAGGCTCCATTTTCAATTAATCTCCTCAGTGCTCTAGGGGTGAAATATCCATTTGTCACAAGGCAGTTATAAAGGCCTTTCTTCTTCCCAAGTGCGAAGAGGTCTAGGAGATAGGTATAGAGCGTGGTAGGTTCATTAAAACTTGCACACAGCCCATTGTCACCTTTTCTCAGGGCTAACTCCACAAGTTCTTCTGGGGAGGTCTCTCTAAGATTTTGCGGTAGGTCAGAAAAACTTAGGTGATAATTTTGACATTTTCTCTCCCAAGCATCTCTCTTCAGGGTGGGAGTAATGTTTGAGAATTTAACCCTTCGAGTGGGAAAACGATACTTTTTTAAAGCTTAAAAATGGTACTATAATTCATCATGCGGAGGACGGTAGCAATCAAACTACAACCCTCAAAGGAGCAAGAGAAAATCCTCTTCGAGTTAGCTCAAGCCACAGCATTAATCTGGAACAAACTCAACTACGAACGCTTGAGGCAATTCAAAGAGTTTGGAGTGATAGATTTTGCAATTACAGAAAAGGAAGTTTACCACCGCTTCAAAGGCTGGATTGGTGGTTCAACAATCCAACAACTGGCAAGAAAAAACGCCGAAGCTTGGAGGAGCTTCTTCCAACTCAACAAGAAGAAAAAGAGTGGAGAATTGCCCGAGTGGTTCAAACCGAAACCTCCAGAATTCATTAAAGAAGAGAATGGGCGGAAGCTCTTCATCATCCCTCTGAGGAACGACCAGTATCGGATTGATGGCAATGTAATCGAGTTAAGAAGACTTGGTAAATTTGGGAGATTGAGGATTCAATTCAAGGGCAGAATTCACTTGAAGGGTAAGCAAGGGAGGCTTGAAATTATCTATGACGATGTAAAGAGAAAATGGTACGCTCACGTTTCAATTTCAAAAGTTGAGAAAAAACTTGAGGGTAAAGAATGGATTAAACTTCCAAGACAACCCTTGGGAAGTTTAACTGCTGGCATTGATTTAGGCGTGAACAATTTAATGGCTGTTTATGTTGAAAATGGTGAATCCTTCTTGGTTAATGGTAGACCACTAAAATCCATAGCCTTCTATTGGCAGAAAAATATTGCCGAGTACCAGTCTAAAATCAACAAATCTGGAAGTAAAAGGAGTAAAAGATTGGAGAGAATGCACGAAAAGGCCAAACTTCAGGCTAAACACTACATTAACACTGCAGTCAGGCAAGCCGTCGAAAAACCCTACCACTTGGGCGTTTCGAGGATTATCGTCGGTTATCCTAAAGAAATCGCAAGGAACTCTGATAAGGGCAGTAAGCAGAATTTTATCCTCTCTCACGTGTGGCGGTTTAACTATGTTATCAAACGACTTAAGGAAGTCTCTGAAGAGTATGGTATTCAGGTTGTGCTTGTTGATGAGGCTTTCACTTCCCAAACCTGCCCTCTCTGTGGCCAGCGCCATCCTAACGGTAGGTTCGTTAGAGGTTTGTTTAAGTGCCACAGAGAGGGCGTTGTAATGAATGCTGATTTGGTTGGTGCTTTTAATATTTTAAAGAAGATTGTTGGAAGGATAACTCCGAGCCTGCTGGGTTTAACGGTGGGTAGGGGTAATTGGGGGAAGGCCCTCCCGGAGGGGTTGAAAACCCGCTTTTTAGTGGGTTTGAATGAAACCCCTCAAACCTCCCCACCTTAAAAAACGGGGAGGAGGTCAGACCATGGACAATAAAAGTTGCATCCAAATCCTGAGAAGGTTAAAGCCGTGCTATTTGGGTAGTAGTGAAAAAAGGGCTTTATTTCAATAGGCCTACTTTCAATGGCGCTTAACTTTCCATAACCAACATGCAGAAGTTTTCCATTTATATTTATGTAATTTTTACACAGTCCTGCTTTATTTGGACTAAGTACACATTTTCTTTCACAAACAAGACACTTGATTTTTTCATCTTCTCTCTCATGTAGAGGTTCGATTTTCATCGAGATATTATGGGTGTTAGTGGGCTTAAGGCTTTCTCTGACTCTTAAGGTGTCTTGAGCATATTAAGTACTCAATTAGGATTTAATGTCCTTCTTCAGACTTCTTTTTGAGTTCTTTAATACGCTCAATGCGGTATTCTTCAACGAGTCGGAGGAATTCTTGAATTTCCCTTTCTTTTTCCTCTTTTTCCCAAACCTTTATCTTATCCTTTATTGCTTTTTCAAGTTCTTTTCTGTCGACTATTGCAAAGTCATCTACTCTCTTTACTTCTATTTCACTTTCATAAAGAATTGGGATCCTATTTTCTTTTAACACTTCATAAACAAGGTTTGGAAGTGTTTTTGCACTGATGAGTGCTTTTATCCTTTTTTCAACTAGGTGCTCGGCGAGGCTTTTTCCTGCGCCAGCAGGGTTGACAACATAGAGGACATCATCCTTCTTAATCCCGGTAGAACGCTCCAATTCTTCGATTTCTTTCCATGTCAGGTTTTCAATAACTTTGATGGGCACTGCTGATCCTCTAAGTTCAAGAAGATGCATTCTCTTTGCTAAGACTAAATCACTGCTTAGCTTTTCAATAATTGCTTTTGCCTCTCTCAACTCCTTTTCGAGATGTATTATTCTCTTTTCTTTTATCTCAAATTCTTTACTTCTTAGAATCTTTTCTCTGATCTTTTCATCGTAAGTAGCAAGTTTGTTTTTCAGATTTTCTATGATCTTTCTTTGTTTTTCTATCATAACTCTCAGTTCTTGATTTTCTCGTTCTAAAAGCTCTACAGTAGTTTCCAACTCTTTTATCTTTTCCATGTAAGGAGTTAAGTCTACATAGACCTCTTTTTCCTCTACATGTTTGACTTCTTCTCTTGGCTTTTCTCTCTCTTTTACTTTTAAAATAGCCTCTCCAAGATTGTAGCCTTGGATCACTAGAGCCTTTATCTCCTCTCCTTTTTGTGTAATGCCAAGTTCCTTTAGTTTTGCCTCTATATGATCGAGCTTTGGTTTCAAGCGGAGGTATGCTTTATAAGCTGCTGCCAATGCGTCTCGTTGATGGTCATCTTCGACGCTTATCCCTAAGTTTCTTAAAAGCTCATTCTTCTCCTCCACTTTCAGACTCTCTCGTGGAACGAAGAGCATTGCTTTAAATGAACGAGAGATTTTTTCGACAAGACCCGGAGCGGGATTTACATCAGTAGCTATTATTATAGGATGTCCGATTTCACTTATGAATCTGACTATATCACTAACTGCCATATTTCTCTCGCTGTATGATGTCAGAACCTCTCCATTCAAATCCAATGCAGCAATACCCACAGTTATACCAGGATCAAGGCCAACAATGATGCTCTTTCTTTCTCTTATTGCACTTTCGCTTTTTAGCGGCACGAATTCAAATGTTTTCTTTTCTACAGGCCTTATTCTTACTTCTATATCCCCTCCCTTCATAGGTTTAATTAATCCTGCGAGCTCTTCCCGGGAGGCATATACCCTAAATTCTCCTCTTTCTAATCCTTGGTCTTTTTCTTTGATTTCTAAATCGAAAGGAATATTGGCTCTTTTAAGGGTTTCCTCGATTTCTCTTACTTTGTTTTGTATCAGGTTGTGAACTCTCCTTCTGTATCTGTCTTGGCTCCAACCGCCTTTTCCTTGACTTCTCCCTCTTGAGACTTTGATTACTACCTCATCTTCAAATGCTAGTACCTCATGACCAATTCCCTTGACTGCTAAAAGGGCACATACCTTTGCTTCTTCATAGGGATTGAACTTGTCCACTACTTTGATTCCATGTTCTTTAGCTAAACTCCAGAGTGATTTTTGCTCTCCGGGTCTTCCAGTTACTTGAACAATTTTTGTCCCTTGAGGTAGAGCTCTTATGAATTTTCTTAAGTACTCTCCAAGTTCATATATATTGTCTGTGGCAACTATATCTGGCTGTTTAGCCCGTATAAATCTGACTAATCGATAAAATGTAAATTCGCCATTTTTAATTAATCTTCCATTAAACCAACTAACCACAGCAAAGCGTTTTGTCTCTTCACTGATTATATCTATACCAATAACTAGAATAGGCATCACCTTTCTAAGGTTTTCTTCACTGTTTTGCATATTGGGAAAGATGTTTTAAAACTTGCCGCAATTTGAGTGTAGAAAAGCTTAAATATTCATTTATACACAATGTTGTATAAGAGGTGATCAAAGATGATGCTCATATTAGATGCTTATTTTAAGAACTTCCCAGCAAGAAGAAAAGTTGCGGAGTTTCTTTTTGAGAATGGACTGAGTGTAAGGAACAGTAAGATATATTTGAGAAATGTGGAAGTCCCAATAAGCGAACTATCCCGTATAATTGGAGTTAACAGAAAAATAATCTATCATACTATTGAGTACATAGAAAAGACCTATCCATTAAAGATGATATTTGAAAAATTAAATCCCCTCCCAAGTTTAATAACCATGGCACCAATTATGGGGTGGGAAGTATTAGAAATAGAGCTTGAAAAGGCAGATTACTCATTTGCTCTCTCCGAACTCTTGAGGTACCTTCACGAGAGTGATGTGCCGATTATGGAGATCTTTAGTAGAAATTTGAGACAAGAAGACGCCAAAGCATATATAGTCATAGATGGGACCTTACCTGTGGACGTATTTGTAAAAATAAAAGATATACCTGGGTTTAAGAAACTGGTCCTTCACACTCCCGAGAAAAGCAAGGAACGGGTAGTTTGTAGCTATTGTGAAGTAAAGTATTGTCCGAAGAAAGTTGCTGTTGAAGGGTTAAATGTGAAAAATTAACCCACAACTCTAAATCCCTTTTCTCCTTTTGGAGTTTCCCAGCTGATTTCAACTCTCGTAACTCTTGCCCATGAAGGGCCTTGATGGGCCCATCCAATGAGGGCTTCTACTCTTTCTCTTTCTCCTTCGATCACAGCCTCAACACTACCGTTAGGAAGGTTCCTTACCCAGCCACTGACTCCAAGTTTCCTGGCCTCTCTTTGCATGCTCCATCTAAATCCTACACCCTGAACCCTTCCATATATCTTTAGATGTGCTCTTACTATCTCCATTCGTTCCCCCCATTAAGAATAACCAGCACAAAATTTAAGTTTATCTTACTTATACCTCTAGGTGGGGATAAACATGAGTGAAATGATACTTGTTTATACAACTTTTCCTAATTGGGAGAGTGCTGAGAGAATCACAAAAGAGCTTTTGGAGAGGAGACTAATTGCATGTGCAAATCTCAGGGAGCATAAGGCTTTCTACTGGTGGCAAGGAAAAGTTGAGGAAGATACTGAAGTTGGAGCGGTCTTAAAAACGAAAGTTGATCTCTGGAGTGAACTTAAAAAGACTCTTAGGGAGCTTCATCCTTACACTATACCAGCAATAATAAGAATAGATGTTGATCATGTGAATAGGGAGTATTTAGATTGGTTGATAGAGGTTACAGAATGATAAGAAAAGTCAAATCTCAGATAAGGATCATTGGATTTGATGATGGTACTTTTTCTTTTAAATCTAAACTTAACCGAGATAGGACTATTCTGGTTGGTGTCATTATGAAAGGTTCTCAGGATGTCATGGGAGTTGTAACGCGATGGATTGAGGTTGATGGGAAAGATGCAACTGAAAAAATGATTGAGGCTATAGTCAATTCCCGTTTTAAGGATTTGAGAGTCATAATGCTAAAGGGAGTCACCTATGCAGGTTTTAATGTAGTGGATGTTGTAAGACTCAGCAAGGAGACTGGTCTGCCAGTTATAGTGGTGATAAGAAAAAAGCCTGACTTGCAGGCTATGGAAAAAGCTTTAAAGAAACATTTTTCCGATGCTGAGGAGAGAACAAGCCTCTTACACAAAGCAGGCAAAATAAAAGAGTTAATCCCTGGGAAGTTGTACTATCAGGCTGTTGGAATTTCTTATGAACAAGCCGAAGAAATAATAAGGTTAGCTCAAAAAAGTTCCTTAATTCCTGAACCTTTGAGATTAGCCCACATGATAGCGTCTGCGGTTATGAGCGGAGAATCCAAAAAGGAATAGGGCTCTTTTTTGACAAGACGGCATAAATCAAATGTATGTTCTTCTCTGATTATTGAAATACCAAACCTTTATATAACCTTCACATTATAATTCTAAATGGCGGCGGACTAGGCTGGGGGGCTCGGCGTCCCCTGGGACCCGAAACCGTCGATATGCGGGGGCCGAAGCCCGAGGGGCGGTTCCTGAATTCAGCGGCGGAAGCCGAGAGGAGCCATGAGCCCTTGTCCCACGGGGCCGGCGGTGGGAGAGGCGGAGCTGAAGGGCTCCGCTAACTCCCTTTGTCCGCTGAACCCCGCGAGGCCCGGAAGGGAGCAGCGGTAGGCGGGACGTTCGGCGCTCGTGGGGTAGCGGGGGCGAGCAAGTCTCGGTGGAAGCCGCTGGAGGAGGGTTCCCACCCTCGGGTGCGTCCGCCGCCGTAAAAATAATTTCAAATACCAATTCTTAGCAAAATTTTTTATATTACACGGAGTATTGTATTGAGGGGCATGATGTTTGGCCTCTCCAAAAATTCAAAAATTCAAAAGCAGGTTCTAGCTGTTGCACTACTCGAGATATTCATTGGACTATCTCACTTAACTTATGCCTGTTATGAGAAGCTTACTTGGCAGTACAATGAGTTTCTCTATGACTGGGATGATGTAGGAGGAGATGATGGAGTGTTCTGGACATTCTGGGGGCTTTTAACGTTGTTGTTATCATTTGCTGAAGTTAGCAAAATAAAAATTGTTGCCTCATTTGTGTTGTTGATTCCAGCTTTCTGGGGTGTTATTGTAACGTTGAGCTTATTTGATGCACTTTTTGGAAACTTTGACTTTGCCATTTTTACTCTTTTTGCTCTATTGTATGAAATCTTGTTTTTTGCAAGTCTCGTCGCCCTACTTTCTCTTTGGAAAAGTTCATAACCTACAAGCACTATCAAAGAGTCGGAGGGATGAAGATGAAAAGGGCTGTAGTATTATTTAGTGGAGGTCTTGATAGTACTGCTTGCCTCTATTGGGCAAAAAAGAATTATGATGAGGTTATTATGCTCACCATAAACTATGGTAGCAATGAGGAAAGAGTTACAAATAAAGTTGCAGAGTTTTTCTCTAAAGAACTTAATGTTCCGTTAAAAATCGTCAGGCTTGAGTTTCTCGAAGAGTTTTCAAAGCTTCGTGGAACCACATTAGTAGGCGGAGAAACACCAAAAGTGACTGCTCAGAAGCTTGAAAATTTAGACATAGCACAAGAAACGGCAAAAAGCGTTTGGGTGCCTGCTAGAAACGTTGTACTTATAGCAGTAGCAGCATCTCTCTTGGATGCTCTTGGTGGTGGGGATATAATTGTGGGTTTCAATGCTGAAGAAGGCATGACATTTCCTGATAATACTCCTGAATTCGTTGAAAAAATGAACAATATGTTAAAATATGGAGCAATGAGCGAGGTAAAAGTTGTTGCACCGCTAATAGAGTTGGACAAAAGAGGAATAGCAAAACTTCTGAAAGAATTTGGTGCGAAGTATGAATACTCTAACTCATGTTACATGCCCAAAGGCTTCACAGAGGAAGGAAAGCCGATTCACTGTGGTACATGTGAGAGCTGTGTGAGGAGACATCGCGGTCTTATTGATAGTATAGGGGAAGATAGGACAGTTTATAGAGTGCAACCAAGAATCTAAAAGTTTAGCAACATATTTGGATCTCCTTTAGCTTTTAAATTTTCTAAAAACTAAAAGTGCAATGAAAAGTTATAACTTATAACTCATAACTTATGCAGTTAACCGTTCTACTACTTGAAATTTTTTCCTCCTAGGGTAAGAGGGAGGTCAGTAGATCTTCAGAGGGCTTTTTAAAACTCCACCCTCTTCTTTATTATCTCCTCCGGTCTAATAATGCTTATACCAGTCCGCTTTCCGAGAACTTCTATCCAAACGTACCAATCAGGATTAGTGAGATTAACTTTGGCGTTTAGGGTCTCCTTTATTTTTGCCCCAAGTTCAATTTCTATTTCTTTCCCGGAGGATATCCAGTTGCCCCTTCTTTTACATCTAACCGCAAAACTCTCGGTTTCTTTAATACGTTCTTTAGCCATTTCGAAGGCCTCTTCCATTATTACTTCCTTTTTACTCATGACTAATTTCTCTAGAGGTAAAACTTTAAAAATGGCCGTAGTGTCAAACTCCTTTATCCTTTCCAATGCCTCATCTTTTTCGAGACGTGTTTTGACTATTAGCACTCCTCTCCACTTTGCACGTCTAACTCTTGCATCTCCAAGAGCCCATTCAAGCTCGAGAGCAGCATCACCCTCTCTTCCACCAGGTACTGTTACAAGCAGTGTGGTCATTTTCTTCACCTCTATGGACAAGTTTATATATCCTCTTACTTAAAATTTAAACTTGGTGGATAAAATGGAAAGGCCTAGCACACTTAAAGTTTATTCCCCTCCATCTTATGAAGTATATGGTCTAGCAAAAAATCCTTTTGAACAATTGGCAAGTGAAGGAATAGAAGACGTAGAGAGTATACACGTTTACCAAGAGGTGGATATGCGCTTATCCATGATAATCTCAGAGGTAATTGGGAATAAAAGTTCAATAGCATTTTCTTTAGTGGGTCCTTTAGGAATGGGAAAAACCCAGAGACTTAAAAGTATTCATAAGACTATATCAGAGCAAGGAGGAAAGGCAATTTATATTAAAGTCGATACAAATGATATCTTAAAACTCACGCGAGACATGTTTAATGGCTTAAAGCCACCAAAAACCAGGACCAATATCTTTCTTGAAAACCTTTCCCGAAAGTTAGGTTTTATAGATCGTCTTGAAAAGATGCTATCTTCAACTAAAGAGTATAAATCGAGAGATATTGCTGAAATGCTGACAAAAGAATTGAGTAAGTATCCTTATTCTACAGTGCTTCTTGATGAGTTGGAAAATATGCAAACGGCAAGTGAAGAAGAAAAGATTCTCTTTTTTGAAATGTTAAGGCACTTTATAAGCAACATGCCCCCTGGGTGTATCGTTGGTTTTGCCTGTATACCTAACGCCTATGAGGAGTACTCAAAAATTTTCCCCGCCTTTTTTATGAGATTGCATTATGAATTTAAGTTAAGACCAATGAGTCTTGATGAAACTTTTGAACTCGTTAAGAAGAGGCTTAATAAAGTTAGGATTAGAGATACCGATGATCCGGTGTATCCATTTACTGATGAGGCGATAAGACTTATTCACCAACTTGCAAAGGGCAATCCGAGACAAATCTTAAGGCTTCTCCATTATGTATTAAGTGAAGCCAGTAAGCATAAATTTGACCCAATAGATGACTATGTGGTTACAACCATACTGGAAGAGCCCAAAAACTTGGAAGAATATTTGATGAGAATACCAAAAGATTACAGGGATTTAGTAGAAACTATAGTATACCAGTTCAATGGAGGACCGGCGAGTTATATTCAGATAGCTAAAGAAGTGAAAAAGCCAGGAGTTCAGGTTTATGACCACTTAGAAGAACTAATAAGATTGGGCTTTTTAGTAGGAGATCCAAAGGGGAATTACAAAGTTCCAGACTATGTTAGAAAATTCCTTGAGGAGCAAGAGGTGGAGGAAAAGCAATGAATTATAATGGCCATGTTCTCAGTGGCCTTCTAACTTATCCCTTAGCAGTTTTTTTTGCATCTTTTCTAAAACAATATGCAAATATTCCGTTTGAATTGAGTTTGATGGCAATGATTTTTGGGTATGGCGTTTATGTTCTTGGAGCTGATTTACCTGATCTTGATCATCCAGAGGCACTAATACATAGAGGAATAAAACCTATAGTTTCAGTATTCGTAGGCAGTGCGGTATTCGTTAGGGTTAGAGGTTATCTTTCGTTCGGAAATGAGACCTGGATGGATGAAAGTGTTGCATGGGCAGTAGGAGCTTTTTTTGCAGTAGGGGCGTGGTATGCATTTTCTGCCATGCTCCCAAAACATAGAGGGATAGTACACTCTATTACCTTTGCCACAATTTACGGTTTATCCATCTTTGCCTTATGTAGACATGGGCTCGTTTTTAAATTTGGAGAGGCTTTATTTATGGGGTTTGTAGCCTTTCTAGGGTATGTTCTTCATTTAATAGTGGATAAAGAGGTGAAATTAATTTAGTTCCCAAAGTTGTTCCATAATGTTTTTAAGTATTCAACCAAAAGTTGCAAACTGGAGGTGGGGAAGATGTTCAGTTTGGGAGGTTTATCACAAGGCGGCATTGACGAGACAAAAACTTGGGACGTTCTAATAATTGGAGCAGGCCCTGCAGGATTTACAGCAGCTATATATTCAGCTCGTTATGGATTTGATACATTGATAATCTCAAAAGACATAGGGGGAAATGTTGCTCTCACAGACATCATTGAAAATTATCCTGGATTTCCAGATGGAGTGAAAGGCTCTGAACTAGCTAATAGGATGCATGAACAAGTAAAAAAGCTTGATGTGCCAATAATTTTTGATGAAGTAGAGAGGATAGATCCGGCAGAGTGTGCTTACTACGAGGGCCCATGTAAATTTGAAGTAAAAACAAAGAATGGGAAGGTCTACAAAGCTAGGAGTGTTATAATAACGGTGGGAGCCGAACCTAGAAAGCTTAGGGTTCCAGGGGAAGATAAATTCTATGGAAGAGGCGTTAGTTACTGTGCAACCTGTGATGGCCCCTTATTTAAGGGCAAGGATGTTATAGTTGTAGGTGGGGGAAATACTGCACTTCAGGAGGCCTTATATCTTAATGAAATCGGGGTTAATGTAACCCTAGTACACAGAAGAGAGCAGTTTAGAGCGGATAAAATACTTCAAGATAGATTCAAGCAGAAAGGAATTCCTACATTGTTGAACACTGTCGTTGTAGAAATCAAGGGAGACAAAAAAGTTGAAAGCGTTGTCTTGAAGAACGTTAAGACTGGTGAGATATCTGAGAAAAAAATTGATGGAGTATTCGTTTTCATAGGTTACGAGCCAAAAACTGATTTTGTTAAGCATTTGGGTATTACAGACGAGCAGGGGTATATACCTGTTGACATGTACATGAGAACAAAGATAAAAGGGCTTTTTGCTGCAGGTGATATAACAAATGTATTTAAGCAAATTGCAGTCGCAGTTGGTCAGGGAGCCGTTGCAGCAAACTCTGTAAAGGAGCTCTTGGAAAATTGGAAATCTCAGGTACAAGAAGAATAAATTCTTTTTGTGAATTTATTTTGCAACTTTTTCTTTTAGTTTTATTGCAAAACTACTTCTTCTTTTTCACGAATCCCGAAACTTTTTCGACTAAAAGTAGCTTTTAGTGAACATAAAATTATATAGGTGGAAAATATTCTATACAACGGTGAGCAAACATGGTGAAGGGACCTCAGGTTAAAGAAATTCCGGGACCAAAAGCTAGGGAAATAATAGAGAAGCACCACAAGTACATGGCTACAACTACAAACGATCCAAATGAGTATTTCCTTGTTATAGAGAGGACTGAGGGAAACTACTGGATTGATGTGGATGGGAACAGAATTCTTGATTTCTCTTCTGGAATAGGTGTTCTTAACGCTGGTCTTAGAAACCCAAAGGTTGTTGAGGCTCTAAAGGAACAACTCGATAAGTTGATTCATGGAGCTGGAACTGACTACTATAATCCTTATCAAGTTGCATTGGCCGAAAAACTTGATAGCATTGCCCCAGGAGATTTTGAAAAGAAGACATTTCTCTCAAATAGTGGAACCGAGGCTAATGAGGCAGCTATAAAAATCGCAAAGTGGTCTACCCAAAGAAAACTCTTTATAGCATTTATCGGTGCGTTTCATGGAAGAACACATGGTACAATGAGTCTAACTGCAAGCAAACCTGTTCACAGGTCAAGAATGTTCCCAACAATGCCTGGTGTTGAGCATGTACCATATCCAAACCCTTACAGAAACCCGTGGCATGTTGATGGTTATGAGGAGCCAGATGAGCTTGTTAATAGAGTTCTTGAATACATAGAAGATTATCTCTTTGCTCATTATGTACCTCCTGAAGAGGTCGCTGGAATAATATTTGAGCCAATTCAAGGAGAAGGGGGTTATGTAGTACCACCAAAGAATTTCTTCAAGGAACTCAAGAAGCTTGCTGGGAAGCATGGAATACTGCTCATGGATGACGAAGTTCAGATGGGAATGGGAAGAACAGGTAAAATGTTTGCAATAGAACACTTTGGAGTGGCTCCAGACACTATAAGCCTTGCAAAGGCTCTTGGTGGGGGAGTTCCAATTGGTGCAACCATCTTCAGAAAAGATCTAGATTTTGGAATTTCGGGAGTTCACAGCAACACTTATGGAGGAAACGCCCTTGCATGTGTGGCTGCTTTGACAGTTATTGACGAGCTTGAAAATGGGCTAATCGAGAATGCCCAAAAACTTGAACCACTATTTAAAGAGAGGCTTCAGGAAATGTACGATAAATACGAGATTATTGGTGATGTTAGGGGTCTTGGTCTTGCATGGGCCATTGAATTCGTAAAAGACAGAAAGAGCAAAGAGTATGCAAGTAACGAAAGAAACCAAGTTGTAGTTGAAGCTCTCAAGAGAGGTCTTGCAACACTTGGGTGTGGAAAGAGTGCCTTAAGGCTGATCCCACCGCTCACCATTGATGAGGAAGAGGCTAAGATTGGTTTGGACATTCTCGAAGAGGCCATTAAGGCTGTTGTTGGCTGATTTCTATTTGTTTTTCTTTTGCTTTTCTGTTCTTGCGTTTTTGAGAGAAAAATTTTTAAACCTTTATCTCAAGTTTTAACTTGAAAAATAAATAAAGTGAGGTGATGAGAATGGCGATTGAGGCAGTAGCCCCATACGCCAAATGGATTATAATTGCGGTGGCAGTGCTTTATTTTGCTTACTTGTTCATACTTAAAAAAAGAGTATTTGAGGTTGCAGTTGGAGTGGCACTTTCTGGAGTAATGGCGGCTCTTGTTGCAGTGGTTACAATGGCAATTCAAGTACCTACTCCTTTGACCAGTGGATACATTAACATTGGAGATACCATGGTAATGTTGGTAGCCGTTCTTTTTGGGCCCACCATAGGAGCCTTTGCCGGCGGTTTTGGATCAGCAATGGCAGACATTATAACTGGCTATGCTCACTGGGCACCATTTACTTTGATAATAAAAGGTGTAGAAGGATTCGTTATAGGATATATTACCTCCAAGAAAGATGATTTTACCGCAATACTCCTTGCAACGATCCTTGGTGGAGGTTTAATGGTTCTGGGCTACTTTTTTGTAGAAGTCTACGTTTATGGATGGGGCGGAGCCATAGCAGAGATTCCTGGAAATACTCTCCAAGCAGTCACTGGTATTGTGGTTGGCGGTGGCTTGGGACATGTTATAAAAAGAAGAATAAAGGACGTATTAGTATCTCTCCAAATTTAGAGCTTTTGTATTTCTTCCATTTCTTCCCAGAACTCTCTTTCTTCCATTAATGGTTCCAATGACACCCGTCTTGAGGCCTTTCGGAGATGTCCTATAAACCGTGGGTCTCCAATTATTGCATCACAGTTTAATTCTTCTACAATATATACTTTTAAGTTGAGATTTTTTAGCTCTTTCATACCCTTTTCTGCAAACTTAGGGCCAACTAATGCGATTTTTGGCTGAAAACCATCCTCTTCTATTTCTCTTATAACAGTTGTTAAAAGTCTTAAAAGTTCACTCATTTCTTGCCCCTTCGACAATTTTTACACCACTTGAAGTACCTATTCTATTTGCCCCTGCTCGTATCATTTCTATGGCCTGTTTGTAAGTTCTTATGCCCCCTGCTGCTTTGACACCTACTTTTTCTCCAACTATTTTGCGCATTAGTTTTACATCTTCAATAGTAGCTCCACCAGTTCCAAAACCGGTTGAAGTCTTAACAAAATCAGCTCCAGCTTCCACGGCAAGTTTGCATGCAATCTCCTTTTCTTCCTCAGTTAAATAGCATGTCTCAATAATTACTTTGACTATTGCTCCATTTTCATGTGCTACTTTAACAACGTCCTCTATATCCTTCTTGACATATTCGTAGTCTTTATCCTTTAATGCTCCAATGTTGATTACCATGTCAAGCTCATCTGCTCCATTTTCGAGAGCTTTTTTTGCTTCAAAAACCTTTACTTCTGTGGGTGTTGCTCCTAGAGGGAACCCTATTACACTTGCTACCTTAATATCTGTGCCCTTGAGGTGCTCTTTTGCTAGTTTTACTCTATATGGATTTACACAGACTGCATAAAATCCATACTTCTTCGCTTCTTCACATAGTTTTATTATATCTTCCTTAGTTGCATAAGATTTTAGGTTTGTATGGTCGATATATTTGGCAATGTTCATCTTCGTCACCTCTGCTGGATTTTGGTACTAATCTCTTTTAGGCTTTTCACCCAAAGGCTTTAAAATCCCTATCCTTTAATTCCCTCGGGAGGGCAAAATGGCGATAGAGTACATCGTAACTTTTGGTCTCTTCGTCCTAGGTTTGGCAATGTTGATCAAGGGAAGTGATTTATTTGTAGAAGCTGCAACAAGAGTGGCCAAAGGATTTGGGGTTAGCGAGTTTTTAATAGCCTTAGTGTTGGCTAGTATTGCCACAACGCTTCCAGAGGTTACAACCTCTGCAATAGCGGCTTATAAGGGACTTGGCGACATAGCACTTGGGAATGCTATTGGGAGTGCCTTAGCGAATATTGCCTTGATTTTAGGAGTTTCATCTCTTATAATGCCCCTTGATGTGGATGAAATAGCATGGAAAAACTCTCTTTTCATGATTGGCGTCACGATTTACGCGTGGTTTTTGATGAGGGATCTATTGATTTCAAGAGTTGAAGGGTTTTCTCTGATCTTGATCTATGTTGGATTTCTCTATTACCTCTATAAAAAGCATATAACCTTCGAAGAAGCCAAAGAAGGGAAAGGAAACCCCAAAAAAGAGATTGCAATCTTGTTTGCGAGTGGATTAATCGTAGTTATTGGAGCTAGACTTGTGGTAGACAGCGCTGTAAAGATTGCCACGGCTTTGGGGGTTCCAGAGGTAGTCATTGGATTAACACTAGTTTCTATAGGAACTTCCCTTCCGGAATTCGCAAATTCATTAACTGCTACGTTAAAGAAAATCCCCAATATAAGTGTTGGAAATGTCGTTGGAGCAAACATATTAGATATCTTAATGGTAATTGGTATTGCAGCATTAATCAGACCTATAAAGGTAGATCACACGATTTATACATTTATTGCACCATTAACTTTGTTCGTAATGGGGATACTCGCTATTTCTCTAAGGCTTAACAATAGGGTAGGACGAAAGACAAGTGTCGTGCTTTTAATTCTTTATGCATACTTTGTCTATGCTCTCTATTTCTAGCTTACATGACACAACATTCATAGATAATTTCAATATCCCTTATTTTCTTTGCCCATTCAATAATTTTTCTTGGTGGATTTGTTATTCGGTCAACCCCTATTAATATGGCTCCCCTGTCGAATTCTAAACGCCATTTCCCAAGGGGCCTCATGCATCCAATGCTTAGCTCTCCATTGAACGTGTCCCGTGCATATTTAACAACTTCTAAGGATTTATCTACAGAAGGGGGGATTGTGTTTTCCATTTCAGTACCTCTAGTAGGGATTAGAACATCAAGAACAAGAACATCAACAGGATAGTGGGCAAGTAATTCAATAGCTTTGTACTCCCACCAAATTTTCCCAAAATCAAGACCCACTGTTATATGGGGGGCAACTTTAATTCCATTTGATGTCAATAGCTCAATTATTCCAAGGTAATCTTCAACTCGTTTCTTGATTTTGTACACTCTTTTGATGACATCATCTTCCCCAACAAAATCTAGAGAAACCACATCAACGTATTTTAACCACTCTAAGTCACTTTCATCGATGAACCCCACATGAGCATTGAGCTTGAGCTTTGTTTCTTTTTTTATTTTCTTTATCTCATTGGCGTACATGTCTAAAGGTACTTTTAGTCTTGAATCCATTCCCCCGCTTAAGAGACACCCTTTGTATCCTTCTTTTTCTAGGTTCTTACAGTACTCTACAAGGTTTGATTTTTCAACTTTTTTCATACTCTCAAGATAGTGCTTTCCACAATGAGCACAGTTTAGTGTGCAGTAATTTCCCGTAAGTGAAAGAGAGGGAAAGGAGATTCCAGGAATATAAACTTTAAGCTTTTTCACATGAATCACTCCTCATTAACAGTTGCTTTTATTTCTTCCACATTTTCTAGAATTTCTTCCTCCTCATCTTCAAGAAGGAATTGTTCTTCAAATCTTTCTTCAATGCTAATTCTCCTCCTTTCTTTCATAGTTAATTTCTCGGCTTCGGCTACCATACTTAAAAGAACCGCAGCTAATCTGGCAGCGGTTTCAGTTCTCATGGAGGCTTTTGCTTCAATATCTCCATTATGAATAATCATGCTTATGTTGGCCGGTCTAAACTTCCCGTGTTCATCAGTGCGGGCTTCCCACAAGCTTAGAGCAATATACTTATCTTTTGCTCCCATGTAGACTCTTATAGTGTATCTTGGCTTGTTTGCCATCTTTTTCACCATCAGATACTGGAGACCTGATAATAAAAGTCTTTTGAAAAAACCTTTAAAAATATGTGAAGAATTCTATAACACCCAATGAAGAGTTCAGCCTTACCTGATTCGTGATGAAGGAGTGACGGACTGAGGGGTCCAATTGTGGTGATATTATGGAAACAATTTATAAGCCTCTAATAGTGAGCATTGTAGGAAACGTTGTTCTGGGTATTGTGAAGATTATTGTGGGTATCCTTCATTCAAGTTTGGCTTTAATATCAGATGGAATTCATTCTCTCTCAGATGTGGTGACTAGTGTTATAGGATATCTTGGAGTTAAAATTGCTTCAAAACCGGCAGATCAGAGCCATCCATTTGGGCATTCGAGATTTGAGTCTCTTTTTGCATTTTTCATGGGCGTGTTGCTATTCTTGGTGGCCTATGAGATAGGGAGAGACGCTTTGGGAAGAATTATTGAAAGATATACAATTGAGGTAAACGCTCTTATGATTGGGATTACAATAGTTTCCATAATTTCCAAAGAAATGATGACTCAGTATTCTCTGAGAATTGGAAAGAAACTTGGGAATCAGATAGTTATTGCTGATGCATATCACCACCGAAGCGATGCTCTAAGTAGCGTAGTTGTTTTAGTTGGTCTTTTCCTTCAAAAGTTTGGGATTTCTTATGGGGATTCTTTAGCAGGCATTATCGTAGCATTTTTTATTGCAAAAGTTGCTTTCGATATAGTTGTCAAAAATATAAATCACCTAACTGGAGTTTCTCCGCCAGAAGATATTTACAAGAGGATAGAAGAGAAAGTAATGAGTGTTAAGGGAGTTAAAGGAATGCACGATTTAAGGGCACATTATGTAGGTCCAAGATTGCACGTGGAGGTACATATAGAAGTACTGCCAGAACTCACCCTTAAAGAAGCTCATGATATAAGTGAAGAGGTTAAAAAAAGGATTGAAGAAGTAGAAGAAGTTGAGACTGCCTTTATTCATATAGATATTAAAGGTGTAACGGAGTAGGAGAAGGATGAAGATTAAGGATCTATTGAAAAATATAATTCATCAGGAAAATGAACTTTATAACTTGTACAAGCTTGGAGAAACTTTTGCAACCTATGAAAATCCCTCTTTAGTTGACCACTTCCAATGGCTTGCAAGTGAAGAATTAAGGCATAGACATACGATAGAGAGGTTTCTCGAAGGAAATGCTTTAGAGAGAACAGCAATCATAGATTATTTAGATGTATTAAGCCTAGAACCTTATTTTCAAGATACTCGAGCGGAACCAAAAACTCTTGAAAATCTGGTCTTAGAAGCATTAATAAGGGAAAAACATAGTTATGAACTTTACAAGAAGCTTAGTGAGATAGTGGAAGGGGGTTTGAGGGATATATTTCAAATGATGAGCCAAGAAGAACTGAGACATGGTTATAGATTGAAAATTATCTTTTTGAAGCTCTAGCCTTTCACGGTGGGGATGCAAGCACTTCAAGGTGGGTGTCGAAAAATTTAAATACTATTCCTAATAGTAATAAGTGGTTTGACAATTTGAAAAGTAGCTGGCGATTCCCTCGTTGGGGGGATAGCCGGTAGTGGCCGCGTGACCCGGCCGGTGAGGGTGAAGCTATCGGCAACGGGATGCTAGATGAACCCTCACAAAACCTGCCCACAAGGGGCAGGTAGGTCACATATGAAGGATTGAGCAGATAGGTTGGATAAAATATCCGACTTACTTGTTTCTTACTTTTTATTATTCCGACAGAGGTAATCAATAGTATTTGTCATGTTGGCAATCCCCACCAGAGTAAGATATATGTACCATAGATACTCATTATCCTATACTGATACTTTTACTAAGGTATCACAAATGGTAAAATAATATGACAGGGGTGTTTATATGGTAGTTGAAAAAGTGATGAAAAGGGATGGTAGAATAGTGCCTTTCGATGAGAGCCGTATAAGATGGGCTATACAAAGGGCAATGTGGGAAGTTGGAGTAAGAGATGACGAACTCCTTGATAGAATTGTTAAGGATGTTATTGATAGAATTAATGAACTTTATGATGGAGAAGTCCCACATATTGAGAATATTCAAGATATAGTAGAACTTGAGTTAATGCGCAATGGTCTTTTTGAGGTTGCTAAGGCTTATATACTCTACAGAAAGAAAAAAGCTGAAATAAGAGAAGAGAAGAGAAAAATTCTTAACAAGGAAAAACTAGATGAAATAGACAAACGTTTTTCAATAAATGCCCTTAGAGTTTTGACTAGTAGGTATCTGATAAGAAATGAGGAAGGTAAGGTAATAGAAAGTCCAAAAGAGCTTTTTGAGAGAGTTGCAACTTTAGCTGCAATTCCTGATCTTCTCTATGATGAGAGAGTTTTTTCAAAGGAGGGTGGTTATGCACAGGATCTAAAGAAAGTTGAGTATTACCTTCAAAACTTTGAGGAGTTTGCAGGAGTATACAGCATAGGCAGATTCAGGCTCAATAAGTATCACTTTGAAAGAATGATAAACTTATACAAGGAACTTGCAGAGAAAGGTAAAATGAAAGTAAGCATTGATGAATTTTTGGGAATGCTGGAGCATGGAGAGTTTGAAAAGTATGAAGAAGTTGTTGAAGAGTACTTTAACCTAATGGTCAACCAAGTGTTTATGCCCAATACTCCCGCTCTTATAAACTCTGGCAGACCTCTAGGAATGTTATCTGCTTGTTTTGTTGTACCGATAGAGGATGATATGGAGAGTATAATGAAAGCAGCCCATGATGTAGCAATAATACAAAAAATGGGTGGGGGAACCGGGATTAATTTTTCGAAACTAAGGCCAGAGGGAGATTTAGTTGGAACAACAACTGGTGCAGCGTCAGGTCCTGTATCCTTTATGCACCTTATAGATGCGGTTAGTGATGTTATAAAGCAGGGTGGTGTTAGAAGAGGCGCGAACATGGGTATTTTAGAAGTCTGGCATCCAGATATCGAGAAATTCATACATGCAAAAGAACAAAATGTGGGGACAAATGTATTGAGTAACTTTAACATTAGTGTTGGTTTGTGGAGAGACTTTTGGGAAGCCCTTAAGGAGGGTAAGAAATATCCTCTAATTAATCCCCGTACTGGAAAGAAAGTGAAAGAGATTGATCCTAAGAGTCTCTTTGAGGAATTGGCATATATGGCTTGGGCAAAGGCAGATCCGGGAGTTGTATTCTTTGATGTAATAAATAAAAGAAACGTTTTAGAGCCTGCAAAAGGAGAAAAAATCCGTGCAACTAACCCTTGCGGGGAAGAGCCCCTCTATGACTACGAATCATGTAATTTAGCCTCCATAAACCTTGCAAAATTTGTAAAATACGATGATGAAGGAAAACCATACTTTGACTGGAATGAATATGCTAATGTTATAATGAAAGTGGCCAAGTATCTTGACAATGCTATAGACGTAAATAAATTCCCGTTACCAGAGATAGACTATCACACCAAGCTCACAAGAAGAATAGGCGTTGGAATGATGGGTTTAGCTGATGCACTCTTTAAACTTGGCATTCCATACAACAGTAAGGAAGGGTATGACTTTATGCGTAAAGCTACAGAGTACCTAACTTTCTATGCTTATAGATACAGTGTGGAAGCAGCAAAACAAAGAGGGCCGTTTCCACTCTATAAACTGAGTAAATATCCAGAGGGTGAGTTACCAATTGAGGGATATTATCACAAAGAAATATGGAATCTCCCATGGGACGATCTCGTTAAAGAAATCAAAGAGTACGGCGTGAGAAATGCCATGGTGACTACATGTCCACCAACCGGCAGTGTTAGCATGATAGCTGATACATCTAGTGGAATTGAGCCAATATTCGCCTTGGTTTACAAGAAGAGTGTAACAGTTGGAGAGTTTTACTATGTAGATCCAGTTTTTGAGGCTGAACTCAAAAAGCGGGGACTTTATACTGATGAGCTATTACAGAGGATAAGTGATAATTACGGAAGCGTGCAGGGGCTTGAAGAAATCCCGGAGGATATGCAGAGGGTATTTGTAACAGCCATGGATATCCACTGGCTTGATCATCTTCTTGCTCAGGCCAGTATTCAGCTTTGGCTTACTGATAGTGCAAGTAAAACAATAAACATGCCAAATGACGCAACTGTTGAAGACGTCAAGGCTGCTTATCTCTTGGCTCACGCACTTGGGTGTAAAGGAGTTACAGTATATAGAGATGGAAGCTTAAGTGTTCAGGTTTATAGTGTGGAGGGAGAAAAGAAGAAAAGAGTCCCAGCAAAACCAAGTGAGTATGCAAAGAGGATACTCAAAGAAATTGTTGAAAGTGAGTCTTGGCTCAAAAAGTTCGTAAATGTTGAGGCGATAATCGATGGTACAAATGGAAAGGGTCTCCCCATTTTTTCCCTAAACAATCACAAAGGAACTTTGAACCCTACAAAAAGTGAGATAGATGAGAGAAAAATAAAAGAACTCCTTGGAATAGCTTATTGCCCTGTCTGCTATGAGCATGGAGGGGAAGTTGTAGAACTTAGGATGGAAAGTGGATGCTCTACTTGTCCTAAATGTGGTTGGAGTAAATGTGTTATCTCTTAGCTTTTCTTTTAACTATTTATAGAGGATGAAACATTGGCTTTCAGGATGGGTGGGTCACTGAACGCTGGGTTTTTAAACCATGACTCTTTTACTTTACCATATATCATAGGAGGGTGAGAAAATGGATAAAGTTTATCTCACATGGTGGCAAGTTGATAGAGCTATATTCTCACTGGCTGATGTTCTACGGGATTATAAACCAGATGTTATTATAGGAATAGCGAGAGGTGGATTGATCCCTGCAGTAAGACTTAGCCATATCCTAGGGGAAGTGGAGCTCAAAGTAATTGACGTGAAATTCTATAAGGGGATCGATGAAAGAGCTGAAAGACCTACAATAACAATCCCTATTCATGGGGATATAGAAGGGAAAAAAGTAATAATAGTGGATGATGTTAGCGATACAGGAAAAACGCTTCAAGTAGTCATTGAGGAAGTTAAAAAGAGAGGGGCAAAGGACATTAAGATAGCGTGTTTGGCCATGAAGCCATGGACTTCAGTTGTACCGGACTTTTATGTGTTTAGGACAGATAAATGGATTGTGTTTCCCTGGGAGGAATTCCCGGTGGTGGCTAGGGAATGAGGGCTTTTATAGCCATTGAGATAAATGATGAAGTCAGACAAAAGTTAGTTGAGGTTCAAGAAAGGATAGAAAAAACTAAGGCTGCAAAAATTAAGTTCGTTGAGCCAGAAAACCTCCATCTTACTTTAAAATTCTTAGGAGAAATAACAGAGGAACAAGCAGAAGATATTAAAAGGATTCTTGGATCCATTGCAAAGGAACATCCAAAACATGAGGTTAATGTAAAAGGGATAGGGGTCTTTCCTAGTTACAATTATGTACGAGTTATCTGGGCAGGGATTGAGGGAGATGAAATTATAAAAAAGATTGCTCAGAAAATAGACAATGCTCTTTTTAACCTTGGATTTAAAAGAGAGAAAAATTTTGTCTCTCACGTTACAATAGGAAGAGTAAAATTTGTAAAAGACAAAGTAGAGCTTATGCTAGTCTTAAAAGAGCTTGCTGCTCAGGAATTTGGTCGTTTTAATGTTGAGGCAATAGAACTTAAAAAGAGTACTTTAACCCCTAAAGGCCCAATATATGAAACTCTTGCAAGATTTGAGCTTCAAGATTAGGTGTCTTTGATGGAGTTACTGAAAGAAGTTTTGAGTATGATAAAACCCTCTGAGGAAGAGAAGAAGGTAGTTAGTGCTGTAACTGAGGCAGTTTTTCAAATCGCGAAAGAGGAAATTGATAACTACAACCTTGACATAGTCCCATATCTTGTGGGGTCAATCGCAAAAAATACTTACCTTTCAGGGGATCATGACATTGATCTTTTCTTGGCATTCCCCTCTAATACTCCCCTCGAAGAGTTGAAAAAAACAGGGCTGGAGCTTGCTAAGGCAATTGGAGGGAAACTTGATACTTATGAAATCGCCTACGCAGAACATCCCTATGTAAAGGCCACTTATAAAGGATTTGAAGTTGATTTGGTACCATGTTATAATGTTGAGAACTGGAAAGAAGTTAGAACAGCAGTTGACAGATCTATTCTACATACAAAGTGGATAATTGAGCATTTGAATGGAAAAAATGATGAGGTGAGACTCCTTAAGAGATTTCTTAAAGGAATAAATGTTTATGGGAGTGAAGTGTATGTTAGAGGGTTCTCAGGGTATCTAACAGAACTCCTGATTATTAAGTACGGTTCATTTATGAAGTTGATTGAAGATATTGAATTTCTAGGAAAAAGCAAAATAGTTGACCTCGGGGGGTGGATTAGAAAGGAGCCTGAAATAGCATACAAAACTATAGAAAGAGAGAGTGAGAGTCCCCTTATAGTTATAGATCCTGTGGATCCCAGAAGGAATGTGGCATCAGCCTTGAGTTGGGAAAAATTTGGGGTATTTTACTTTAAGGCTAGAGAATTTAGAGAGGATCCGAGGCTTGAATTCTTCTTCCCTCCAGAGAAAAAAACTGGTAATTATAGACGTCTGCTTAGAGAAAAAGGAACAAACTTGGTGACTATTCTTTTCCAAAAGCCAGATCTTGTTGATGATATTTTGTTGCCTCAACTAGAGAAAAGTGCAAGAGGACTTGAAAAGGTATTAAAAAAGAAAGGATTTGATGTTGTTGATATTAACTGGGGCTACATGGAGAAAGCATTTATAATGCTCGAGGTTGATAAAGTTCACAGACCTAAGATGTCTCTAAAGATAGGCCCGGAGTTTCTTACTGAAAGTGGAGCTGAATTCTATAAAAAGAATAAAAAAGTATGGATAAGAGGGAAAAGACTCTATTCTGAAAAAGAGGTCACTGAAAACATTGTGGATGTTATTAAAGAACTTTTTATAAAAAATCAGGTTGCTTTAGGAAGGACCATTAAAAAGGAGATAACTAACAGTGATATTCTTGTTAATTTTGTTCCCCCTAAGCTCGAAAAAGAGGCATATCTCTTTTTAAGTAAAGAAAAGTGGAATGTAAAAGGTTAAACTTTTGCTCTATGCTCACACCATTCCTTGTTTTCCCAATCTCCATGCATTTCTCCGGAAATATGGCCTGTATCAGCAACAGCCTTTTTCATATCATAGAGCGCCTCCAAAGCATTTCTTATGTCTTTGGGAAGGTCTTCCCTTCCAACATATAGAGCAGCTCGTGTAATCACATTGTAATTACAGTTTGGAACTTCGCTCTTAAGGCTGTCAAACCATGCTTTTTCACTAGTTTCCCAACCCTCTAGACCGGGCATTTTGAAAAGTTCATAATCATAATAAAGCTGTGCGAATGCCAGAAGTTTCATATACTCTAGAAGAATGTAATTTGCTCTTTCGTGCATGTTCTCATCGATGTAGACCTTCATGAGTTCTATGAGAGCTTTACTTATTGCAGCCACGTTTTCAAAAGTGACTCTTGTATCTAAGTTTTCCCAAAATCTTGGATCCGAGTGATTTGCAAGGAGCATTAGGTAATATATTCTTCCGAGCTTTAGGGCAAGAGTCGGATCAAGATCTTTTAGAGGTTCTATGACATACTCCACAGTAGTGTCCATTTCAAAGTATTCATAATGTTCTCTGAAGAATATCCTCGAATACCTTATCAAGAACTCTTTTATTTCCTCTATACTGGCCTCAGGAAGATATTTGTGAATCATGTCAATTACACCGAAGCGTATACTTCTATTGAGTTCTCTAAATAGCTTTGTGAATGCATATTTCCAGAGTTGGGATACTTTTTGTTTTTTGTAGAACCTATAAATAACCTTGCCGTCTTCTCTTCTCATACCTAGCCATCTTATATCTCCTGTTCTCCCATCTATACTTAAGTCGTAATAATCACTCCAGCTTGAATAATCTTTTACATTTATTCTAAAGTGCTCACTGCACTCTCCTTCTAAACACTTGAATTGCCCATTTTTCTTCTTCCTGACAAATTCTACTGTGTTTATTGTTTCGACATTCCTTTCTTCAAGCTTCGTAACCCAATTAAGAAATCTATCCAACTGTTGTGGATTGGCAAGAAGGGCCTCAAGATCGCTTGCCAGGTAAACCAAGTATGGAATTTTTGCATTCTCCTTGAAGACGTCTATCCTTCCTTCAACAACTCCTCTAACTAGACCGTTGATATCAAGTGTATTAAAAGCAAATGCATCACTTAATTGATGGTCTCTTCCAAAGACATATGCCACTTTCTCATTGCATTTATATGTGTTACAGGAAAACTTGGCCTGAGGAAAGTTTAATCCTACAAACTGCCTTTCGTCAAGCAAGAATACGATATCTTTGATAGTAGATTCAGCAACAATTTTGGCAGTTTCTCTTGTTATGACGTTTTCTGGAAGCCAATAACCTACGACATCTTTATTCTTAATAAATGGTTCATAAAAGTCAAAAGAAACTTTTGCCAGTATTTCCTGCTCAAAGATACTTAAGTGTGGCATTATTGGATGAAAAGGAGTTGTTGGTACTGCTTCTACCTTGTTTAGGAGCAGTTCAACTATCTCTCCGTAAATCCTTGGTTTATATCGTAGAATCATATAGAGTGTAAAGGGTTCAAAGTCGACACTTGCACATCCAGATTTTAAAGAACCCAGAGTGTCACTTGTGTATTCGTAGGCCTTAATAACTGTTCGTGTCCAGTTTCTGGACTTTACTTCTATTTCTCTTATTCTTAAAGAAACTGGGCTTAATCGCTCTGAATACTTTATTGGATCCCATCCAGAGCCATCATGGATATAGATAATATCTCCTGGTTGGTATGCATGAAAATGATAACCAAACTTTTGGTACATGTCGTTCACACCAAGACTTTTAAGTTGTTTGGAAGTATTAAGGGTTACGGTGAGTAGAATGAGTAAATTAAAAACCTACCTTGAGATTCTGAATCAAAAAGTAAGTTATGTAGAGGAGCTCTATGGGTTTAAAATAAATTACCTTCCGCTTATAATAGAAGGGACCACTGTAGTATTAGATAGAAAAAAGGGAAAGTTGAAAATTATTGAAGAAAACAGGTATCTCTCTGAGGAAGAAATTAAGAATCTTGAAAGAAAAATAATTGAGAACATCGAAAAAGGAGTCATTGAACTTTATTTAACAATGACTTTTGGGGAGGACGTCGGGTTGGGAGAGGGTTAACCTCCATATACCACAGGGAGAATCTTCAAAATGTCCCCCTCTTGTAAAGGATAATCTTTCGAAACTTTCTTTTCGTTTATGAGTAGATGATGTTCATTTTCACTAATTTTTAATACCGTAAGAACATCATTAACAAGAGCATTCTCTCTAACCTCTATTTCTATCTCGGGTTTATACTTTAAAGCAAGTTCTCCATAGAGTTTAACTTTTATCTTCATTTCTCAACTCCTCCAGAAATCTTGTTAATTTTTGGTAAACTTCTTGGGGGGCTTCTTTGAGGGGAGAAAGTTTAAGCACAGGTTTTTCAAGTCCAATTACAAGTTTCTCAAAAAACTCAATAGCATTTCGGAGACCTTCCTCCTGATCTGTTCCTGGGGGAATATCATTATCGAAATAGTACCAGCTATCATTCTTTTTGTCATATAAAGCTAGGCTAGGAAACCATTCTCCACATTCTCCCCCTATACTGAGTTCAATCATTATCTCCTCGTTCTCTAGAAACCCCTGTTTAAGTTTTTCACGCCACATTAACTTCACCGAAAGAAGGTAGAGAAAAGGGTTTAAAAATCTTCAGAACTTTTCAAATTCAACTTTTGTAGGAGTTGGGGTTGCAAGATTATCACTTATAGGGCAACGCTCTTCAACTTGTTTAAGCCACTCCTCAAGAGTTTCTTCATTAGCGTCACTTTTTACCTTGACTTTTACTTTAATTTCCTTATATCCTGCTCGTTGAGTACCTTTTCCATAAAGCTTTCCAGGATTAAATACTCCTTCAGCCTCAATTTCTATATCTTCTATGTTTATCCCCATGTCCTTAGCTACAAGGGTTCCAACTATATTAATGCATCCTGCAAGGGATGCTAGAGTATAATCTAGGGGACTTGGGGACTCTCCCCCCACCTTGTCTATCATTATTTCGAATTCTCCAGCTTTCACCATCATTTTGGTTGGAGAAATTCTCTTTCCAACAACTTTAATTGTCATGTCTTTATATTCGACCATGGACATCACCGTATATTTTTTAGCTATAAAGCCTTAAAAAGATCATCAAAACCTAAAGTTTAAAAGAGAAAGTTAGATATTTAAACGTCTTTTAATGCGCTTTATTTCTCTCTTTGCCTCGCTTAATCCTAGTTTCTCAAGAACATCTTCTTTAGGAATGCCATTTTCGTCATACCCTATCTCAGCATAGTATTGTTTTACTTTGTTCATGATCTCTTCCTTGTTCAGTGTTTTCCCTTTCGCTGGGCCATTTGGAAGAGGTTCATAGAACCTTGGAGGATTATCGTCATCTCTTCTTGGATCCCAATAAACATCTGGGCCTCCCAGGAGTAGTAGAATTCTTTGGAGATGAATTATCCTTAGACCGATTTCATTGAACCATTGTTCTGGGGTTATGTTAAAACCTGTTAGGACATTTCCAAATTCTAAAATTCTTTCAAATCCAGGTCTTGTGACGAACATACATACAACAGCCGAATCGTAGAAGGCATTCACCATCTCTCCTTCATAACTCTTTGCTGGAAGACCTGCAGTAGAAGTGTGATCGCCACCTTGGACAGAAACTGCGTAACTTATATCTCTTGTGTAATCCAGGTCACTTCTTACTCCATGAGCTCCAACTCCAACACCTTTTACATGAACTGCATATTGTAGTGCATCTACCTCTTTCATTTCGCTAATCTTTAAAGCGGCCCTATAAGTCCCTTCTGCCAATATATCTCCTATTCCTTTTCTGTTTACTATCAACTGTAAAAGCTTTGCAAAAGCCTTTTCGTCTCCCCAATTGAGTTCAAACCCAAGATCTTCCTTTGTAAGAATTCCTCTTTGGTAAAGTTCTGCTGCAAATCCAAGAGTATTTCCCGCATTTATCCCATCTAAACCCACTTCATCTACTAAGTAGGAAAGATAAACTATTTTTTCTGGCTCAAATATTCCAAGGTTTGTTCCCATATATGCCATAAGCTCGTAGTCTGGAGCATCGGTGATTGAACCTTTATAGGGCCCATAGCGGAGATAAGAAATTTTCATACAATTCACTGGGCAACCATAGTCGGCCCAGTATTTCTTAATCCAAGTCCTATTTTCAAAATTCACTACACTTATTTCCTCATTGTCATGGTATTCTTCCTGCCAGTTTTTCATGGGTTCACTTGAGCGGTCATGACCAACACTGTAACCTCCAGCTCCAGTTCCCCATTCTCTAAAAGTTGTCATCGTGAAGAGTTCTTTCCAGAATTCTTGGATCATAGATTTCATCTTCTCTTTATCGTGAACTTCAGGTAGGGCTTTACTGCCTTTTACAATTATTGCTTTTAACTTCTTACTTCCCATTACTGCTCCATAACCCCCATAACCTGCTGCATGCATGAGCTTGGTCATTATTGCTGCAAAGCGGATCTTATTTTCACCTCCCTTGCTGATATACATCATTGCAGGTTCTTTTGGTATGCCTCTTAGCGTTTCCTTCTTTCGGATTTCTTCATGAACTTCTTTAAGTAGACTCTTGTGAAGTTCCACTCCTCCCATTCCCCAGTATTTGGTTGCATCCCTTATCTCCACGTTGTCATTGTGAACAAAGAGATAAACTGGAGTTTTGGCTCTTCCTCTTATAATTATTCCATCATAGTCTGATGTTTTGAGTTCAAGTCCTACTTCACTACTTAATACACTTCCAATAACTCCATTACTTTCGGGAGATTTTGAAACAACTGAGGTTTTAATTCCGGGATAATATCCTGTTAGAGGTCCAGTAAGAATTAGTAGTAGGTTTTCTTCTCCAAGAGGGTCGATTTTTTCCCATTTATCTCCAAGCTCTTTCCATAAGAGGTAGACTCCAAGTCCTCTTCCACCATAGAACTTTCTTAAAATTTCTTCTTCGATCTCTACAGTCGTTATTTTTTCTCTCGTGAGGTCCACATCCAGAAGTTTTCCCGTATAAGCATACATACTCCTCACCTCAGAAACTCCTCTCCAAAAACTTTTCTTGCTATTTGGGATCCTTTCTCAATGGGGTTTTTGGCAAACGTCCTAAATATTGGTCTATAGTTTCCTTTAACAATCTTTAGAGCACCATGCCCCGCTTCATGACAAACCTCTACGCACTTGGGAGTTCCGTTACAAAGGTTACATATGACCACACTTCCTTTGTTTGTAGGAATTCTAGGTACATCTCCAGGGCAAGCTATGATACAGGCTCCACATTCTATACAGCTCTCTTCATTCACAAGGACTGCTCCAGTTTTTTCGTCTACACTTAGGGCTTTTGTTGGACATGCCTCGACACAAGGATAATCTGGACATTGAGTACAAAGGTGCGGCACATTTATTCCTGGCAAAAGTTCAAAAACTCTTATGCGAGAAGCTTCTGGCCAAATAATCCCTTCATGTTCAAGTGAGCATGCTATTTCACATAACCTACATCCGCTACATTTATCTGGAGTCACTAGGATCCATATTCTCTCAAAGTTCTCTTTTTGAGTGATTTCGTTACCTTCCTCGCCCATATAATCACCAAGAATCATTTAGATACCTCTAGCTTTATAATAATTATGGGAATTAGAACGTTTAAACTATTGTCTTAAGACAAATGTTTATAAATGTAAAAGGAATTAAAAGGATGCATGAAAAAAGCAGAATTGATTCTCTTGGGAATTACTGCTATATGGGGTTTTACATTTCCTGCAATGAAAGTTAGTCTTGACTATGTATCTCCAATTCTTTTTCTTGTATATCGATTTGGACTGGCTTCTTTTTTCATGCTTCTTATCTTTCATTCAAGGGTTCTTAAAACGAGTACAATGAAGGAAGGTTTTATTCTCGGGATGACATTGTTTATTGGTCATGGTTCCCAAATTATTGGGTTAAATTATACGTCTGCTTCTAACTCCGCGTTTATAACATCACTTTACGTTGTTTTTACACCATTCATAGCATATTTTGTTCTTAATGATAGATTGAGAAGAAGGGACTTTTTCTCTTTAGGGATAGCGGTAACTGGGCTTTACTTGATCTCTGGAGCTACATTACATTTCAACTACGGTGATTTACTAACAATTCTTTGTGCAGTTTCATTTGCATTTCAGATAGTTTTAGTACAAAAATTTGGGAAAAAAGACTTCTTAAGTTTAGCGTTTTGGCAAATATTCTGGAATTTTGTGTTTTCTACTGTGTATGCATTGAATATCGAAGGATTTGCGTTTCCAAGAGGGGTAACTCCCTGGTTGGGGATAATTTACACAGGAGTATTTGCTACTGTGGTGGGGTTTACTCTTCAGGTAAGATATCAGAAAGAGACAAAAGCACACAAAGCAGCGCTAATATATTCAGCAGAACCGATATTTGGGCATATCTCATCATTTTTAATAATTGGGGAACTTCTAAGTTTAAAGGGATATTTAGGAGCTTTTTTAATCCTTGGAGCAATATGGAATGAGATAAGAAACGAAAGAGGTTAACTACGGTACTGGAGCTGGATTTGGATCTGAAGATGGTAGTTTGGCCTTGTCCTTTTTCGTAAGTCCAATTTCCATGGCTTCTTTTACTCGCTCTACATCTACTAGTGTGTTTATACATCCTGCTCGCAGGAGGGGAACTGCTTGAAGTGGAATTTTTAATATGGATAACTTTTCATTAGCTTCAGCAAGTTCAGGCCAACATGCTATACCCAATGCAGCTTTTATTTCTCCTCTCGGTACTTTTTCTTTTAAGACCTTTTTAACTAAGCTACCACCTGGTACGATATATATGTGTTTGTACCCAATTTTTTCAGCATGTTCTATAATTTCTCCTATTGGGCATTTTCCGCATTTTGTACATTCCCACCCATATTCTCCAAATTCTGCAGGACATTCTTTCACATTCCTTAGGCACTGGGGAATAAAAATTGCCCTTTCTTCTACCGGAACTTTTATGAACTCTTCTTTATGAGCTTTATTTTTTATCTCGACATATATTTGATCTGTAAGTTCCTCATCTTCACTTATTAATGAGAGGGCTATTCTGATTGCATTTCTTGTGCTTAGATCAGCTCCAATTGAGGCTAATTTTGCTATGGTGTTTTCAATGCTCATTTTCTCACCTTTTCAGATAAAGAGCTAGTGAGGTTATAAACTTTTGCACTTAGGTCAAAAGTCTCTTCAACAGAGTTAATTCTCTCTCATCCCAAGCTTTTTCGTCTATTACCAAGATAAGGACGGCTTGGTACAAAAGGGTGTAATCTTTTAGGGATGCTAAGAACTTCACAATGGCATCAAACCCATTATATGTTCTCAAATATTCAGGACAATCAATAAGTGCAACTCCTTCAAAGTTCTTTTCTCGTGCTTCTCTGAAGTATCTTATTGTTATTTCAGTGATTTTTGGTAGGTCCGTTGGGAAGATGGATCCATGCTCTACTGCAGCAGACACAAAAAACTTTCTCCAGGTTTTGGGAGTATCGAGATCCCTTACAAAGGCAAGTACAGGTATGTCTTTTAATTCTTCTTTTATCTTTGGATATTCTGAAGGTGGAATAATCATTAATCTTGGCTTTAGGGGTATTTCTCTTGGGGGTTTTTCAATTTTTATGAATTCTTCTGTAAATGCAAAGTTTATCATTATATAGACGGACAATATAGCGAAAATAGCCCCCAAGGTGAATCCTATTGGAGCAAACCAGTCAACAAGTCTTAAAATTGGATAATCCATTTCATGAATTCCATTAATTACCAGTATACTCCCTAAGTAGAGGGCTCTATGATTGTAAGTTCTTCTTATAGAGAGCATTAAAAATCCTGATAATACCATAAACAGAGCAGAACTGGCGTATGGAAGACCTAAAATTACGAACCAGTCAGATGAATATTCTAAGAGTCCGAGAATGATACCATAGGTCGCAATCACGACTGGAGCTACTGAGAAAACTTTAATGTGCTTTGATGAGAATTTCTCTTCCTCCAAAAGCACGGCAACTCCATGAAATAGAAAAGCTGCCCAGAATGCCTCAGAAAGTGTTAAAATATATAAATTCTCAGTTATATCAGATATTATTGAAAAAGCAGCACTTAACCAAGATATAGACCAAAATAAGGCAGGTTTTCGTTGATACTTCCAGTATACATAAGCTAGAAAAACAAACCCAGTCAATTTTGCCGCTAGGCTAAAGGATTGACCGAGGAGTAGTAATGTGGGATTCATGTCTTTCCCTAGCTTTATATTAGGACATTCTCTTATATAACACTTTTGACTATATCATAGATCTTATTATTTGGGAATCTTACTCTTTTTTTGATTAGAGGATTACTCTTTGATTGATTGTCTAAAGAAGTAAAATTAAAGTCTACAAAAGAAAACCTAGCTTAGGAGATGTTTATATTGATTTCAATAGAGATCATCAGGAATAGTGGTTGATTCCTAGAGGAAAAAATAGATGTATATAATGCCGGTGACAAAAAGAAGTAGGCCAGGTATTAACATTCTTTTGTAGACTTTACCTAGTTCTGCTTGATAATACTCCGAAGAGAAAACCAGACAGAGATGTACAGGGCTAAAAAGCATTCCCATATAACCGCTTAAGTATGCAATAGCTATTTTGTCAAATCCGGTTAAAAAGGGGAGTAATAAGGGGAATGTCATTCCAACATAAGCAAAGCTTATTCCAGTCATCAGACCAACTAAAAATGGTGTTAATATTATGACAAGAGTAATTGGGAGATTTAATTCCAAAATTACCTTAGGAAGAGTTTCAACAGCTCCGGTAATCTCGAGGATTTTATTGAAATACATGACAGAAATTAGGAGAAAGAGTATTTTTGGTTGGAATGCATACCTTGCAATTTCTTTTTTGCTTACCTGCTTAAAATGTGGGATCAAAGCAGAAAGAAATCCAATAAAGGCACCATATACAATATCATAGCCTAAAACGATTGATACTATAATTATTACAAGGATAGGGTATGTGCTCTTGAGGAAAAGTCTTAGGCCTTCTTTTTTATTTCCTTTTTCATCTTTTCCTGCCGTTATGGGTTTTAAGAAAAATAAGTACCCGATTAATATCATTATCATACTCAGAGGGAACATTTTGACGCTGAATTCTCTGACAGTTATGCCTAAAATAGCTGAGGTAATGATTATTGCTTGATACATGGGCCAAGAATGTTCCCATACATGCCGGAACCAATAGTTCACGAGTGTCTTCTTCTCGGGAGGTAGATTAAGTTTGTTTGCAACTGTTTCTATCATAGGAGCAGAGACTAACGCACCGGCGGGCATTGGCATTAGTCCTATTAGGGCTGGAAGTGCAGCAAGGGAGTATTTTTCACTGGGAAATAGGCATTTTGCAGCTTTTTCCATCATTTTTAAATATCCAATTTGGGAGAAAACACTTGTTAAGGCCATTATTGAGATAATTATAAGGATTAATCTTAGGCTTGTCCACTCGGTTGAAGATGTGTATAGAGCATCTAGAAGATCCCCTGGGTTTAGACCAAAAAAAGTGCCTAACAATAAAGACCCTAGAAATATTGATAAACCTATATTTATTTTTAGCCTAATAAATCCTATAACAACTCCAAAGGAGAGCAATAGGTAAATAAGTTCAATCATCCTTTTCACCAAGGTATTAATGTGTAGATATGTATCTCAATAGAGCATAGATTGTTTATAAGGGTATCTCTACATGTTATCATTTGAAAAACTTCCCCTGTTGGAGAAGGATGAGCAGCATGAGTTGATATATTAGCAGCAAAAGATTTATAAAGAGAACTCAACAATTTTGACCGATGCCCATGAGGGGGGAGTGTTTTATCCTTCACTTTGCATTTTGCCCGTGATTCATTGGGCTATTCTGTTAACCTAGTCTGTTCTATAAATCTTAGGAGGTTTTTGACATGATAAAGGAGCCAGAGATGAAAGAGTATAATCCACAGCTCTTAGAAGGGAAAATAGAAAAGTTTTGGGAAGAGAATGACATCTATAACAAAGTGAAAAAGGCCAGAGAAAGCGGTTCAGAGTATTATTTCCTTGATGGTCCCCCATATGTAAGCGGGGCTATACACCTGGGTACTGCTTGGAACAAGATAATCAAAGATATGGTGATACGTTTTAGAACCATGCAGGGTTACAATGTGAGAAGACAACCAGGTTTTGATATGCATGGTCTTCCAATAGAGGTTAAAGTGGAACAAGCTCTTGGATTAAGCTACAAAAAAGATATAGAGGAAAAAGTTGGAGTTGAGAACTTCATAAATAAGTGTAGAGAATTTGCTCTCACTAATCTTAAAATCATGACCGAGCAGTTTAAAATGCTTGGCGTTTGGATGGATTGGGATAATCCATACATGACAATCAAAAATGAGTATATAGAATCCGCATGGTTTACTTTGAAGAGAGCATGGGAAAAAGGGCTTCTCGAAAAAGACCAGAGGGTTCTTCACTGGTGTCCTAGATGTGAAACGGCTTTAGCAGAGCATGAAGTAAGAGGGGAGTACAAAATAAGAGAAGATCCTAGTATCTATGTAAAGTTCCCAGTAGAGGGAAGAGAGAGTGAATATGTTTTGATATGGACAACTACGCCATGGACTCTTCCAGCCAACTTGGCCGTTACGGTTCATCCTGAGTATGACTATGTAAAAATAAGGGCAAATCTTGGGGATAGAGAGGAATACTGGATAATAGCAAAAGCCCTCGTGGATAAAGTTCTAGAAGAGGTTGGAATAAAAGGAGAAGTGGTTGAGGAGTACAAAGGCATAGATCTTGAGGGACTTCGTTATGTTCATCCCTTCCTAGAAGAATATCCAAGACAGAAGGAATTCAGAGAAAAATATGAATGGGCGCATTGTGTAATCTTAGGTGAACACGTGACTCTTGGAGAGGGTACTGGCTTGGTTCACACGGCCCCAGGGCATGGTGAAGAGGACTTTGAAATAGGAAAACAATATGGGCTACCAATATACTCCCCGCTTGATGATGAAGGAAGGTACTTCGAAGGCAAATGGAAAGGTAAATTCGTCAAAGATGCGGACCCTGAGATAATAGAGTACTTAAGAGAAAAGGGCCTCCTTCTCAAGGCAGGTACTGTAGAGCACAAATATCCACACTGTTGGCGCTGTAAGACACCTTTGATATTCAGGGCCACTGACCAATGGTTTCTCAAGATAAGCAAGGTTAAGGACAAAATAATAGAAGAGAACGACAAAAACGTCACTTGGTATCCCGATTGGGTGAAGATAAGGTACGACAATGGTGTCATGAACTCAGGTGATTGGTGTATCTCAAGGCAAAGATATTGGGGAATACCTCTCCCAATATGGAGTAGTGAAGATGGAGAGATCTACATAGTAGGTAGCTTTAAAGAACTTGTTGAGCTTTCAGTAGCCATTGAAGTTAATGGTGAGAGGATAGAACTTCCAGAGAGTTATGACGAAAAGCTTAGAGTCATAGAAGAAAAACTCGGGCCAGAGGATCTTCACAGACCATACGTTGATGCCTTTGTTATAAAAGTAAACGACAAAGAAATGAAACGTGTCAAAGATGTGCTCGATGTATGGTTTGATAGTGGAATAGCAAGTTGGGCGTCTTTAGACTACCCAAGGAAAAAAGATCTATTTGAGAGGCTCTGGCCAGCAGACTTCATTGTAGAAGGAGAAGATCAGGTTACAAAGTGGTTCTACTCCCAGCAAGCTGCTTCAGTTGTGGCTTTTGACACAGTTCCTTACAGAAAAGTAGCAATGCATGGCTATGTATTAGATGAAAAAGGAGACAAGATGAGCAAGAGCCTTGGGAATATAATAAGGCCAGAAGAAGTTATTCAAAAAGAAGGTAGAGACCCGTTTAGATTCTATATGCTTTGGGCAACTACTCCATGGGAGAATCTTAGATTCAGCTGGAAAGGTTTGGCTCAAGTTAAGAGAATGCTCAACATACTATGGAACGTCTACATACTGACCTCGACATATATGAGCCTGGATAACTTTGATCCTACCAAACTTAATCCCGAGGAGCTTCCATTTAGAGAGGAAGACAAGTGGATACTTTCGAGAGTTAATACCCTAATCAGCACTGTGGAAGATGGTCTAGAGAGTTTCTATCTAACAAGAGCGACTAGAGGCATAGAGAACTTCGTTATAGAGGATCTCAGTAGATGGTACGTTAGACTCATAAGAAAAAGACTGTGGGTTGAAAGAGACGATCCGGATAAATTAGCTGCTTACTGGACTCTTTGGAAGGTATTTGATGTCTTGCTCAGGTTAATGGCGCCATTTACACCATATATAGCTGAAGAAATTTATCAAAACCTAATAAGACCATTTAGCAATAAAGAAAGTGTGCATCTAGAGGATTGGCCGAAAAAAGATGAAAACTGGGTGGACAGAGAACTTGAAAAAGAGATGGAAATAGTTAGAAAGATAGTGGAATCTGGCTCAGCAGCAAGACAAAAAGCTAGAATAAAACTTCGTTACCCTGTGAAACAAGTAATAATAGAAACTGAAGATGAAATAACTAAGAAAGCTGTAGAAAGACTCAACCGGCTTCTAAGGGATCAATTGAATGCTAAGGAAGTCAAAGTGGCAAAAGTTGAGAGGGGAATAAAAGTAAAGCCTAACTTTGCTAAACTTGGACCTCATTTCAAGGGGGATGCAAAGATAGTTGCAAAGTGGATAAACGAGCAGAATGCCAAAGAACTTTATGAAAGACTTATGCAAGGAAAGCTTAAGGTGGAAATAGGAGAGAAAGAGTTTACGATCGAGCGGGAACACATAATCGTGGAAGAAGAGCTTCCAGAGTTCTTAATAGGAGAAGAATTTGATCACGGAAAAGTCTTTATTGACAAAGTCCTCACTAGGGAGTTAATGATGGAAGGCTTGGCAAGAGAGTTTGTAAGGAGAATTCAGGAGATGAGAAAGCAACTGGATCTAGACGTAAATGATAGGATAATGGTTTACATAGAGACAAGTGATGAAAACAAGGGACTCCTTATAGAAATGCTCGATTACATAAGGGGTGAAACAAGGGCTATTGAGGTTAAGTTTGAGAAGCCACAAGGTTACACTGTGGAGTGGCCTGAAGTTGAGGCAAAAATAGGTATAGAGAAGATCGAATGAAATCTTTCATTTTTCCATAATTTCTAATTTTTGCTCTTTTTATTTGAGCAAAGCAAAAGGAGAAAAGATTAGAGTAGTGGAATTCTCTCGACTTCAATTCTATCCCATGTGGGGTATTCTTCAACGACATAAAACTTTACATCACCCTCTATAGCATCAACAAGTTCTTCTGCAACTTCTATGGGCATTTCAATCCTTCTTTTTTTCAGATTTAGATAGAGCCATTCTTCTGGGACCTTTGCATCATTTACAAGAAGATCATAGAGCTCCATGAGATTCTCATACTCAGCCACTGCAAATTTAAGTGTCCCATCTTGAGTTATTTCCATATAGGGCCTGGCGACGTTTTTTGCCATTCTTTTAAGTCGGTTTTTGAGTTGTATTGCATCCTTAAGTTTGGCCGTACAGAGGTGATAATTTAAAGACGTATTCTTTTCGCCCCATTCCAGAATCGTCAGCCCAGATTTGAGACTTCCTTTTATTGCAGAACTCTCATCACTTACTGTTCTAAGTCCTCTCGAGAGCAGGGCGTCGAGGTTAGTTTCACTAAATTCAAGCTCATTTATGTTTAGGAATTTTGCTCCCTGCTTATCTAAAAATTCGGCATACCACTTTATTCTCTCCTCTTGTCCTGGAACCGCAGGAACTTCTCCTCCAATATCCCATTCAAAGTCAAAGGCACCTTTTATGTTTTCAATTTCTTTTTGAAAGATATTAGAGTTTGGATTAAAGATATCTGGATGAAACCGAATTTCGTCAAGACCAGCGTTGTAGAGTTTTTCTAAGTTCTCTTTTGTTGCAAGAAGACCGGTTGTATATAAGTGAATATGAAATCTCTTTCCAAAGTTTTCTTTCAGTGTTCTAATGTATTTGACAGTTCTATCTATTCTTGAAAGCGGATCTCCTCCAGTAACACCAGCTCCCAACGCTTCTTGGATTTTAGCTTCTTCTATAATGTCATTAACATTTTTTATTGGTCGTTCATTTGCATAGCTGACGTCTTCTCTTCTCCAGGGGCTAAGAGGACAATAAAAACATTCTCTAGGGCATATTCCGGTGGTAAATAATACTAGTTTTGCGCCGTTAACACAGAGTTTACACCCTTCTGGAAGCTCGCCAACAACGTATGAATGGTATTTTGTCTCTTTCATATCTATTCTCCTCACTCCTAGGGTTTAAAATCCTTTGCTCATGCCACATCGACTTGTTCGTGAATGGGTAAACCCCGTTGATGTTTGAGAAGTAACTCATAGAAGAACTCCTTCATTTCTGCACTCATATTGTCATCCAAAAGCAAGTCGGCCTTCCCTTGATATCTTTTTTCAGCTTCTCTAGCCAAGTTATGGAGGCTAGGCAAGAGATGATTTATTAAGGCTCTTACTAGTTCAGGATATGCATCTTCATCTATTATCTCGTCACTTTCAAGTCCTAAGTAAATCACATATCCTTTCATTTGAACTGCCAGAACAAACTCATTATCTGTAACTTCCACAAAAGAGAAGTTATATGTTTTTGAGGCACTTTTGGCTATCATAATACCCTTAACGGATAGGGTAACAACCTCATCATCTATTTCAAAGAGTAGATCTTTTGCAAGTTCCCTTTGGGCTATGGCATAGAGTGTTATCATTCAATCACCTCCACAATTTCGCCATTGCCTGGGGGGAGGATTTGCATGAGCTCATCAAGATCGACTTTGTATCCCCATCTCTCTAGAATTTTTGCTAATCTTTTTGCAAATTCGCTCTTTTTAATTCTCCCTGGGCGGATGATAATGTATTTGTTAGTATGGGCTTTTACAGCCTCCACTGGTCCACACATGGGCAGTTTCTCTTCCTCGTATTGCACCATTCCAACAGCGAGCTTTACAGGTAAGCCATGCATCCAGTTTCTTTTCCCATACACCATAAATGCTCCTTTTCCTAGATACTCTCCACTTGGGGCTTTTTTTGTGACTTGGTTTGGTTCTGTCCAGTAAGCATCTCCGGAGTATAGTCCCTCTTTCCAAGCCCTTGACATTGAAACAGCAAATTGACAGGCTTCGAATAAACTCTTTTCCCCAGCTTTTTTACCATCTTTTATCACCACATGGGGGGCTCCATAAATGTTAGCATGACAATAGAGGTCGTTTTCACTCATATATTTTTTAACTACGATTTCATTTGTTGTGGCATCTTTTCCCGCTATTATTAGGAATCCCTCACTGCTTAGGAACCACCTAAACTTCTCAAACCACTTTTTCTTTCTCTTCTTAATTTTTCTCACACTTAATTCTTTCTTTTCTTCCTCCTCTATTAGCTTCTCTATCTCTTTGATTTTTCTTAGTGTTTCTTCATGGGCTTTTTGAGCCCCTTCAAGTTTATGTTTTGCTTTTTTGGCTTTTTCATAGTAGATTTCTGCGTTTTCTCCCACACTTTTATTTAAATAGAGTTTTACTTTTTTTCCATCAAGTTCGATTGTAACTGTCTTCTCTTTAGCGTCGATGTTTTTTATCATCTGGGCGATTTTGTTCCCAGATTTTTTGCCACTTTCTATTCTCTCTTTGAATTCTTTCCATCCAAGTTTTTCTACGGCCTTTGAAAGTTCTTCCAGCAAATTTTCAATAAAGGTGAAGTTAGCATATATCAAGTCTCCAATCTCTTGATTTTCTTGTATTTGCCTCTTAAATCCCTCTATCATCTCTTCTTGTTTTCTAAGGGTAGCTTCTAGCTGTCCTTTCTTATTCTGAAGCTTCTTTGTTCTCTCTATCTTTGCACTCTCAAGAAGAATCTTTCCGAAATATTCGTCAAGAGCCTCACTAAAGGTAGTGAAGAATTTTTTCTTATAACTTCCATACCATTTAAGCTCGATAGGTAAGACATCTACAGGAGTGTCATTTTCATATATGATATTGGCCTTTTTAGGAGCATTGAAGACCTCTTTCATTTTTTCAAATATAACTTTAAGCTCACCTTCATCGAGAGTATTAGCTCTTTTTGTTTTCTCTATTCCAGCTCGTAGGAGAATTTCTTCTGCATATAGTCCTCCCATATTGAGTTTTCTTGCTAGTGCTCTTACTATCTCCACATCTTGAGAAGAAATAAGGTCTCTAAAACTTTCCCATGAAATGTCAACTGGATTCTCTCTTGCGGGCGGGAGCATATACACGTGTTTTGGTTTTATTGCTCTGTCTTTAAACTCTTCATACCTCATGGCAGATATTATCATGTTGTTTTCATCAACCAATATTATATTCCCTTTCCTGAAAAGTTCTGCAATTAAAGTGTAGTTGCCAATTTTTAGCTTTACAATTCTATCAAAATCATGTTGTTCTATCTTTTCCATTCGTGACCCGCTTAAATATTTTCTGAGCAGCATCGTGAATGAGGATGGGTGCTGAGGAGCCTCTTTTATGTAAGTAGTTAAATGAATCCTTTTACCTGCCTCTATGATTAAGTCTTTTCTCCCCTCTCCTGTCATATGCAGCTTAATTCTAACTTGATCTTTGTCTTGGTATATTTTATCGACTCTAGCACCTTCCAAAGTTTTTAACTCCTCTACTATGTACTTTATGTCGACACTGCTCATTTCTTGTTTCATTCTCTTTCACCGGGAGTAATTAGAGAGATACTTTTTAAACCCTTTTTCTATGAGATATCAATTGTCCAAAAAGTTAGGACTTTTCCGTTGGAATCTATTTTATTATTGTAAATCATTTTGTCAACTCAAAACTCCTTCAAAAAGGCCAAAAATGTTAAATATTCGGCTGTAATTAACGCTTACTAAGATTCAAAAAGAGGTGAGATTGATGAAAGGTTACTTTACTTTTGTACTTCATACTCATATTCCCTATGTAAGAAAACACGGTAAATGGCCATTTGGTGAGGAATGGATCTTTGAAGCAATTGCAGAAACGTATCTTCCCCTTCTTATGGAGTTTGAGAGACTTAAAAAGAAGGGAGTGAAGTTTAACCTGGTTATTGGGATTACTCCAGTTTTGGCTGAGCAGCTAGCAGATGAGTATATGAAAAAAAGTTTTGAGGAGTATATGGAAAAAAAGCTCAAAAGCATGGAAGAGGATTTGGAGAGATATTCCGATGAAGAACTCAAAAAGTCCATAACTTACACGTTGGATTACTTTATGAAGATTTATGAGTATTGGGAGCATATAAAAGGAGATATCCTAGGTGAACTCAAGAAACTGCAGAATGAAGGCTATATAGAAATAATAACCTCTGCCGCGACGCATGGATATCTCCCACTTCTTGAAAGAGATGAGGCTATTGAAGGTCAAATTGCAAATGGTATCCTTACTTATGAGAAATACTTCGGGAAAAGGCCAAAAGGCATTTGGCTCCCTGAATGTGCTTATCGGCCCCGAGGTCTATGGCGGAGTCCAAGTACAGGCCAAGTAATTTGGAGAGAGGGTCTTGAGAAGTTTTTGGAAAAATATCAGTTAGAATTTTTCTTTGTTGAAAGTCACCTCATAGATCAAGGTCCAGTAAGCTTTGGATATGGAACGATTCTACCTGCTAGGACTCCAAAGTCGACTTTAAGGCCTTACTTTCTAATAGGCACGAATATTGCAGTATTTGCTAGAAACAGAGAGACTGGATTACAAGTATGGAGTGCGGAGATAGGCTATCCTGGGGATTTTTGGTATAGGGAGTTTCACAAAAAAGCTCCAAGAAGTGGAGGACAATATTGGAGGATAACATCAAAGCAAGTAGGACTTGATGCCAAAGAACCTTATGTGCCTGAAAAAGCCTTGGAGAGAGTTGAGGAACATGCCAAACATTTTGTTAGTCTCGTTAGAACACTTTTAGAAGGTTACGAAAAAGAACACGGGGAAAAGGGAATCGTGGTTGCTCCCTATGATACAGAACTATTTGGTCACTGGTGGTTCGAGGGAGTTAAATGGCTGGGGAAAGTACTTGAGTTAATGTTCGGAGAAGGCATAGAGAGCATAACGATTTCAAAGTTTCTTGAGAGGTACAATGGGGAAAAGCATGAGATTGAGCTTCCTGAAGGTTCTTGGGGGATGTATGGAACTCATTACACATGGTGGAACCCTGAAGTAGAATGGATGTGGGCACATATACATTTAGCGGAGAGGCGGATGGTGTCTTTAGCGAGCAGATATTTACATGAGGATAAATTAGGCGATAGAATCCTAAGGCAGCTTGCAAGAGAATTGTTGCTCATTGAGAGTAGTGATTGGCCCTTCCTCGTAACTACTGGACAAGCTAGGGAATATGGAAAAAGAAGACTCCTTGAACATATCGAGTATTTCCACCGCTTGGCTAATGCTTTGGAAAAATACTTCAAGACAAAAGAATTTACAGAAGAAGATTTTCTTAAGAAAATAGAGGAGATTGACAATGTATTTTCTCAAATAAATATCGAGGTTTATGTAAGCGAAGATTTCCCTGAAGTTCCAGAATATGTTGAGGTCTCACAGCCTTCCGTACAATCACACAAGAACGGGAATTAAACTATGCTTAGAGGGGATTTGGAGTCTTTTTAATCTTTTTTGGAAAAGTTTATTTTCTTTTTGTTCTAATTATATTTGGTGGACGTTATGAGAAAAATAGAGGCTATTGTAAGGGAAGAGGATTTTGATAGAGTGCAAAAAGCTCTGAAACAGATGGGTATAATACCCATGACCACATATCCTGTCAAGGGGAGGGGAGTTCAGGGAGGAATTCCTCCCTACGAATTGATGCCCAAAATGAAGATTGAAATAGTTGTTAAGGATGAAGACGTAGAGAGAGTTGTGGATACAATAGTTCAAAATGCAAGAAGAGGAATCCCAGGAGATGGAAAAATATTCGTTTTGCCTGTTTATGAGGCAATAAGGGTAAGAACAGGAGAAAAAGGAAACGAAGCACTTTACTAGAGAAATGCGTGTCTGTGCTTGTAGAACATATAGAGCGCATAACTCAGGAGTACTAGTTCAGCTATCCCAAAGAGCACCATTGCTCCGGCTATAGCTTGGGCAGTGCTTGGAGAAACACCTAACCCTTGAGCAGCTTCTTGTAAACCCGTGGGGCTTATGAAGACATCCAAATAAGCTCTTACCGCGAGTGCTCCCGTTATCAATGGTATTGGAATAGCAGCAAATGCAAGCATAAGACCGCTATG